>CALLSU010000083.1:0-63889 GCA_938011935.1 uncultured Collinsella sp.
GTCTTGGTTATGTTTGCTGCTCTACAGTCCTGGCTCGCACGAAGAGCACATTAAGTGCTCTTCGGCTCGTGCGGAACTCGCGACAAACATAACCAAGACCCACCGGGCAACCTACCAACCAAAATCTTTTCAGCCCAGGCCCCTGTGTACCGCGCGTCGGAGATCTTCAAATTCAGCTTGCTGACATAAAGCGGGACATAGCAGAGGACCCCTGGTCCTTAACTTGATACGAGTTCCGCACGCAAAGGAGGCGCCAGTGGCGCCTCCGTCTTGCGCAGGACTGTTCGAAGTAGCAAGTTAAGGACCAGGGGTCCCCGTTACCCGAGCGTTTCTGCCCTAGTTGAATTTGAAGATCTTTGAGGCAAGGCGGTATAGGCCGAGTGTGGTTTTGTCTCCGGCACGACCGCGGAGGTTGGTGAAGAAGCCGACCACACCGTAACGTGCACGACGATACATACGCTCGTCATAGGCCTTCAAATCATTCCACAGCGTCTTTAGGCGCTCGTCGGCGCAATCTTCCTCGGAAAGCTTGGTGAGCACCGAGCAGATCGCCATCATCATAGTGAAATAACCCATCATGTACGAACGCAGACGCGACGACTCGACATCGCTGTACAGGTGGTACGACTCCATCATGATGCGCGTCACACGGAACTGCTGATCGAGACGCTTGACCATCGTGGCCTCGTTGACACTCTGGCCCTCGCGACCGATAAAGTAGCGATAGAGGTCGATGTCGGCGTAGTACATGGTCTTGCAACGCGGCAGCGGCACGTAGGCGTAGATGTTGTCCACATAGAACGTGTGCGGCGGCATGGGAAGGTTGGACTCGCGCAGCACATCCGTGCGATAGCACAGGCTGTGCATGAGCAGATTCTGGTCCAGGCGGAAATGGCCGATCTGGTCCCAGGTAAAGATCTTTTTTCGCGGCAGGGCAAACTTATAACCAATGGCAGTATGAGTACCCTCGTAAGCCTTCTCGTACACATAGTTCGAGATAAAGAGGTCGACGCGCTGGTCGCGCTCCTCAAAACCGCGAAGAATCGAAAGCATAGTCGATAGAGCTGCGCCATCGAGCCAGTCGTCCGAGTCGACGACCTTGTAGTAGGTGCCCTGCGCCTCGCGCAGACCCGAAAGGACGGCAATACCGTGGCCGCCATTCTCCTGGTGCACCGCGCGGATGATTCCAGGATAACGGGCCTCCCACTCGTCGGCCTTGGCGGCCGTCTCGTCCTTGGAGCCGTCGTCCACCACGATAATCTCGATATCGGTGGCGTAATTGCTCCCCTCCAAGATGGAGGTGATGCAATGGTCCATGTCCTTGGCGGCGTTATACGAGGGAATACCGAATGTTATGACTTTATGCATGGCAGGCGATAATCTCATCCGAAAGATCGAGGGCAGAATTGGTCACGGCATCCATATCGTAGTAACGATACTCGGCCAGACGACCCACCGGGTGGAAGTTTGTCAGGTTCTGGACGCGCTCAAGATAGCGCTCATAGAGCTCACGGTTCTCGGGCTCAAGAATGGCGTAATACGGCGTCTCGCCCGAGCCGGGCGTATAGGCCTTGGAGTACTCCTTCATGATGGTGGTCTTGCCAGGCAGGACCTGACCAGTCATGTTCTTGAACTCGGTGATACGCGTGTAGTCCTCGCTCGTGGTGTAGTTGACGGTGCCCACGGGCTGGAACTGATCCATATCGAGCGTCTCGAACTTCATGTCGAGCGTACGGTACGGAAGAGCGCCCAGGTCGAGGTTGAACAGCTCATCGAGCGGACCGGTATAAACGATCTCGCCGCCGTAGACCTTGCCGTCGACCTTGACGGTGGTCTCGTCGATCTCAAAGAGATCGCGGGCGTCCACGTCGCAGAACACGTCGATCAGGTCGTGGTCGAGCATATGCTCGAACAGCGCCGTGTAGCCGTCCTGCGGCATACCCTGGAAGGGAGCCTGCGGGAAATAGCGGTCATCGTCGCCCACAAAGACGGGAACGCGGCCGGTGATCGAGGGATCGATCTGGTCGGGCGTCTGGCCCCACTGCTTCATGGTGTAATGCAAAAAGACGTTCTCGTAGACGTAATCGGCGACCTCGGCCAAGTCGGGGTCGTTCTTCTTACGCAGCTCCATAATGGGCACCTTGACATCCTTGCCAAAGGTCTCCACGAGCTTCTGATACAGCTCCTCGCCGCGCTCGTCACCAAAGGCGAGCTTGAGACTCGCATGGTTGAAGGGCACGGGCATCAGGGTACCGTTGATGTTGGCGAGCACCTTGTGCTGATAATCCGTCCACTTGGTAAAGCGCGACAGGAAATTGTGCACACGCTCGTTAAAGGTGTGATAGATATGCGGACCGTACTCGTGGATCAGGATTCCGGCCTCGTCAGTGCAGTCATAGGCATTGCCCGCAATGTGGCTACGGCGCTCCAAAACGGCAACACGATAGCCGATGGTCTCGGCAAGACGGCGGGCGCAAACGGCACCGGCATATCCAGCACCGACGACAATCATGTCGTACGCGCCGGCGTTAAAGCCTTCAGGCAGGCCTGAGGTAATCTGCATCGATACTCCTTGTCAAAAGCCACGGGCTCGTTAGCTGGGCTTTTCTCGAACATTCTTCGAGACATATTTATCAGAGCGATTATAGCGCTAATGCGTCCTATAATGAGCTTGCCACACAAGGAAAGCTCAAGCACCGCGGCGTACATAATTGAAAGGTAAACCCGCTAGCAGCGGGTTTATTCGTGAACAGCCGGGCGCCTGGAGCTTAGCGAAACGCTTGCAAGGAGTAACATGAGCGATTTCCTAAACCGTATGAAGTCTGCCGCCAAGGCCGACCTTAAGACCATCGTCCTGCCCGAGGGCGAGGATCCGCGCACCATCGTCGCAGCCAACAAGATCATCGAGGAAGGCCTGGCCAACATCGTCATCCTGGGCGATCCCAACGAGATCAACGTCCCCGGCGCCACCGTCATCGATCCGCGCAATGCCGAGAAGCACGAGGAGTACGCGCAGAAGTTTGCCGAGCTCCGCGCCAAGAAGGGCGTTACCATCGAGCAGGCTCGCGCCCAGGTGATGGACGCCACCTACTTTGGCACCATGATGGTCAAGATGGGCGACGCCGACGGCCTGGTCTCCGGCGCCTGCCACTCCACCGCCGACACCCTGCGCCCCGCGCTGCAGATCCTCAAGACCGCCCCGGGCACCAAGCTGGTCTCGGCCTTCTTCGTGATGTGCACCGACACCCCGCAGTTCGGCACCGACGGCACGCTGATCTTCGCCGACTGCGGCCTCAACATCAACCCGTCCTCCGACGAGCTCTCCGAGATCGCCATCGCCTCCGCTCACTCCTGGTCCACCTTCATGGGCAACGTTGAGCCGCACGTGGCCATGCTCTCCTACTCCACCATGGGCTCCGCCGGCGGCGAGGTCGCCAAGAAGGTCCAGGAGGCCGTGAAGTTCTGCAAGGAGAAGGCTCCCGAGCTCGCCATCGATGGCGACCTGCAGCTCGACGCCGCTATCGTCCCCACCGTCGCTCAGCTCAAGGCTCCCGGCTCCTCCGTTGCCGGCAAGGCCAACGTGCTCGTGTTCCCCGACCTCGAGGCCGGCAACATCGGCTACAAGCTGGTCCAGCGCTTCGCCGGCGCCGACGCCTACGGCCCCATCCTGCAGGGCATCGCCAAGCCGGTCAACGACCTGTCGCGCGGCTGCTCTGCCGACGACATCGTGGGTGTCGTGGCCATCACCGCCGTCCAGGCTCAGATGGCTGAGTAGCGGACGCACTCGCCCGAAGGCCGTACAGGCTAACCCCTGAAAACGTCCTCGACCAATGAAACGCCCCCGTTCTGCTCCTTCGGAGCTACGAACGGGGGCGTTTCTGGTGCGGAATGTTTTCAGGGGTTAGCCCGTACGGCCTTCTACTGCTACGAAGCATTCAGAGCATCTGGAGTGGACGGCGGCTTGGCTACGAGCTGGGGCTGAGGATCTGAATGGATGGGTGCAATTGTTGGGAGCGAAGGCGTTGCGGATATGGCCACTTTGGATCTGCGAGGCGTGCTGCGGATCGGCGGCTGTTCAAGCGGAAAGCGTATCCCAGTTTGAAGGCGAATTGTGGGATGCAGTTTCCCCTTGGGGCCTGTTTGGGAAACTGCGGGACGGAATTTTGCTTTATTGTGGGTCGCACTTTCCGCAACGTGCCTCAACCGGAAAGCGTGTCCCAGAATTTGCGCTCGAAATGGGATAGGGTTTCCGCCGTCCGCCTGCTAGCAAAAAGGCCTCCTGAGTCGTTGCTCTGGAGGCCTTTCGCTTACTTGCAAATGCGCGCGTTAGTTGTTCTTGGTCAGACGCTCGACGTCGTGGGCGATCATGTATTCCTCGTCGGTGGGGATGACCATGACCGTGACGGCGGAACCGGCGGCGCTGATGACCTGCGGGCCGTTACCCACGGCCTCGCGGTTCTTGTTGTTGTCGATGCGCACGCCCAGCCACTCGAAGCAGTCGCAGAAAGCTTTGCGGATCGACCAGTCGTTCTCGCCAATGCCGGCGGTAAAGGTAATGGTGTCCACGCCCGCCATGGAAGCGATCATGGAGCCGGCCTGCTGCATGGCCTTGTAGGCGAACATATCGAAGGCGAGCAGGCAGCGCTCGTCGCCCTCGGAGGCGCGCGTACGGATGTCGCGGGCGTCGTTGGAGATGCCCGAAATGGCAAGCAGACCAGACTGCTTGTTCATCATGTCATCGACTTCCTGGTAGCTGTAGCCGCCCTCGCGCTGCAGGTAGCACACGGTAGCCGGGTCTATGGAACCACAACGGGTGCCCATCATCAAACCGTCGAGCGGCGTGAGGCCCATCGTGGTATCGCGGCAGACACCGTCCTCAATAGCGGCGAGCGAGGCGCCGTTGCCCAAATGGCACGAAAGCAGGCGGTGACAGCGCGAACCCAGGATCTCCTTGGCCATCATCCACTCGTAGCGGTGGCTCGTTCCGTGAGCGCCGTACTTGCGCACGTGATACTTGTCGCACACGTCCTTGGGCAGGGCGTAGGTGTAGGCAACCTCGGGCATGGTCATGTGGAACGAAGTGTCGAAGACGGCCACGTTGGGCAGCTCCGGATACTTCTCGCGGCAATATTCGATTGCCGCGGCCTCGCCGTAATTGTGCAGCGGGGCGAGCGGCGCCACCTCGAGAATCTTAGCCATGACCTCATCGTCGACGACCGCGGAATCATCGAAGTACCAGCCGCCCTGAACGATACGGTGGCCGATGCCATCGATCGTAAAGTCGGTCTTCTCGAGCTCCTCGAGCACGCGCGCGATAGCCGAACGGTGGTCGGGGAAAGGAATCTCCTCGGTCTGCTTGGCGCCACCGTTCTCGGAATGGCCAAAGATACCCATCTCCGAGCCGATACGCTCGCAGTTACCCTTGGCGAAAACCTCGCGGGTATCGGTGTTCAAAAGCTGATATTTAAGGCTCGAGCTGCCGGCGTTGACAACAAGTACGTTCATGAGACTCCTTCGTGATTACAGTACGGTCGGCAAACCCATAAGGCGGCCGTATCCTTAATAAGAAGTTATCAGAATTCAATAAATATCTATTAAACTCTTCGCTCAAAGTGCATAAAAGGGGGCTGAACGGCACAAGGCCATCCAGTCCCCTCCCCTTGCATCAATTACTTGCCGTTAACGATGCGCTCGACGTCGGAAGCGATCATGAACTCCTCGTCCGTGGGGATGACGAAGATCTTGACCTTGGAATCCTTGGCGGACAGGCACCAAGCGCCGTCGCCGCGCAGGGCGTTGCGGGCGTGGTCCATCTTGACGCCCATAAAGGCCAGACGGTCGGCCACGCCAGCGCGGACGGCCGGAGCGTGCTCGCCGATGCCAGCGGTAAAGACAAGCGTGTCCATGCCGCACATGGAGGTTGCCATCTCGGCGGCCTTGGCGGCAATCTTGTAGACGAACATGTCGAAGGCGAGCTGAGCCTCGGGATCGCCGGCAGCAGCAAGCTCCTCGACGTTACGGCAGTCGTTGGTCTTGCCGCCGGTCACGGCCATGAGGCCGGACTTCTTGTTCATCATCTCGTCGACCTCGTCGAAGGTGTAACCGCCCTCGCGCTGCAGGTAGCACACGGTAGCCGGGTCGATGGAACCGCAGCGGGTGCCCATCATGACGCCGTCGAGCGGGGTAAGGCCCATGGTGGTGTCCATGCACTTGCCGTCCTCGATGGCGCACAGGGAGGCGCCGGAACCGATGTGGCACACGACGACCTTGCGGGCCTCGCCGTTGGTCATCTCGGCGACCTTCTTGGAGATGTAGCGATAGCTGGTGCCATGAGCGCCGTACTTACGGATGTGCAGCTTGTCGCAGACGTCCTTGGGCAGGGCGTAGGTCTTGGCGACCTCGGGCATATTGAAGTGGAAGGCGGTGTCGTAGACCGTGACGTTGGGCAGGTCGGGATACTGCTCCAGGCAGAACTCGATAACGTTAGCCTCGGGGTTGTTGTGCAGCGGGGCGAGCGGAGCGACCTCGCGGATCTTAGCGAGAACGTCCTCGTCGACGAGGGAGGAATCGCCAAAGTACCAACCGCCCTGAACGATGCGGTGGCCGATGCCCTCGATCTTGACGCCGTTAGCCTCGAGGTCCTTCAGGACGACCTCGATGGCGACCTTGTGGTCGGGGAACTCGATGTTCTCGGTCACCTTCTTGGAGCCGTTGGCAGCGTGGGTGAAGGTACCGCCGGTAAAGCAGACGCGCTCACAGGAGCCCTTTGCGGACACCTTGTGGGATTTGGTATCGATGACCTGATACTTAAGGGTCGAAGATCCTGCGTTGACGACCAGAACGTTCATGTGTCTCCCTACTAACAGGCGGTGTGGCGCCGCCAGGTTACATACGCTTCAATAATAAACCCAAACGCCCTCGAGCTCGGGTTTATTGCGTTGATATATAAGTTATCGATGCATGCATGCTCATGGTCTTCGACTTGTAAGGCGAAATAGCGCGGGGACAAACGCCAGAGAAGAAATCCCAAGCGCAACAAGCAGCACAACCCGAATACCCACAACGCTACTCAACACAGCATTGAGCAGATAGAAAAGAACGGCGCCCACCGCCACCATCTGGCTTTGAACCGAAATCAGTGAGCAGCGCATCGAAGAATCGGCTGCTTTTTGAAAAATTGAGTATTTAATTGGAGCAAATAACGAGTACGCAACCGTCTGCAGCACATAGAACACGGGCAGCAAATTAGCCGGAGTAAGGGGAATCAAAAACAAAGCTGTCAGGAAAAGGCGCACGATGCCGCAAATACGCGCAAAGCGGCCCTTGTCGACATGAGCAATCGCACGGGGCACAATAAGTCCCATGGAGGCCGAGGCAAGGAGCTGGACCGCAATGGTCACACCCGAAGCGACGGCATTCATTCCGCGACCCGCAAGCAGCAGTGAGAAAAAGTCTTCCAGGGCGACAAAAGCAAATGCCTGAGAACAGTCCATGATGAACGCTGAACGAAGAATGCCATTACCCGCAATAGCGGCACCGATCATCTTCGGGCTAATCCCATGTTCAGGTGTCGTCGCAGTGCCCCCTCTTCGCATCTCAGGAATGCAGACAACGACAACCAACGTCAACACCATTGCGATGATATCTGCCGAAAGACCAATGAGATATGCACCGACGGACGAAATGAAACCGCCCACGCAAGCGGAGATGGCATAAGAGGCATAGAAAACAAATCGCTCAACGACATTAAGTCTTACGAGCTGGTCCTGAGAGACGCTGTCAATATAAATCGCTTCGATGGATCCGCTCACACACGCAACGGCAAAACCCTTGAGAGCGAACGCACCGATTAAAAGCAGGGGAGAACGGACGAGAAGCAGGGCGGCGTAGTATCCAAGCATTCCCACGACGCCAACGAGACCGCTTGTCTTTCGTCCAAACCTATCAGCAATATAGCCAGTGGGAACTTCAAGGATGAACTTGCTCGCTTGATATGCAATCATCATGCTAGAAATCGATACCATTGAAAGTCCGACGAACTCAAGGTAGACAGTTAGAAAATACAAGATGGTGCTGAAGTTCGACAGAAAAACGAACGTCATATAAAGCAAAACCGTACGGTTTTTCATGCTCCGCCCTCCAAGAGTCAGCAATCTAAATCGGAATCTTGGAAAAGCATGGGGGCAAAGCTGTCAGCTATGTGTTACAAGGCGTCAATAATCACTTGATGCCTCGAAGCCAATTAATCTCACGAAGCAAGATGACGCAATAGGTGCAGAAAAACCGTCTGGTGTCGATCAGTCCAGGAATTTTGCCGATAGCAAAAGTAGATAGGCAAGGTTACATCACGCGAACCTTCAATTGAGCACTCACTCACTTCTGATCCATCCGACGCAAGAGAGGACCCAGAAAAACTCAATATCAATCCCCCGGCTTGAAGAAACTCAGCCTGCGCCTTGTTTCCGTATTCGACATCACGGAAGCGGAAATTAACCAGCTGGGCTTCGGGACATTGATTGATTGCATTGAGACAGGGTGACAAATTAATGGGAATAGCGAGCCTGCCGCCCAGTAACTCGCGAATGGTCATGGCGCCCACAGATTGATGACCCGCTGGGCATGAAAGAACCTTGAGCTCCTTTTCACCCAAATATTTTGAAGAAAGGACGCTGTCCCGTGGTTCCTCGAATGAGATAGCCGCATCCGAAATGCCAAGCACAAGTGATTCAAAGCATGTAGCCGTTGGCTGATGCCACACATCAAGGTGAATCTGAGGGTGCGAGCGTTCAAACGAGTCATACCAGCTTTCGGCAAAAAGGCGCCCCCGCCCATGAAGGCAGGGGGCGTAAAGACGAAAGTGGCCATCGGGCGAAACGCCGTCGCCCCTCGATTGAGCGTACTTTTTGAGATCGTCGACTTGTGCCAGGATCACGCGCGCACGACGCGCAAATTCTCTGCCCGCCGGAGACAAAACAGCCTCCCCCGCCGATCGGTTGAGCAAAACAATCTGATACTCAGATTCCAGCTTTTTGATTGCCGACGAAACGGCCTGCGGACTCACATGAACGGCGCGAGCTGCTTTGCGCACGCCTCCATAGTTCGCTACCGCTTGAAGGTATTCGAGTTGAGAAAGCTGCATAGATTACTCCAAAGGCAGCCAAGGCGACGGGCCGTGCGCCCTCAGATGAGGTTCTCGCCCAGGTTCTTGCCACAGAGAACGAGCATGTGGAAGTGCATGACGGTCTGGCCAGCGTTGACACCCTTGTTGGAAATGACGCGGAAACCGTCCTCCAGTCCCTTGGCCTTGGCGACCTCCTGGATGGCGTGAGCCATGGCGCCCATGGTCTCGGCGGGTACGTTGTCGGCGATGTCGCTGTAGTGCTTCTTAGGGATCACGAGCGTGTGGACCGGCGCCTGGGGGTTAAGGTCGTCGAAGGCGATGACCTGGTCGTCCTCATAGACAACGGTCGAGGGGATCTCGTGGTTGGCAATTTTACAGAAGATGCAATCGCACATAGCTGGTTCCTTTCTTACAGACCAAGGTAATTATATTTGGTCGAGATGCTTAGAACGAAAGGTTATCATCGGTGTTGGCGGCCTCGCCGTCGGCGAGCACGTCGTTGCCGTCGACGTCCTTAAGGAGCACCGAGACCTTCTGCTCGGCATCGGACAGGCGGGTGCGCAGGCTTTTGAGGAGCTCGACGCCGCGGGTGTAGCTCTCGAGCGACTCCTCAAGCTCCATATCGCCCGACTCCAGGCTGCGGATGATGAGCTCCAGCTCCTGCGAGGCCTGCTTGTACGTAAGCTGCTCTACCGGGGTCTTCTCTGCCATATCTGTTTCCTTTCCTAAGGGTCTATCACTGCGAAACGCGGTCTACTCGACCGTATCGACCGTTGCTGCCACGTTGCCGTCTGCCATGCGCACGCGAATGGCGTCGCCAGGCTTAAAGGTCTTGGCACTCGTAGCCACACCATCATCGCTGTACGCGATGGAATAGCCGCGAGCAAGCACTTTGAGCGGCGACAGGGCATCGAGCGACGCTGCCGCACGGCTCAGGTCGGACGCTGGCTTGCTGAGCATCGTGCGCCCTTGATGCTCTAGGCGGGAACTCGCAAGCGTGAGCGCATGGCGCTTACCATCGAGCCCCGAGGTGCTTGTAATCAGACGCTCGGGCAAGCGCTCAAAGTTGGAGCGGAATGTCCCGACCGAGCGTACTATGGCGCCCGACAGGCGATCGGCAGTCAGCGCAAGCTCCGATTCGCGACGCTCGACCATAAATGTGGGGTCGTTGAGGCACGGGCGACACGCAGCGGCATCGAGCGCATCACCCAAGCGAGCCGTATAGGTATCCCAGGCACGGCGACCGCGCTGATCGAGCATCTCCAGGTCGACCTGGGCCGACCCAATCATCGATGCCATCGCGGCACCCAGACGCTGATGGCGCGCCTCGAGCACATCAGCCAGCTCCGTCATAGCCGGCGCCACCGATTCGGCCGCAGCCGTGGGCGTGGAGGCGCGACGGTCGCTCACCATGTCGCAAATCGAGGTGTCGGGCTCATGGCCAATGCCGGTCACCACGGGCACAGGACAAGCCGCCACCGCGCGGGCAAGCTCCTCGTCATTAAAGGTCATGAGGTCCTCAAAGGAGCCGCCGCCGCGCACCAGCAAAATACAGTCGGGCGCCGGCGTAATGGAAGCGGCGCGGCGCAAGCCCTCAATGAGCTCGGCCGGCGCACCCTCGCCTTGGACCTTGGCGCCCACGCAAACAAGCTCGACGAGCGGGTTGCGACGGCGCAGCGTACGCTTGACGTCGTCGATTACCGCACCGGAAAGCGAGGTGACGGCCGCCACGCGGGAGCAGAACACCGGGATGCGGCGCTTGCGCGCTTCGTCCATCAGGCCCTCGCGGCGTAGCTTTTCGGCCAGTTGCGCCACTTGTTGACGCAGCAGACCCTCCCCCGCCAGCGAGAACGAGCGAGCGACAAAGCTCATGCGGCCCGTGGCCTTATAGAGATTGAAGCTGCCCTTAAAGCTTACCTGCATGCCGTCGCGCAAGTCGAAGGTGCGCTTAAGGTAGGCGCCCTTCCAGATGATGCAGTCGACGGCCGCCGAATCGTCCTTGATCTGGAAATAGCAGTGGCCGCTTCGGGCGTTTGGGCCACGAAAACCCGTGACCTCGCCCAGAACGCTCAGCTGCGGAATGGCATCAAGCGCACCGGCGGCGATCTCTACCGCCTGGCTCACGCTGAGCTCTTTACGCTCTTGCTCGTCCGAACCGTCGAACTCGGCGGAAACGCTATTGCCGGTTAGATTCCAGCCTGCCACGCAGCCTCCTTTCGTCATCGTGCACAAGAGCTCCGGCCCTGCGCAAATTCAAGTCCAACACATAGTACAGCGCCGCGGGGACACAAATCCCCGCGGCGCCCAGCGACCCAATTTGTTATCGGTTGGAGTTTCTGTTGTAGCGAGCCATAAGATAGAGCAGCTGAATAATCGAGGTGAGCGCCGCAGCCACATAGGTAAGCGCGGCGGCCGTCAGCACCTTCTTGGCACCGTTGACCTGTTTGGAGCTCATGCCCGACTGCTCGATATACGCCACGGCGCGGCGGCTGGCGTCAATCTCGACCGGCAGCGTAACGAGCTGGAACAGCACGCTAAACGAGAAGAAGATCAGCGCGAGGGTCGTGAGTCCCGCGATGTTCATAAACAGGCCCAAGAGCAACACGATCGTCCAGGTGTTCTGGGTAAAGTTGACGACCGGGACCAGGGCGGCGCGCACCTTCATCATGGCATAACCACTTTGACGCTGGGCGGCATGGCCCGCCTCGTGGCAGGCCACGGCAACGCTTGCGACCGATCCGCCCGAGCGGTTGGCTTCCGAGAGATACAGGTTGTTATCCTGCGGGTTGTAATGGTCGGTGAGCTCACCGGCGACACCCTTGATACCCACGGCGCTACAACCGTTGGCATCGAGCATGCGGCGCGCGACCGTGGCACCCGTGTCGCCGTCCGAGCGAACCTTGGACCAGGTTTTGTACGTCGAGTTGATATAGCTCTGCGCGGCAAGACCGAGCACCGTACAAACAAGAACAACCAGCAGGTACAGCGGGTCGATGCCAAAGCCGTATCCATAGTAATAGGGCATGCGAATTCCTCCGAATCGAGTTACACGTTGGAGGCATTCTACCCACTCAAGCGGCTAGGCTTCCCTACAGGAGCTCGATTTTGCCGTCCTTCACGGTGAGTCCCATGTTGCCCGAGAGCAGATCGTCCAAGCGCGAGCCCACAAGCTCAAAGCGCCAACCTTCGCGCAGGCGGCTCTGCTCGGGATGCTCAATGTAGTCGGCCAGGTCATCGCGCGAGGCAATGACCGAGGTCGCAACGCCCGAGCGCTCGGCAACCAGGCGGATAAGCGCATACATAAGGTCAGTCACGCTCTCCAGCTCCGGCGAAATCTGACGATGTCCGCGCACCAAGAGCGGCAGGCGATCGTGCGGACAGCTCGCACCGCGCTTGATGGCCATGAGTGCGCCGTCCACGTCGCGCTCCCCCAGCTGGTCGGTACCGCGGATGCTGCGGAACTCCTCAACACGCACGGGATTGCGCTTAACCAGAGCCAGCAGCGTATCGTCGGACATAACCCACTTGCGCGGGATATTGCGACGCTCGGCCCGATCCTCACGCCAGGCGGCAAGCTCGCGCGCAATGCCCAGCTGATGGCGGCTGCACGAGTTGATGCGCTTGACCTTGCGGAATGCCTCATGGCGGTCGGCGCGGTAGTGCGACTCGTCTGCCAGCGGGCGCAGCTCATCGAGCACCCAATCCACACGGCCCAGCTCGCGAAGGCGGCTCATCATCTCGGTATAGGCAACAATCAGGTACTTGACGTCATCGATCGCGTACTCAATCTGCTTATCGGTCAGCGGGCGGCGCGACCAGTCGGTCAGCGACTCGGTCTTAGGCAACGAAACGCCGCAAAACGTCTGCACGAGCGCACCGTAGGAAATCTGCTGGCGCTCGCCCAAAAAGGCGGCGGCGACCTGCGTGTCAAAAATCGGACGCGGCAGCGCGCCCACGGTGTGAAGCATGACCTCCATATCCTGCGAGCAGGCGTGGAAGACCTTGGTCACGCTCTCGTCGGCCATAAGCTCGGCCAGCGGCGATAGGTCGTCGATCACCAGAGGATCGACCGCGACGCTCTCGGCAGGAGTGGCAATCTGAACCAGGCACAGGCGCGGATGGAACGTGCGCTCGCGCAAAAACTCGGTATCGACGGCAATCGCGTCGAACTCACGGGCGCGCTGGCAAAAGTCGAGTAGAGCCTGATGTGTGGAAATGTACATATCAACCCATCGAATAAGGTTAGGCCCGAAAAACACGGGTAGGATATCGGCATTGCCTTACAACTATACTCGGTTAGTCACAGAACGGGAACGTAAGTATGCGCTGCCTTATCATCCACAACCCGGCATCGGGCCCCAGCTCAGATGAAATCTTCGCATTCACGCACGCCCTCGCGCAGGGCGGCGACGAGGTCGTGATGCGTTTTATCGGCGATGGCATGGAACCCAAGGACGCCGTGGCGGACGTGCGCGAGTTTGATCGCGTGGTCGTTTCGGGCGGTGACGGCACCGTCTCCAACGTGCTCGACCAAATGCGCGGATGCGGCGTCCCCACGCTCGTCTTCCCCTCCGGTACGGCCTGCCTGTTCTTCAATAACATCGGTAATGCCCCCGAGGCAGCGGCACTTGCCAAGGCCTGCCGCGCCGGTCGCACGGTCAAAGTGGACATGGGCGAGCTCTTTTGGCTCGACGAGAACGGCAACGAGAAGCGCCACGGCTTTATCATCATCGCCGGCTCGGGCTTCGACGCCGAGATCATGATGAAGGCCGCCCCCACCAAAAACGACATCGGCGAGATCGCCTACTTCCTCTCCGCGCTCGCCACGCCCAACCCCACGGTGGCGCACTTTACGATTGAGCATGACGGCATTGTCGAGGAGCTCGATGGCATCTGCTGCATGGCCGGCAACACCTCGGTCATCCAAAACGACATCAACCTGTTCCCCAACTGCCGCATGAACGACGGCATGGTCGACATTGCGGTCATCGAACCCGTGCGCACCGTGCAGCTGCTGCCTACCGTGATCACCGCTGCGCTTGACCCCGCCGGCAAGGTACTCGGGCGCCCACAGTTCAAGATCATCCAGACCAAGGAAGCCAAGATCACCTGCACCCCGTCACTGGGCATGCAGTTCGATGGCGAGATTATCTCCAGCAATTCGGGCGTCTTTGGAGCCCGCGCGCTTCCGCAATGCCTCGACCTCATCGTCGACGAATTCTCCCCGCTCGGAAAATAGGAGGACCCTATGAACGACAATCCCCTGATCGGCTTTATTGTCATCGTCTTGGCCATGCTCGTCGGTTACGCCATCAACGTGATTCACCGCCGAAAGAAGTAAATCCACATTGGTATGATATTCATCCAGTTATCGACTCTCCCGCTGTTTATGCATTCGTCAAACAGCGGGGGATTTTCATTTCGGGCATTCCCAGCTACTTTATTCGGCTACTGTAATTACAGGGCGTCTTTATTAAAGTAAAGCTGCAAACTGAGTACGATTAACCGTTCATCGCATATTTCATCACGCTTATCGAGTAAGTTTCTTTCATAGATGAATATTGTTTCCAGTTCGTTACGCTAATGAGGTGTCTTTATTGGCTGAAGCCCTCTGGCGACAGAGGGCTTTCGCACGCTGGGAGGGAAAATGAGGAAAACTCGCCCCGTCAACGCGCTCAAGAAGCTAGGCATAGGCCTCGCCTTTGGAGCTGCGACCATCATGTCCATGCCGACATCTGCGCTCGCCTGCACGCAGATGTACATGGGCAAAAACCTAACAGCCGACGGCAACACATATTATGGTCGCGCCGAGGACTTTGGCCCGCGCTACCTCAAGCACTTTGGCATTGAGCCGTCGCATGCCCCCGGGTATACCTACGGCTCAGACGAGTCCGACTTCTCATACAGGTCGACCAAGACTACATATCGTTATAGCTACGTGCGCGATCATCCTTCGCAGTGGCACGGGCGCTATGATGCCTACTCTGAGGCAGGCATCAACGAGAAGGGCGTGTCCTGCTCCGCAACGCTGACCACCAACATGAACGATAAAGCCGCCAAGGCAGACCCCCTGACCGACACTGGCATTGGCGAGTATAGCTACGGCAGCGTTATCTTAGGCGAAAGTGCCAAAGCACGTGAGGGTGTCGAGCTCCTCGGCAAGATCATCGACGAGCAGGGCGCCAACGGCAACGATCAGATTATCATCGCCGACAGCAACGAGACTTGGCTGTTTGCCGCACTTTCCGGCCACCAGTGGATCGCCATGAAGCTCGCCGATGACGTCGCCTCACTCAACCCCAACATCGGCGGACTCAATTACGATGTCAACCTTGATGACGCCGAGAACTGCCTCCACTCCGAGGGCATCCAGACCATGCCCGAGAAAAATGGCTTCGCCGAGTACACCGACGGCAAGTTCGACGTTGCCAAGACCTATGGCAAAAGCGTCGCCGATTCCGGCGTTCATCAGTGGACTCGCTATGTCCAGGGCCGCGATTACTTCATGGCCCCGTTGACCAAGGGTGCGGATTACGACATCGTCACGGTTAAACCGGAAAAAGGCCCCGACCAAATCGGAGCCATGGTCAGCGAGATCCAGCCCCTGTTCTTCAAGCCCGGCAAGTCCGACTGGAACACCTTTGAGATGATCCGTGCATTTGGCAACCGCGGCGAAAATGTCCCCGGCCTCAACGCCAACACCGACGGTGTCTACGCCATCGGCACCGAAAGAAGCACCGAGACCAACCTCTTCCAGATCCGTCAGGGCATGGACCCCGAGATCGCGACCATTCAGTGGGAGATGCTCTCCCGCGCCGCCTACTCCGTCGCTATTCCTCTGTACTCTGCACTGCTCACCGAGGTCAGCCCCTACTTCAGCAATCAGGATGTCTCCTACGATCACTGCGAAGAGACGGACATCGTGAACAACGAGGAGCCCGAGAACTCCATCAACTACGTCCTCATGGACATTAGTTCCCTCTGCTACGAGCACCGCGAGCAGCTCGGCACCGGCGTTCGCGCCTACCTCGACGCTCTCCAGAACGAGCTCATCGAGCAGAACCTTGAGGTCGATGCTGCTATGCAGGCCGAGACCACCACTGAGGGCCGCACCGCCCTGGCAAACAAGGCCGGCAAGGCTGCCACTGAGAACACCTACGTCAAGTGCAAGGCCCTTCTCCAGGAGATGCGCGCTTATCTGAAGGCTGAGGATTTCAGCACGCCCTTCACCCCGAGCGACCTGAACACCGAGACCAACGGCCTCAAGGTGTCCATCACCTACGCCAAGGACGCTCTTGCCACCGACCCGGTAACCCCGGATCAGCCTGGCACCCCCGAGCAGCCTGGTACTCCTGAGCAGCCCGGTACCCCCGAGCAGCCCGCTAAGCCCGAGCAGCCCGCTAAGCCCGAGCAGCCCACCACCAAGCCCGAGAAGCCTGGCAAGTCCGACACCACGACCACAGTAACCACCAACAAGACGAACACCAAGGGCGGCCTGCCCACCACCGGTGATAGTTTTGATGGCCGCGTGGTGGCTGCATTCGCCATCGCTGGCGTTGCCGTCATCTCCGCAGGCGGTTACTTCCTCTACCGTCGCAATAAGGAGTAACGTCTTAGCTGAGCGGGCGAGGCAGCAATGGCAGCCTCGCCCGCTTAGCCCGCTCTTTTGACCGACGGGAAACCCGCCTGAAATCTTTTTAAAAAAGATTTCCCCGCACACACTTCGCTGTGCTATAGTGCAGCGCAACAGCAACTAGGTGCGACCGCGCCACGGCATCACGAAAGGAGCCACCAACATGAAGAACACGATGAAATCTCTCAACAACTGGTGGTGGCGTGATGCGAATACGATCGGTCGACGGTGAGTCCCTCACGCCTGTTTTTGCGCTCTAGGTGATTGGAAGGCCTCCGGTTTCGACCGGGGGCCTTTTTCTATCTCGAGCCCGATCGCATTCGCATCACGCGCCTCCGCTTTTCTCTTGCAATCCCCTTCCGAAAGGATTTTCACCATGTCTCAGAACACCACCGCCACCCAGCCCCGCACCGTCCATACCGCCGATCGCGGCAAACTCGATGTCCGCGCCCTCGTCCTGCTCGCCATCCTGCTCGCCGCCGGCTTCATCCTCAACTTCACCGTCGGCAAGGCAATCTCGGGCATCTCGGGCGGCATGATCAGCCCCGAGTTCATCATCTCGGCCTTCTGCCTCACCATCCTGGTCGTTCGCCCCAACATCGGCCAGGCGCTCGTCATTGGCCTCATCTCGGCTGCCGTGATCCAGATCACCACCACTTCGCCGTTCGTCGATTTTGCCGCCGAGGGCATCGCCGCCATGCTCATGGCCGGCATCGTCAACGCCGCCGGCAAGGACGGTCAGGTCAAGCCCGCCATCGCCATTGTCGCAACCTTCCTGACCACCTTTGTCTCCGGCGCCATCTTCATGGTCATCAAGATGGCCATGCTCGGCGTGGTCGGCGAGCTCGCCGCCGCCATGTTGCCCGTCGTCGCCATGACCGCCGTCTTTAACGCCATTCTGGTCGGCGCCCTCTACCTACCCATCCAGAAGGCCCTGAAGCTCAACTAACCCACAGCGCCCCATCGGTAAAGACTGTCCCAAACAACTAGCTCTTGGGGACGTTCTTAAACGACTAGTCATTAAAGAACGTCCCCGATGACTATGAAAGGTATCCATGGAAACGATCATCAACGTCGACGATGTCTCGTTCTCCTATGGCACGCAGACCGAGCAGGCGCTCAGCCACATCTCACTCAGCGTGAACAAGGGAGATTTCATCGGCATTATCGGTCCTTCGGGCGCCGGCAAGTCCACACTTGCCGCCTGCCTCTCGGGCGCCGTGCCTCACCACTACACCGGCACCTTTTTTGGCTCCGTCACCGTGGACGGCCACGACACCTGCGAGGTCTCGCTCACCGATGTATCGCAGATCGTCGGCAGCGTGTTGCAGGACATCGACACGCAAATGGTCGCCTCGGTCGTCGAGGACGAGATACTCTTTGGCCTCGAGAACTTTGGCGTTCCCCACGACCAGATCGAGCAGCGCGTGAGCGAAACGCTCGAGACCGTCGGCATCAGCGACCTGTGCGACCGCGAGATCGCCACCCTCTCGGGCGGACAGAAGCAAAAGGTAGCCATCGCCGCCATCCTCGCCATGCGTCCGCGCGTTTTGGTTCTCGACGAGCCCACCGCGGCACTCGACCCCGCCAGCTCCACGTTGGTCTTCGAGACGCTGCGTGAGGCAAACCGCGCACTTGGAATTACCATCGTCGTCGTTGAGCAAAAGGTCGCCCTGCTCTCGGAGTACTGCAACCGCGTGCTCGTGCTCAACCATGGCGAAATCGCGCTGCAGGGCGAGCCACACGAGGTTTTCGGGCATACCGACGAGCTCCGTGCCATCGGCGTCGACTGCCCTCGCGTCACGCGTATCTTCAATAGCCTCGAGGCCGATGGCCTGGTAAGCGGTACCCCTTGCTTGGATGTCGATGAGGCCGAGCGCCTGATTTCGGGCATTGTCGACCCCGCACACGCGGCCAGCGAAGCCCAGGCGCCCGCCGGCTCCCCGCATGCACCGTCGTTGCGCCCGCACGCCAAGGACGCCGAGCCCGTGCTCACCTTCGATCACGTTGAGTTTGCCTATCCCAATGGCGGCGCCGCCGTACACGACCTCAACCTGACCCTCTATCCCGGCGAGCTCGTGGGCATCGTCGGCCAGAACGGTGCCGGCAAGACCACGCTCACCAAGCTGCTCACAGGCCTGCTTAAGCCCGCCTCGGGCAGCGTGCGCGTTACGGGGCTGGACACCGCAGCCGTTCCCACGAGCCGCATCGCCCGCGAAGTCGCAACCCTCTTCCAAAACCCCGACCGCCAGATCTGCAAGGATACCGTACTCGACGAGGTCGCTTTTGGCCTGGAGCTTGCCGGCATCGACCGTGCCGAGGCTCTGCGTCGCGCTCGACTCGTTATCGACCGCTTTGGCCTGCCTGCCGATGAGGCACCTTTCTCGCTTTCGCGCGGCCAGCGACAAATGGTGGCGCTTGCCTCCGTCGTAGTTGTTGAGCCCAAGATCGTCGTGCTCGACGAGCCCACGAGCGGCCTTGATTACCGCGAGTGCATGACCGTCATGGAAACGGTGCGCACCATGGCCGAGCGCGGCTGCGCCGTGATTATGGTCTGTCACGACATGGAAGTCGTTTCCGACTTTGCCGAGCGTATCGTAGTAATGGCCGACGGTCGTATCCTCGACCGCGGCCGCACGCACGAGCTATTCTCGAACATCGATCTCATGCGGCGTGCCTACGTGGAGCCTCCCCAGGTTATTGAACTCTCGCGCCGTCTGGCATCCTCCGTCTCTCCCGTCTTTGCACAGGTGAGCGAGGTCACCGATATCGTTCGCATTACCGAGGAGATGGTCCACCGTGGTTAACGTCATCGACTATATGCCGGGCGACACACTGCTGCACCGCTTGAACCCGGTCGTCAAACTGGGCCTTGCCGCCGCCATCATCATCGGCATCTTCCTGTCCGACACCTACGTGGCGCTGTTGGGCTTTTTGGCACTCACCCTCGCACTGGGCGCCTATGCCGGTGTCGTCGACCGTCTGTTCTCGTTGCTCAAGTTGCTGATTCCGCTCGCGCTTATCATGCTGGTGCTCCAGCTAGCCTTTATGCGCGATGGCAACGTGGTGTGGGGCTTTATCACCGACACGGGCCTCATCACGGGATCGAAGGCCTGCCTGCGCCTGCTGGGCGTGGCGTTACCACTCATCCTCATGCTCATGGTGACCAAGCTCAACGACCTTGCCAACGCCTGCGTCGAGGTGCTGCACGTGCCGTATCGCTATGCCTTCACCTTTACCACGGCGCTACGCTTTGTGCCGGTGTTTGGTCAGGAGATGAACGCCATCATGGAAGCGCAGACCGCACGCGGCGTCGAGTACGACACCAAGAACCCCATCAAGAAGCTTAAGCTCATGCTGCCACTGTGCGTGCCACTGCTCATCTCGAGCGTGGGCAAGACCGATGCCACAGCCTTGGCGGCAGAACAGCGCGGCTTCTATCTGCGTACACGCGCCAGCTCGTACAAGCGCTACCCCATCAAGGGCCTGGACATCGCCGTGCTCATCGTCAGCATCGCCCTCATCGCCATCGGCTTCCTGTTCTAGTTCACCACCGACAGCAACCACCCAACGCAAAAGGCCTCGGCTCGCACCAAACGAGCCGAGGCCTTTACTGTTTCACCAGATAAAATCTACCAAAATTAACCTGTCCCTTTTTTGGCAGGTCGGAAGCTAGAGGCGGTAGGGGGCGCCGCTGCGGATGATGGATTCGCGCACCAGGACATCCATGGCATCGAGGGTGATCTCGGGCATCTCTCGATACTTCTGCAGCACCGATAGCTCGGTGCAGGCCAGAATGACACGGTCGCAGCCGCTACGGGCGAACTCCCACATCACGCGGTCGAACTTATCCATATCGGGCTCACGTCCGGCTTTCACATCATCGTAGATAAGCGACATCACATCGTTCTGACGTTTCTCGCTGGGATAGACGACCTCAACACCCGCAGCCTCGCATTCGCGGCCGTAGACGCCCGCGCCCACGGTTCCGTCGGTGCCCATAATGCCAATCTTGTGCACCGGCTCGGCCGGCATACTCAGGTTGGGGTCGAACTCGCACTCCCCCATCACCGCACCCGCAAGGGCATAGCGCACCGACTCACGCGGCATGTGGATAATCGGCACCTTCGTAAACGACTGGATCTGGTCGTAGAAGTAGTGCGACGTGTTGCAGGGAATGGCAATGTGCGCACAGCCCAGCGACTCGAGTGCCTGGGCACACTCTTTCATGGTCGCCAGCAGCTTGGCATGCTCGCCGGTCTTAATGGCAAGCGTGCGGTCGGGCATGGTCGACTTGGAGAGCACCACCATGTCGATATGTTCCTGATCGCAGGCAGCAGCCGTATGGCGCACCACCTGGTCGTAGTAATACGACGTGGCCTCGGCGCCCATGCCGCCGATAACTCCCAGCTTTTCCATCGCCGCCTCCTTGGTGACGCTTGCGCAATTGCGCGTATCATACCCGCGCCCGCCCGATGTAAACCGGACGGGCGCCGCACTCATCTACTTGTAATACGTCTTGAACAGCTTAAAGTGGCGCAGCTTGGTGTGCCACATGCGCAGCCAGCGGTTAAAGACAAAGTCGCCCTTCATAAACGAAGGGTCGGCGCCCTTGCCTTCCTTGTCCAGGCGATGCACCTTAGCGCGCAGCTCGGGATCCTTGACGTACTTGTCGACGACGCCCATGGGAACGACCATCCACAGCGCCTCGTCCTGCGCCGTCACAAACTCCGGCTCAAACGGGCGGTTGAACACATACTCGTCCACCACATACTTGGCAACGTTAAAGCCGCTGTTAGTGACGTAGTAGTTGCTGCGACCTTGGCGCGTGTTGAAATCGAAGAACTTAAACGAGCCGTCGCGTTCGTCGTACTTAACGTCAAAGTTGGAATAACCCACAAAGTGAAGGTCCTCGAGCAACTTGCGCACGCCGCCCATGAGCTCGTCATTGGGCTCGGTGATGATACAGGCGTGGTTGCCGACACCGTGAGGCTGATGCTCCTCGAGCAGCACGTGACCCAGGCACATCATGCGCACCTTGCCGTTGCGGTCGGAATAACTGGTGAGCACGCGCATGTACTCGTCATTGCCGGGCACGCGATCCTGCAAGATCAGGTCGTCGGTGTAGCCGCTGGCATACGAGTCGCGAATGACCTGTTCCAGCTCGGCACGGTCGGCAATCTCATAGGCCTTTTTCTGGCCCTCGAACTCGTGCTGCCACCACATGATGCCGTCAGAAGGCTTCAGAATCATCGGGTAAGGAAAATCGATCTGGTCGAGCACTTCGGCAGGTGCCTCGCCTTGGGCGTTCAGCATCGCCATGGTGAAGGTAAAGGTATGCGGATAGGGCACGCCATGCTTCTCGCACAGCTCGTAGAAGATCTCCTTCTTCTGACACTGCTCAAGCATGCTGTAGGGAGCGTAAGGCGCGACGATGTTATCCGCCAACTCATGGGCATCCTTGGCCTGAGCCACGAGGGCAACATAGTTATCGCCACAGCCCACAAGAACAATCGTCTTATCGGCATGCGCTTGGGCAATGCCGTTGACGGTCCTGAGCATCACGGGCATGGTATCGATATCCACGTTGGGCGTGTAGTCGATAATCTGGCTGCGGTACGCGGGACCCGTCTGGTACTTGCCAAAGACCAGGCTCTTGACCTGGTACTCCTCGTAGAAGGCGCGCGCCACCGAATAGGCGTTGATGTCGCCACCGAGCAGCACGGGAATGAACTCGCGCTCTGTAAACTGCAATGCCATGGAAACTTCCTATCATGAACTGCCCACACAACGGGCGGTCTTTGCGCAACTGATTTATTCTAGCGTGCCAAACCGCCGGCGCCCAAAGCTCCACCGTATCTATGGCAATCGACGCAATCGTCCAGCACGAAGACGGCGCTCACCGTTGTATGACAATGGGCAATGAACCTACCATTGTTGTAGGATTCAGCGTATTGACATCCTCAAACGAAAGGCGCGCACGTGCCCCAAGACCATCCGACCGATAACCCCATCCTCAATGCCGCGAAACGCGAGCTGGCGGAACGCGCACAAACGGCCGTTCCCCTACGCACGGCAGACGATGCCTACGACAGGCCCGCCCGCATCGTCTCGATCAACACGTCGGCACACAAGGGCACGCGCAAGTCGCCCGTCGCCGATGGACACGACACCGTTATAGAGCAATTTGGCCTCACCTCCGACGCACACGCCGGGCATTGGCACCGCCAGGTTTCCTTTTTAGCTGCAGAGTCCATCCAGACGGCGCAGGCCCGCGGACTCGATGTGCGCAAGGGTGACTTTGGGGAGAACTTCACCACGCAAGGCATCAATCTACTCTCGCTCCCCATGGGCACGCAGCTCAAGCTTGGCAGCGAGGTGCTTGTCGAAATCAGCCAAATCGGCAAGGTCTGCCACACACGCTGTGCCATCTACTATCTCGCCGGCGACTGCATCTTTCCTCACGAGGGCGTTTTTGGCGTGGTGTTAAAGGGCGGAGAGGTCCATATCGGCGACGACATCCAGGTGGTCAAGCTCGGCGACGGCACCTGCTCGTTCACCCCTGCCGAGGTCCTCGAAGAGATTGAGTGGGCTCGTCAGGAGGGCACGCTGTAGTTGTAAAACCCCACGTTGAGATAGCTTTTACAGCCCAAAACACCTCTCAAATAGGGCTCCATAACGTTAAAGTTGAACTCTATGGTTTCTCAACAATTCATCATAACTGCAGGTCAAAGCCAAAGCCTCAAGTTCAACTTGACCCTTTGGAACCTTTAAGGTTCAAGTTGAGGTCGAAAGCAGTAGTAGAATACCGTTCGAACCATAACCTACGATTGATTGCAGAGGGACTGGATGCAGCATTCGAATCATCGCGCCGCGGCGCTCATTGCGTCGAAGCCGGCTCGTATCATCACGAGCGCCGCGCTCGCCGTTGCGCTGACGGCCACGCCGATGCTCTCCCCCGTTGCGGCGTATGCCGCCTCACAGGCAACGCAGGACCAGCTTTCCGCAGCCCAGCAGAAGATCGAAGCCGCCACGAGCGCCTACAACGACGCCCGCACCAAACTCGATGACCTGCAAAAGCAGATTGACTCCAATGAGGCAAGCATCGAGGAAATCGAGGCTAAGCTTCCCGAGCAGCAGGCCAAGGCAAGCTCCGCCATGCGCGATCTGTACAAGTATCAGAAGGGCACCAACCCCATCGTGAGCTTCCTGGTCAACGCGCAGAGCCTGGGTGAGTTCATCACGACCTGCAAATACACCAACCAGATCACGAGCTCGAGCGTCGACGAAATCGAACAGCTCAATAACATGCAAACCGAACTCGAGCAGAACAAGGCTGAGCTCCAGCAGGCCAAGTCTCAGCTTGAGGCAGAGCAGAAAAACGCCGAGGATGCGTTGGCTCAGGCCCAGCAGCTCCGCAGCGAGGCACAGGCAAAAGCCGAGCAGGAAAATGCCGCCGAGCTTGCCAAGCTTGAGGCCGATAAGGCCGCTGCCGCCGAGAAGCTCTCGGGCGAGGGCGTAAGCGGCAGCAATTCCAGCAGCCAGGCCACCAACACCAACACCACCATCGACACCACGGTGAACAACGCCAATACCGGTAGCTCCGATTACGATTCGTTCATCAATGAGTGGACGAGCCGCATCGACAATTATCTCGCCGGCTCCCCCATGGCAGGCCAGGGCTATAACTTTGCCGTCGCCGCTTGGAATACCGGTGTCGACCCCCGTTGGTCCCCCGCCATCGCCTGCATCGAGAGCACCAAGGGTGCTTATTGCGCCAATTCTTACAACGCCTGGGGCTGGAGTGCCCGTGGCGGCGGTTGGCGCAGCTTTGGCAGCTGGAGCGAGGGCATCTCCGCTCACGTTGCCTATCTGGGCGCCAACTACGGCTCCACCCTTACCCCGGCAGCGGCCAAAAAGTACTGCCCGCCCACATGGCAGGACTGGTACAACAAAGTCGCCGCTCAGATGAACCGCATCTAAGTGCAACTGCAAAGGGCCCCAATGGGGCCCTTTTCTTTTAGGTAGCGGAGGTATCGACGACGCCGGTCGCATTGGCAACCGCGACTATGACGATCATACATAGGAGCAGCACACCCAATGCCTTGAGCCAGAGTTTCGCGAGTTTCTTGCCGCGATAGCTGTCAAGCAGTGTGAATCGCCGACGAAGACGGCGCTTATCGAGCAGCGCAAAATGCATAAGCGCCATAAGGCCATCGACAAAGAAAAAATACTCGATTATGAGAAGCCACGTCGGGTAGCTTTGGTTTGCTCCCGTGGGGTGAAAGACGGCAAAGTGACTTCCGGCAAAGAACACAAGCAGCGAGAAGCAGACAAGCGTATTCCAAATGCGGCCCAGAGACTCCGGAACGCGAGAGAGCAGGCCGCATGCAGCGGGGGCGGCAGGCCCAGGAAGCCCTGCGGGGTTCTGGAGCCCTTGGAGCGTCAACACCGTTTCCGATGCCGGAGTACGGACAGGTGCAGACACAGGAGGCCGCACGGGGCGACTCAGGTCGTATGCCGCGCGCGTCGCCCGTCCCAATGCCTCCGCACTCGCAAAACGCTTGGCCGGGTCGAGCGCCATCGACATGCAGACGGCATCGGCAAGTGAAGTGGGAATGCCACGCGCCTCGCATTGCTCGCGTATGTCGAGCCCTGGTTTAGGGTCGACTCCCGTCAAGCAGAAGAACAACAGGGCGCCCAGTGCGTAGACGTCGCTGCGCACACTCGTCTGCCCAAACCCATACTGCTCGGGCGGCGCATAGGGTCGCGTGCCAAACTTGACGGTGTCGGCATCGGCGCCATCGCGCCATACGCGCGCGATCCCCAAGTCGATAATCACCAGCGATGAAAACGTCAGGCCCTCATCGAGCGTACAGCTCGCACCCGTCACGATGATATTCGACGGCTTGAGGTCGCGATGGATCACCGGCGCCGACGTCTCCCCCGCCATTGCAAAACCGGCATGGAGCTCGCCCACGGCATCGCATAGGGCAGGATACAATTCACGTGCATAATCGGGGGTGGCTCCCAGACGATCCACCAGCGCCCCGAGCGTCTCCCCTTCGATGTATTCCATAACCACGTTGAGCTCATCGCCCGCACGATGACAATCGACGATTCTGGGCAGGTGCTCAAAACGCCTGCCCGCCCGCTGAGCGGCAAACAGACGCTCGTATGCCCCGCCGATTTGAGCCGAGGCATCGATGCGTTTACGGACAAAGGGGCCGAGAGAACCACCACCGGTTCCTTCAAAGTACACGAGCTCGGTTGTTTCAACGGACGAGCGCTTAAGTACACGCTCCACGCGATAGCTGTCGTCGCGATCGAGCGACGCCAGGTGCTCGGCAAGCGCTGCGGTCAGCTCGTCATCGGAATATGTTGGGGTCTGAGTATCCATAGCCTCCATCATAGCGCAGGGCGCAGACACCCCATGGCATCCGCGCCCCGTTCGTTTGCATCGTTGTTCGGCAGCTCCGCCGGCTCAGATATCAGCCGCTAACTTACCGTCTCCTCGCCAAAGCGATACAGCTCCTCGTTGACCTTTTGGAGGCTGCACCCGCGATCGATGCAAAAGATGATAATCGCATCACGGCGATCCTTGCAGTTAAGGACGCTTACCCCGGCAGCCGTCAGTGCACGGTTGGCCTCTTTGAGCGTCAGCGCCATCGCAAAGGCAATCTGCAGCACCTTATTGCGACTCGGGTGACGCGCACCGGTAAAGATCTGATAGCCAAAGGTCTCATTGAGATCGGCCATACGAACCACGCGCGAGCGCTCCAAACCCTTTTCCTGCAGCAGCTGCTTCAGGTAGTCCGAAAGCGACGGGGCGGCAAAGTCGTGTTCTTTGATATAGCCATCGATGTTTGGCGCGTCGAGAAGCTCATTGAGTAACTCCTCGGTCAACTTTTTATCGGGCATACGACTTCACCTCCCCCAGTGCATGCAACATGCTAGAAACCGCTTACGTCCGAACGCTCCCAGCTAGCAACCTGGTCGGGAGACACCGTACCCAGCGCCTCGAACTTCCAGGAGCCGCCCGCCTTCAGATGATTGGTGTTTGCAAGAGCCGTTCCAACCTGGTTGCCATCGGCATCATACAGAACATACTCAATCTGAATGTAGCTCTTTTCCTTGTCCGTGTTATTGGTCAGCGTGCCCGTGATCTTATAGGCAAACTGATTGGAGGTGTCTTCAGCCTCATCAGCAATGGTATACGGTTCTTGCGGTTCTTTTTGCTCCTCAGCCTGCTGTGTCGCCTCGACAGGTTTTGCCGAATCGCTCGCAGACGAATCGGTTGAATTGCCACCCATAGAACCCACGGCACCGACGATAACCAGCACCACGATGACGCCTAGGACAATCTTGCCGATCGGCTTCTTTCCCTCTTTTGCCATTATTCATCCTTCCTACGATCCGGCTACCGTGCCGGCACACAGCACATCGTAGAAAGGATTGAACTTGAATTCATTAGCTGAGGGCTAAGGTTGCGGTAAACGGCCAATGCAGCTATCCAGACGCCGAGCAAACGCACTTTGCGTGACCGTCTGCTGGCAGCGCATCAACCCACCGTGACGGATTTCCCGGTAAAGGCACTGATCATCATTAGGACAAAGAACACCAGGTAGCTGATGCTCAATAGGTACGCAATGATCAGGAAGACGACCCAGCCGACATTGGTCTTACCGTCGGCGCGGCGCCGCTCGCGAGAACGGCACAGCCAGACCGTCACGCCGATGGCGGTGATAAACAGTACGAGTGCCGCCGCAGCCAGCCCAGCAAACACAAACATCACGCCAATGCTCACAGCGATGACCGGAAGCAGCAGCAAACCGCATCCGCATCCACCCGGACTATATACGGCAGACTGTCGGCGTCGTTCCATCGTCACTCCAAGCCAAGCAATCGTTTGTAGACATCGAGGCCTTTGAGTAGGATTTCCTCGTCGAAGAGCATGCTATCGGTATGCAGAGCGCTTGTGGCATAGGCTGGGCAGCCATCAGCGTCGATCGGGTTTTCTTGTCCCTCTGGCACGCCCGTGCCCAGCAAGAAGAACACGCCCGGCAGATGGCGCTGATAGAACGCGAAATCCTCGGCGATTAGCAGCGGCTCATCCACGAGCTGCAATTCGGGCAGAGCGGGCGCGATTCGGGCAAACAACTCAGGGTCGTTATCGACCGGTGGATAGCCCTCGGCAAAGTCGAGATCATACGTGCAGCCCGTAGCGGCGCACGCCTCATCGAGCACGCGGCGCACGCCCTCGCGCGCGCGGTCGAACATGTCGTCCGTAAACACGCGTAGGCTACCGGCCACGTGGGCCTCCCCCGCCACGGCGTTGCAGACGGTGCCGGCCTGCAGCAGGCCAAACTTACCGATACAGGGCTCATCGGCGCCCAGCTCGTCCATCAGCTCGCGCTCGGCAACCAAGAACTTGGCAGCAGCCAGCGCCGCATCGTGCGATTCCTCGACCGGTACGCCATAGGTCTTGGCGATATGGATGCTCATCCCGTGAATGTGCACATGCGTCTCGCTCGAACGCGCCAGCAGCGGACCGGGACAGCTCGCCAGCGTGCCGGCGGGAAGGTCGGGCCACACGTGAAAGCCAAAGATACGGTCGGCACCATAGCGCTCGAACACACTGCTCTCGCATACTGTCTTGGCACCACCGGTCGTCTCCTCGGCAGGCTGGAACACAAAGAGCACGTTACGCTTAATGGCACCCGGCCGCTCGCGAATCGCACGGTCGACATACGTCGCTGCGACAAGCGCCATGGCCATGTGCCCATCGTGCCCGCAAGCGTGCATCTTGCCGGGATGAGACGAGGCGAAAGCCGCGCCCGTCGCCTCCACAATGGGCAGCGCATCCATGTCGGCGCGAATCGCCGTGGCATGCGCGGCACCAACGCCAGCGTCGAAGAAAGCGCAGACGCAGCTAGGACACGGATGGGCCACCTCGCAGGCGAGCGGCGCCAACACACCCTCGATATAGGCGATCGTCTGCGGAAGATCGAAGTCGAGCTCCGGGATCCCGTGCAAGTCGCGCCGATAGCGGCGGAGTTCTTGGAGCTCGGTCATAGAGGTTCCTTTCATGGGTGCGCGTCGGTTGCCATCCATTGTGCCGCAAGATTGCCACACCCTTATTTCCAGCATATCCTTGCATTTTTTAAACGTTATATACGAATACTCTTGTTTGGTAAAGTGCAACGTGGTAGGGTCGTTACCACTTGATAGAGGCGCGGGCACGAAGAACCGCGGGCGAGCCGGCAGGCTTTGACCCCGTGGGGAGGCGAAACCCGCCGAACTGGGCTTTTCGGGCACGAACAACCTGGTGGGCCTGTGGGAAACACCCACAGGACTGTCTGCAGCAATGCGGGAGCGCTATCCGGACATTGGGTCCACGCTATGCGGATTCGATGCGCAGGTAGCGCCGTCTGGATAGCGAGGTTTACGGGACATGTCATTGACTCCCAACGAGGCATATGCGGCTAAGCGGCCGTTTGTGGACAAGGAGACACTCGAGCATATCGTCGAGCAGTTCCCCACGCCGTTTCATCTATACGACGAGGCGGGCATCCGCCGCAACATGCAAGAAGTGCGCGACGCCTTTGCATGGAACCCGGGCTTTAAGGAATACTTTGCCGTCAAGGCCAACCCCAACCCGGCGCTCATCTCCATTCTCAACGAATACGGCTGCGGTTGCGATTGCTCGAGCTATACCGAGCTCATGATCGCCCGCTCGCTGGGCATCACGGGGCATGACATCATGTTCTCGTCCAACGACACGCCGGCGGCGGACTTTGAGCTCGCCGACAAGCTGGGCGCCATCGTCAACTTTGACGACATCAGCCACATCGAGTTCTTTGAGCGTGTTGCGGGACCCATCCCCAAGACGGTCAGCTGCCGCTTTAATCCAGGCGGCCTGTTCCAGCTCTCCAACGGCATCATGGACAACCCGGGCGACTCCAAATATGGCATGACCACCGAGCAGCTCTTCGAGGCCTTCCGCATGCTCAAGGCCAAGGGTGCCGAGGACTTTGGCATCCACGCATTCCTTGCCAGCAACACTGTCACCAACGACTACTACCCCAAGCTCGCGCGCATCCTCTTTGAGCTTGCCGTACGCCTGGAGCGCGAGACCGGCGCACACGTCGCCTTCATCAATCTATCCGGCGGCGTCGGCATCCCCTACCTGCCCGAGCAGCAGGCCAACGACATTCGCGCCATCGGCGAGGGAGTACACGCGGCATACGACGAGATCCTGGTTCCCGCCGGCATGGACGATGTGGCCATCTGCACCGAGATGGGCCGCTTTATGATGGGCCCCTACGGCTGCCTGGTCACCAAGGCTATCCACGAGAAGCAAATCTACAAAGACTATATCGGCGTGGACGCCAGTGCCGTCGACCTCATTCGTCCCGCCATGTATGGCGCTTACCACCACATCACGGTGATGGGTCAGCCGGGCGGCGCCGACAAGGCCACAGCGCCCGTCACGAACACCTATGACATCACGGGCAACCTATGCGAGAACAACGACAAGTTCGCTATCGATCGCGAGCTGCCGCATATCGACATGGGTGACCTGCTTGTAATCCACGATACCGGCGCGCACGGCTACTCCATGGGCTACAACTACAACGGCCGTCTGCGCTCCGCCGAGGTCCTGCTGCGCCCCGATGGCTCGGCCGACCTCATCCGCCGCGCCGAGCGCCCGGGCGATTACTTTGCCACGCTCGACGTGCTGCCGTGCGGCCGCGAGCTGCTGGCCAAGTCGCGCGCCGATACTGCCCGCCATCGTGCCCAGGACGAGCGCCTGGCGGTCGCCGCCCAATGGAACAAGCGCATCCAAATCGCGGAAGCGAAGGAGAAGAACATGGACATCCGCAATCTCGAGGGCTCAATCGTCGCCCTTGTGACGCCGTTTAAAAAAGACGGCAGTGTCGACTTCGATGCGCTCGAGCGCCTTATCGATTTCCATCTGCAAAATGGTACCGACGCCATCCTCACTCTGGGCACCACCGGCGAGAGCGCCACGATGACCGACGACGAGGACAACTCCGTCGTTGCCGCAGTGGTCAAGCAGGTCGCGGGCCGCGTCCCCGTCATCGCCGGCTCGGGCTCCAACTCCACGCAGACCATGCTCACCAAGTCGCTCACCTACCAGGGACTGGGCGCCGACGGTCTGCTGCTCATCACCCCCTACTACAACAAGTCCAACGAAGAGGGCATCTATCAGCACTTTAAGACCGTTGCCGACGCGGTGGACATCCCCTGCATCCTGTACAACATCCCCGGCCGATGCGGCTGCGGCATCAGCGAGCGCAACGTGGAGCGCCTGGCTGCGCACCCCAACATCATGGGCATCAAGGAAGCCTCGGGCAACGTCGCCTACGCGGCCAAGATCGCCCACCTGCTGTCCGATGACTTCCGCATGTACTCGGGCGAGGACGCGCTCACCGTGCCACTCATGAGCCTGGGCGCCTCGGGCACCATCAGCGTGTGGGCCGACGTTCAGCCGCAGCTCGTGCACGACATGTGCCGTGCCTATCTGGACGGCGACGTGGCGCGTGCCCGCGATATCCAAATTGCCGGCCAGCCGCTCATCAATGCCCTCTTTAGCGAGGTCAACCCCATCCCCGTTAAGGAAGCGCTCGCACAGATGGGTATGATCGAGGCAAACTACCGTATGCCGCTGTGTCCCATGGCCAACGACACACGCGCTGCACTCACCGATGCTCTGAAGGGAGCTGGTCTGCTTGATTAAGACTGTCATTATGGGAACGGGCCGTATGGGCTCGCTCATCCGCACTACCGCCGAGGGCATTGTCGACGCCGCCGGCCAGCCCGTTTTCGACATCGTCGCCCAGATCGGTTTTGACCTGACCGAGCTCGAGAGCGCCCCGGCAGCCGACGTGATCATCGACTTCTCGAACGTCGTGACCTTCGATGCCGTCGTCGCCTATGTCGAGCGTACAGGCGCCGCATTGGTCTCGGGCACCACAGGCTACACCCCCGAGCAGATGGACCGCCTGCGCGAGCTGGGTCAGAGCGCCCGCGTCATGCACTCCGGCAATTACTCTATCGGCATCGCCGCCCTGCGCCATCTGGTTGCCCAGGCCACGCGCGAACTGCCCGGCTTTGACTGCGAGATTGTCGAGACGCACCACAACCAAAAGGTCGATGCCCCCAGCGGCACCGCCAAGCTGCTGCTCGACGCCGTCGTCGAAGCCGAGCCCGAGGCGGGCTACCACCCCGTCTATGGTCGCGAGGGCATGTGCGGAGCGCGTGACCCCAAGGAGATCGGTATGCACTCGCTGCGCGGCGGCACGGTCGCCGGCGTGCACGAGGTGAGTTTCTTTGGCCAGGACGAGGAGGTCACGCTCGCGCATCGCGCCACGAGCCGTCAGATCTTTGTCAACGGCGCGCTGGCCGCCGCGCAAAAGCTCGTCACCCGCGAGCCCGGCTTCTACACGTTCGACCAGGTCATGTTTGCCTAACACGGCATCAACCAAATCCACCCAAAGGAGAGACAGCAAATGAGTAACGCAGCCGAGATGGATGCCCAGGAGATTATCAACTACATCGCCACCGCGCCCAAAAAGACGCCTGTCAAGCTGTACGTGCGCGAGAAGCCGGGCATGAAGGTCCAGTGGGGCAATGCACACGTCTACGGCGGTCGTCGTGGCAAGACCGTCTTTGGTGACTGGGATGAGCTCAAGGCCATCCTGGACGCCAACGCCGATTCCATCGATTACTACGACGTAGAGAACGACTGCCGCAACTCCGCCGTGCCCATGCTCGACCTTAAGGGCATCAACGCCCGCATCGAGCCGGGCGCGATCATCCGCGACCGCGTCGAGATCGGCGACCGTGCCGTCATCATGATGGGTGCCATCATCAATATCGGCTCCGTCATTGGCGAAGGCTCCATGATCGACATGGGCGCCGTGCTGGGCGGCCGCGCCACCGTGGGCAAGAACTGCCACATCGGCGCTGGAACCGTGTTGGCAGGCGTCGTTGAGCCCGCCAGCGCCACGCCCGTCATCATCGAGGACGATGTCATGATCGGCGCCAACGCTGTGGTCCTGGAGGGCGTGCACGTGGGCAAGGGTGCTGTCGTTGCCGCCGGCGCCGTATGCGTCGAGGATGTCCCCGCCGGCGCCGTCGTGGCCGGTGTCCCCGCCCGCGTCATCAAGATGCGCGACGATAAGACCGACAGCAAGACCGGCCTCGAGGAAGGCCTGCGCCAGCTCTAGTGTTACGCGGTTTTACCAAACCGCGTAACGGCTCGACGCTGCAAACGCCCCTAAGCGGCAATCTGACGTTCAATCGTCGGGCATGACCAAAAGGTCAATGCCCTCCTCTTTCACGTCACCTTGCTCGCCTAGGGGCGTTTTCGCTGACGTATGCTCAGTCTGCAACTCAATTCAGCTCCAAGCAAAAAGGCCGAAGTCCCGAAGGGTTTCGACCTTTGTTTTTCTGCAGCGTCCAAGCGCAGTTTATCGATTCTCGATGCTGCCGATGTTTTTGAGCTCGATGGAGATGAGGCCGTTGGGTTCGTTGACGAACTCGATGTACTCGGAGTTCGAACCCATCTCGGCCGGAAAGCTGATCTCGATGCCCGTATCGGTACGAATCTTGTGGTTGCGCACGGCCGCACGCTCGACCTGCTTGCGCTCCACGGGCACACGCTCGGGCACCTTCTCTTCGGTCAGCGCCGCACGTACGCTCTCCTTGATGACCGGCTCGTCCTCAAAGACCTCATCGACGATATCCCAGGGCGGCAGCTCCTCATCGTCCTCAACCTTCTCGGCAACGGCAGCCTTAACCTTAGCGAGCGCCACGGCCGTATTGGCACCGTGCTCCTCGGCGACTTCCTCGACCACGCGCGTCACGGTGTCGATGACCTCCTTGCCCGATACGCCCGTGTCGCACTGCAGCAGGCCATCGGGGATAAGCATACGGTCCTCGCCGGCAATCTTACGCTTCTTGTCCACGTAACCGATCTCCATGGTGCTCGCACGCACGATGGCATAGCTCGGCACCTTTTGCGAGGGGTTCGGCAGAATGGCGTAGTGGCGCGCGATGTCGTTGCGCACCTCCCCCTCCTCGCGGCCCACTTCGTGCATAAAAGCCTGCTTGGAGCCCAGCAGCATCACGGCAAACCAGCGGGCATCCTCATCGTCGTCAAAATCGGCCACGAGCACGTCGGTGGACTCGGCTTTCTCGGCTTTGGTGAGCTCGGAGGAGATAAACTCCGCAATCTGCTGCGACAGGTCCTCGAACTCGCGCTCGCCAAAGAAATAGCCCTTGAGCTCGCCGCCAAACGCAGAGTTCTCGGCAAACGTGGCGCGTTTATTGTCGGCCGAGGTACGTGCGCGGCGCAGATGCGTGGTCACGAAGTTGCGCACGGTACGACTCTCGATATCGAGCTCGCGCTGGCTCATAACGTTGACGGCAGAGTCAAAGTCCAGGATATGCAGAATCGCGTGATTGATTTTCATATACGGCATTCCGTTCTAGATCGATTTCGGCACGAACCAGTATAGCGGTCGAGCCCTCCCCGAGCGCATCGAAGATTGGTGCATCGGGGACAGGTTGCTTTGCACCAATGGCTAGCGCAGAAGCTCGGACTGCCAAGCCTCGAGCTGTTCTGCCAAACTCTTGCCGGCAGCGGACATGTCGATCTGGGGTCGTTTGGGCAGCAGCGCGCATTTAAGGATTGCCACGATGGTCTGCGAGACAAAGCGTCGCGTATCCTTGTCAAAGCCTTGCGCAGCCTGGAGCATCACGGGCAGGCTCTCGCGCAGATTTCCAACGATATCCGCAAACCGCTCAGCACCCGTAGCCTCAAACACGGAGAACAATGCATCTACAAAACGCTCGCGCTCGGCAGGCCCCACTGCAAGCAGCATCTCGCGAATGGAGCCATCAACGTATCGAGCACCGGCGGACAGGCGCTCACAGTACACGAAGTCGCGACCATCAACCACCCAGCTAAAGGGATTGTGCTGCAGCAGGCTGAACTCGGTGCTCTCAACGATGGCATAGTCCTCCTGTGTCTCGAACATCATGCCAAAGATCGACGACCGAGGTAGCGTCTTATCGATGCGGCCGGAAAGATCGGCAAAGGCGTTGCCGTTCAGGAACTCCTCGACGAAGCCAGGACCATCATGGGAATACACCCGTTCGATTCGCTCGTGGGCGACATCGGAGCACATCGCCGCACCGTACACCGCAAGGTTTCCACCCTTGGAATGACCTCCGCACAAAAGCGGCCCGTCAATCGCATCCGCCGCCTCGTCCACATAACGCGCCGCGGATTCCTGGGCTGGCACAGGACACCGGAACGCCATGTTGAAGTCCTCTTTCCAGCCCACAATCGTGCTGTCGGTCCCCCGGAAGGAAAGATAACTAAACCCCGCCGGAAACCGGAACGCCATGGCTGCAAACTGCTCTGTCGCCACCACATCGCTCACGGCACGATAGCCGCAAACGTGCACGCCACGGTAGCGAGGGCTTGCTGCCACGGCCTCCAACAAGGCCCTGCTCCCCTCTGGGTCCCACAAGTCGCCAATCATGTCCCGGTAGCACTCGGCACGCAGCAGCTCGCGTACGTCTAGGCCCTGCCAGTTCGTCAGCTCCGCCATATCACCCGGCAAACGCAAATAAGACAACCACGCAAAGACCAGGCTATCCACCGCGCAGAACGGCCGTTCCTCAAACGGATCAAACGCCGTTTGGGCATAGGTCAAAAAATTAGGCGAATCCGACATGGCCCTCCCATCAACAACAGTGCAAGGGGACAGGTTACTTTGCATCAAAAAGGCGCCCGGGCCGCGTGGACCCGGACGCCTTCATTGTAGCTTTTCGCTCTAGCGAGCTTGATTTAGCAGGAGAAGTCGACGCTGTCGATGATGTCCTTGAGGGCCTTGGCGGAGGCGGTGAGCTCATGCTGCTCGTCATCGTTCAGCGGCACGGGGACGCGGCAGACAACGCCGTCGCGGCCAACGACGGTCGGCATGGAGATGGCAAGATCGGACAGGCCATACTCGCCCACCATGAGCGAGGAGACGGGCAGAACGGTCTGCTCGTCACGCATGACGGCAGTGCAGATGCGCTTGACGGCCATGGCGACGCCGTAGTAGGTGGCGTGCTTCTTCTCGATGATGGTGTAGGCGGAGTTCTTGACGTCCTCGGCGATGCGCTTCTCGGCAGCTTCATGCTCCAGATGACCGTGAAGCTCGCAGAAGGTGTTCAGCGGAACGCCGGCAACCTGAGCGCTGGACCAAGCGACAAACTCGGAGTCGCCGTGCTCGCCCATGACATAGGCCTGGACATCGCGCGGGTCAACCTCGACGTGGGCACCAAGCATCTGCTGCAGACGGCCGGTGTCGAGCACGGTGCCGGAACCGATGACGTGGCCCTCGGGCAGGCCGGACATCTTGATGGCGGCGTAGGTCAGAACATCGACCGGGTTGGAGACGATGAGCAGAATGCCGTCGAAGCCGGACTTCTTAATCTCGGGGATAATGGACTTAAAGATGCTGACGTTCTTGTTGACCAGGTCCAGGCGAGTCTCACCGGGCTTCTGGGCAGCGCCAGCGGTGACGACGATCATGGCGGCGTCGGCGACATCGGAATAATCGCCGGCGTAGATCTTCATCGGCTCGGCAAACGTCATGCCGTGCGCGATATCCAGGGCCTCACCCTCGGCGCGGTTCTTGTCCACGTCGATGAGGACCATCTCGGAGAACAGACCACTCTGCATCAGCGCGAACGCCGAAGACGAACCAACGAAACCGCAGCCGACAATAGCGACCTTCTTCTCGTTAACCATTAGAAACTCCCATCTCTCTCCACAAGCAAGCCGCCCGGGAACGACCCGAGCGGCTTGCCGTAATCCCAATACATCCAATCTGGTCTTTGATTATGCTCCTATTCGCAGCCAAAAATCGACCGTTTACCGAAATTGTTTGCAGGATTCGTAAAATAACTGCACGAAATCGGTTTCGAGCTATTGACGAGTCGAAATACCTTTCTAATACAGGCCCGCCGCGCGAATGGCCTCGACAGCCAAAGCAATCTGGTCGGGCGGCAAGACCAGCGCCATGCGCACGTGCCCCTCGCCCGAAGGACCAAAGCTCGCGCCCGGCGTCACCACAACGCCGGCCTTCTCCATGAGCTCCTCGCAAAACGCCATGGAATCGGTGCGACCACCGGGAAGCTTGGCCCACACAAACATTGAGCCATGCGCGTTGGGACGCTCCCAGCCCAGGCCCTCAAGACCGTCGCACAGGGCATCGCGGCGCTCCTGGTACTTCAGACGCTGCGCCTCGACCTCATCGCGCGGACCGTTCAGGCAGGCGATAGCAGCCTTCTGGATCGGGAAGAACATACCAAAGTCGATCTGGCCGCGCAGCTTGGCAAAGGCAGAGACCACGTCCTCGCGGCCGACCAAAAAGCCGATACGCGCACCGGTGACGTTAAACGACTTGGAAAGCGAGAAGAACTCCACGCCCACCTCGAGCGCACCGGGATACTGCAAGAAGCTGCCGCCCGGCTCGCCGTCAAACACGATGTCGGAGTATGCGTTGTCATGGACGATGAGCAGGTCGTGCTCGCGGGCAAAAGCGATGATCTCCTCGTAGACCCCGGGCGTGCCCACCGAGCCGACCGGGTTTGCGGGCAACGACACGATCATATACTTGGCACGATCGGCCACCTCGGGATCGATGCCCGCCACATAGGGCAGGTAATTATGCTCGGCGACCAACGGATAGTACTCGAGCTTGGCATCGGCGATCTTGGCGCCCGCCTCAAAGACCGGGTAGCACGGATCGGGAACCAAAATGGTGTCACCCGGATCGAGCAGGGCCAGGCCCAAATGGCCCACGCCCTCCTGCGTGCCGTTGCACGACTGCACCATAGACGGCGTAATGCCGGAGACACCAAAGCGACGCTCATAGTAATCGCACACGGCTTGCTTGAGTTCGGGCAGGTCGCGCAGGGCATACTTCCACATCTCGGGGTCCTGGGCTGCATGCGTGAGCGCCTCGACCACATGGTCGTACGGCTTAAAGTCGGGCGTGCCCACGCTCATGTTGTAAATGGTCTTGCCCTGAGCCTTCAGCGCAAGCAGTTTGTTGTTGAGCGAGGCGAAGACCTCCGCGCCAAAGCGGTCGAGACGCTGCGATGCCTGCATGGTGCCACCTTTCGATATGAAAAACGCGGCGCTCCGACAAGAGCACCGCGCGATACGGGCCATCAGATTGCAAAAGTGTAACGCTTGCACCCGCTGTTTTGGTTCAATTTGGCAACCTTAGTCCATCGGATTGAGCGCGTCAATCTGGGCGAGCCACAGGCGCGAGCTGGCGTCACTCGGCATGCGCCAATCGCCGCGCGGGCTGAGCGTGACCGAACCCACCTTGGGGCCATCGGGCAGGCAGCTGCGCTTAAACTGCTGGGCAAAGAAGCGACGGTAGAACGTACGCAGCCACGTGTGAACGGTCTTGACGTCGTAGGCGCCCTCGAAGCTCTTGAGCGCCATACGGTAGATCTTGCCCGGCTCAAAGCCAAAACGCAGCAGGTAGTAGAGGAAGTAGTCGTGCAGCTCGTACGGGCCCACCAGGTCTTCGGTCTTCTGCGCGATCTCGCCGTCGCCCGTGGGCGGCAGAAGCTCGGGCGAGACGGGCGTGTCGAGGATGTCAAGCAGCGTGGTCGCTATGCGCCCGCCAAAGACATCGGCCGCATAGCGAACCAGATGACGCACGAGCGTCTTGGGCACGCTCGCGTTGACGGCGTACATGCTCATATGGTCGCCATTGTACGTAGCCCAGCCGAGCGCCAGCTCCGACAAATCGCCCGTGCCGATGACAAAACCGCCGGCCTGGTTGGCCAGATCCATCAGAATCTGCGTACGCTCGCGGGCCTGGCTGTTCTCGTAGGTCACGTCCTGCACGGTCGGATCGTGCTCAATGTCCTTGAAGTGCTGCTCCACAGCCGCGTGGATCGAAACCTCGCGGAAGCTCACGCCCAGGTCGCGCGCGAGCGACTCGGCGTTGGACTTAGTGCGATGCGTCGTGCCAAAGCCGGGCATGGAGACCGCCGTGATACCCGTGCGCGGCAGCCCCAGTGCATCGAAAGCACGCACAGTCACAAGCAGCGCCAGCGTGGAGTCCAAGCCGCCCGAAAGACCGATAACAGCCGCCTTGGTGCCCGTGTGGGCAAGGCGTGTCTTGAGGCCCGCAGTCTGCAGATTGAGAATAGTCTCGCAACGCTCGGCCAGATCACCGTGGTCGGCCGGCACAAAGGGCGCGCGCGGGAAAACGCGGTCGATATCGCAGGCATCGCGCAGAACAGGCTCTTTGGCCAGCACGCCCTCAAACGAAAACTCAACGGTCGTGGCCTCCAGCGCATCGTCCGCGCGTGTCCATGTCGTCGAGCGACGGCGCTCGGCAACCAGGCGGTCAAGATCGACGTCGGCGATGGCCATATCGCAAGTGAGGAGCTTCGTCGCGGCGAGCTTCGAACCGTTTTCGTAGACGAGGTTCTCGCCCGCAAAGACCATATCGGTCGTGGACTCGCCCTCGCTCGCATCCGCGTAGGCATAGGCGCAGTACAGGCGCGCGCTTTGGTTAGAGATAAGGCTGCGGCGGTAATCTGCCTTACCGATGATCTCATCCGAGGCCGACGGGTTGAGAATCACCGTCGCACCGGCAAGCGCCATCTCGGTCGAAGGGGGTGCCGGCACCCACAGGTCCTCACAGACTTCAACGCCCAGCACCAGGTCCTCGGCGTCCTCATCGCAGCAGCGGTAAACAAGCCCCGAACCCAGCGGGACCGGACCCTGACCGGCAAATTCAACCCACACGGGATCGACGGGCGCCGGAGCGAACCAGCGGCGCTCGTAGAACTCACCATAGTTGGGCAGATACTTTTTGGCCGTAAGGCCCAAAAGCTCGCCCGCACAGCAAACGGCCGCGCAATTGTAGATGTTCTCGGCCACCGCAACGGGAAGACCGACGGTAAAGATGATCGGCAGCTCACGGGTTTCATCGAGGATGCGCACCAGCGCCGTCTCGCAGGCATGCAGCAGTGTGCGGTTATGGAACAGATCGGCCGCGGTATAGCCGGTCAGGTTGAGCTCGGGCAGCACGAGCGCACGAACGCCGCGCTCGGCAGCCTCGTGAACAGCCCCCAGCGCAACCTCGGCATTACCCTCGACATCGGCCACGCGAATCTGCGGCGACGCCGCCGCTACACGCAAAAAGCCATCGTTCTTATTAGCCGAAACGCAGCATTGCCTTGTTGATCTGGACACTGGAGGCCCCTTCTACCCTGAGATTCAGTCTAACGGACGTTCACATATCTCTAACTAGCCAAAGCAACCTCCCAGTTTACTGAGAGGCCAACCTGTGCTAAGAGCATGTATTTCAATAATATCTTTAATTAAAAAGGAGAAATCGATAATCGACTTCTCCTTTAAGCGAGGCGAGTAAATTTCGAAACTAATGGCAGAATTTATGCTTGTTGTCCTCATAGTCTAACTCTTCTACCACGACGCCCTCTTCCTGAAACTCTTTCAGTTGCTCCAAGAGATCTTTGTTAATAACGTCCATGCAGAAACCTCCTCTATCTAATCAATTGTAGTATATCTGCTTTCATGCAATTATCAACCAACTTGTTTAATTGCTCCTCGTTTGTCGATAGTCCCTCTTTTTTCAAAATGTCGCGCACCTCGTTCTTAGTAATCGGCTTTTCAAACAACGAAAGCAAAGCGAACGAAAAATCATTAACCGCACACATTCTATGGGTGGCACAACTCAGCAGTACTCTTAACCCCTCTTTTGAGCGTCCGACTTCTTTAACAAACGAACTTTTAACCAATTGAAAACCGTTATCGTGCATTACATAATCGGCATCGATATTTGTATTCAGCAATCCATAATGCAACAGTTCTTCTATCGCCCTTGTCAGCTCGAGGTCGCCCTGATCAAGAATAAGAGAAATGCTACAATCGGCCTCCAATAAACGGGCCAACTTAAGGTATACCAACTGGGAAACAGCATAGACATGATGGTATTCAGAATTATAGAAGTAGGCAAATGGCTCAACGAGCACGACAGAGGTCTTGGAATCCAGCCAGATTCGATCAGCTGGATTTAGACTAGTTAGCCGTCGCTTTACTTTGGTCAAATGTCCCTTATACCTGACAGCGTGAATAGAATCTAGGATCCAGGTCACCTCTGAAATATGAAGCCGCTGGGGCAAGTCAATTGTGTCGCTACCGTTTATGACCTCTTGCATATAAAAATCAATATGATGCTCATCAGATAAGGATTTTGCTTCATTTAAAGTTAAACCAGTGCCTGAAACATAATCCACTTCGAGGCGCAAATCCTCATATTGGGACTTCGGCATTACAGAGACACCATACTTATCGGGATGATTCCAAACATCCGACCCCATAACGAGACCAAAATTCGTAAATCCTCTCGTGGAATATGGAACACCACATACCTGTTTTGAATAATTCAAAACATTCTCTGTATAAGCTAAGGTGTTCAGAGCCTCTTCTTTAGTTTCGGTCGGAAAGCCAATCATAAAAAATAGATGAACAGGAATACCCGCATTGAGACAATCATGGACATTGCGATCAATCCAATCAACTCTCGTGTTCTTCTTCATTAGATCAAGAACTCTTTGGTTGTATGACTCGAGGCCAAACTGAATCTGCCTACATCCACTTTGGTATATCTTGTTAAAAACTTCTGTACTTAGGGTTGGAGAGAACCTCGTTTCTCCATGCCAGAAAAACGTTTTTCCCGATGCGTTTATTTCATCCGCGAGTTGCTCCATTCTTTTGCCTTCGAATGTTTCATCCACAAAAGAGAAAACTCTCGTGCCGTATTTTTCATTTAACCGACACATTATTTCAAATACTCTCGATATAGGCATCTTTCGGTAACAACCACCGGTGGCACCGGGAATGGTGCAGAAGGCGCAATGATTAAAACACTGCCTAGAGGAATAAACCGGCAATATTAACTCAGGCATGAAGTATTTAGAAAGGGCGAAGCCATCGAAATCGGGAACTGTATCGTTGATAAATGTTTGCTCAATCCGATGGTTTTTATATATCTTTCCACCTTTAGCATGGCAAAGGTTTGGAACACAGTCGAGATTGTCATCACCAGAGTCAAGAGCCTCAAGAAGACGTGCAAGCGGCTCTTCGCCGTCATACATCATTATCGAATCAATGTATTCAAAAAAGGGATGCCATTCTTTCATGCAGTCATCTGCTAAACGAGTAATGTAATTGCCGCCCAATGAGACGTGTTTAACAGATGGACATTCTTCCTTAATCAGTTTCGCTAACGTAACTGCAGAAATCAATTGGAAACAGCCGCTCACCGAAATCCCAATAAACTCGAATTTTTCCCTCTGAATACGCTTAAGAAAGGCAGTTTCATAGAAGGAAATAAACGGATTATGCAAGGTATCCGCAAGCGATTTCATTATTTCTGGTGTCGAATAATAATCATAGGGCAGATCTATGGAGTTGAACGTGTATTTAACTCCATATGAGACGTGATTTATGATATAGAGTGCATTTCTAAAAATGTTTTCAGCATATTGTCTTTCTTTTAGATTAAAGTATCTCTTCGATCTGAAAATATCTTTTGCCTCGTCAACATTAAGTGCCGACTTTTGTATCAACTCGATTGTTAATTGAACATTCGAACTAAACGAATCCTTTGATTCCCGATACCTTTTACAGCACTCTTCGACATGTCTAAAAGATAGGAGGTCATCGTAAAATTCCACGTTTAAGTCAACAATGTCAACTTTGTATTGTTCAACCTCTTGAAGATATGACTTCAAAACAGGCAAGGCAAGATACGGCCCCACTGGACTCCATCCTGGGGGAAATACTAAAAGCGTTTTAGGCATATCAATGTCACATCTTTCGCAAATAATTCAATTGAAACACAACTACCATCATAATTGAAAATACACCAAGTCCTGTAACGAGAATTGAGAACATCGCGATGCTCGTGAACAGCGAAACAAGAAGTGTTGAAATAACAACAGCAACCGATTGCAAAGACTCCCTAATTGAAAACAGGCTTATCGATTCAGATCCGTCTCTCGCCAAATCCTGCAGCGATGTTATGAGAAGCACATCTTGAATGGCGTTTCCGGCACCGACGATAAAAAGGAAAATAAACGATATCCCAGACGCATAGCGATAGCCAAACGCCAGATACGCACCGAGCGCAAGATACGTCACAAAACAATATGATTTAACGCAATCGGAACCACTGATTAAACGACCATATATTGTATTTCCGAACAACAGTCCGATTGTAAGACTACTCTGAAGGAATCCGTATTGTATCGATGACGAGTCAAATTGCAATTGCGCTATAGCTGGCAAAAGAGAATTCAGAGAGCCGAATGCCACGCCACTAGAAATATCGATTAATAGGAAACCAATTGCCAAGTGCTTCGCGCTAAGATCACTAAATGCAGTCCTGTTTTTTTCATTTTTGCTTATTCCCTCTTTATCATTAACCTCGATAACCGACGGAACATCTCGCAGCAACCAGAACGACGCGGCAAAAGAAAGCGCGTCTAATGCAAGAGCAGCCTCCGCCCCAAATTGAGCGACAACAAAACCGCCGGCAACTGGCCCCAGAACCATCATCAAATTCTGCAGGAACCCAAACGAATTATTAATTACGTCGCGATTGATACTATTCGTATTGGCTCTTAACAACGAGTAAAAGCAGGGCATTTCTACCGTTCGGCAAAGCGATACCGCGCACGTAATAGCAAACATACTCCATTTACTATCAACAAAAATATAGCAAACGAATAATCCCGCGCGAATTAAGTCTGCCAATCTCATGGCCTGCAGTGTCCCGATACCCATCTTCTGAGGCAGCTGCGCGAGCGCAACTGAAAACAGAGAGGGGGCAAATCTGCAGCAGACCATCAAAGCAGTTGCAGAAACATCGTGAGTTACCTCGTAAATCAGCATTGGCAAAGCAATATTCGCACACCAATTGCCTATTTCGCTTATCCCTCTAGCAATATATAGGACCCGAACCGGACGGCTAGCTCTCAATACCGTGAACATCACGATTAACCTCGTATTTCAGGCCTCGTTCATCCCTTAATAGGAATCCATAATCAACCAAGTACCGCCTCAACACGGCATAATCAGGATAGAGCTGTGACAGCACACGATTAACCTGAAGCTCCGTATAACTTGTATTTAATTCAAAGAAAGAGACGGCCCATAGCAGCATGATTCTTTTATAGCTTTCCTTTTTTGGAATTGAAACCAGCTCGCCATTCTTGAGAAATCGTTTTTTAAAGTCTATTAGCTCATCCATTCACATCCTCCATTTCATACGCATCTAATACTAAAAATGCATACGCTTTAGGTCATCGCATTCGACTTCTATATTCGAACTAAACTCGAACTAATCTAAATGATTTGCTCAAACACTCTTCGAAAGCTCGTTTTTCACTCTGAGTAAAATGCCCTTCCCAGTCAGTCCACGAACAGGAAGGCAACTCACAACGAGCGGAGTCGAAGCCCTCTGCCGTCGGTCGTTCAAAATGCACGATAACCTTTTCGATATCCCCATCTGTTATCAGGTCAGAATGAACGACCTCGGTACCGTCTTCGAATGTCATATACCGGTACATCACGTAAACCACCTCACAATCGTAAATCCAGTTTAGCATCAAGCTATTGCACCAAAGACAGCAAGCCCCCCCTTGATGAGTTGATGGTATCTGTTAAATGTCACGTACGATTCACATCTGGTGGGTACCCTGATGGCTACATGAAACGAAGCAGATTTACACCGGGAGGACCCCGTATGACAACCAAGTACACCGACGCGCCGCGCACGCGCGTCATGACGCCGGCATCGCTCAACAACGGCGTGCACGAGAACCATTCCATCGGACAGACCATGGCCATCGCGCCCAAAAAGGGCCTGTTCGACGACATTTCCATTCCCCAGATCATCGCCGGCGCCGCGGCTGCCGCCACAAGCGTCGCGCTTGCCTCCAAGATCGGTATCGCTGGTTCAGTAATTGGTGCCGCCGTGAGCTCGGTCATCACCGTTGTGTCATCGCAGGTCTACCGCCACTTTATCTCTGCCAGCGCCGAAGCCATCAAAGGTACGCACGCCGCCGTCGACTACCCTGCCGGCGCCTACGAGCCCGTTGAGTTTAATGCCGAGGAGCACCTAGGCGGCGCCGCGACTACGCAGGAGATGCGCCAGATTGCGGGGCGCGCGACCACGGCGCGCGTCGCTCCCGACAGCCTGCGCGCCAAGGCGGCGGCAGAGCGCAGCCAGACGCAAAAGAAGGTCATCGTCTTCTCGATCGCCATCGCCATCGTCGCGGTCATCGCCTGCGCCGGCGCCATCCTTATCACCACCGCCGGCGAGGGTCTGGGCGAGCGCCCCGAGCCAATCCTTTCGTCGCGCACGACCGAGAGCGATGCAAATGACAACACCCAGTCGCAAGATCAGCAGGCACAAGCGGACGGCACGCAAGACAGTTCTACCTCTACCGATTCGTCCTCGAACACCCAAAACCAATCGCAGGGCACCGATTCCTCTACGGCCAACAGTGGCACGCCGTCCGGCACGACCGACTCAAGCCAAACGGCTGACGGTTCGCAGCCGAACACGGGCAGCCAGACGAGCGACACCACGTCGGGAACGGGCACAGCAGACAGCAACAACAGCAATTCGAGTGGCACCACATCGGGCACGACATCTGACAGTTCAAGCCAAGGCACGACATCGGGCAACTAGGCGCTGCATCCCCAGATAGGCAACCTGTACAACGGGCGCGAACCGGCAACGGTCGCGCCCGTTTGCCTTGGGCGCCGAGGTAGCAAGCCCCGCGCGATGGTAAGATGCTTTGGTGTGTAAAGAGGAGATTTGCCATGAGCAAGACAATAGTTAGGCCCACGCTTTCGCTGGGCAACCACATCTATCTGTATCGCCTGCTGCGCGATGCAATCGGATGCGGCAAGCAAACGTTTATGACGCAGGTCGAGGAGGCACTCGCCGCTGGTGACATGGCCGCTTATGACCTGGGCTTCGAGACCACGCGCGAGCTGCTCGAGGAGCTCGACGACTGCATTAAGCTGACCGTCTTTAAGGGCGGTCGCCTGTATGCCACGGTCATCGCCAACGAGGCCTGGGATGCCGCCCTTGCCAAGGGCGAGGACAAGCCCAAGGCTGCCAAGGGTGCCAAGCAGTCCTACAAAAAGAAGAAACGCGGCGAGAAGGACCTCAAGGCCGTGCGCCCCAAGCACGTTAAGCGTCCCGAGCCCGAGCCCGTGGCTGAAGCTATGCCGGAGCCCGAGCCCGAGGCAGAGATCGAAGTCGCTATTGAGGTAACGGCAGAAGCCGAAACCGAAATCGCCGCCACGACCGATCCCAAAGTCATATCCGAGCAGGAAGCCACTGCGGAGCTCAACGAGACTCCCAAGTCGACAACCGAAGAAGTCGCTAACCAACCTGAGACGCCTGCGTTCCAAAACAGCGATGTCTTTGGCGACGAGGCTGAGGACGATCAGTCCGACGATCAAGGCGCTACCGAGTCGACGCCGGAGCCCGAGACGCCGGAGCCCGCCATCTCGCTCACGGTCGTCTATGACCCCGAGAACGCCAACGCCGGCATCACCACTATGGCATCCACGCCCATCGAAGCAAAGTCGAGCGTCGAGAATGAGAGCGCGATGCAGGTTGAGTTTGAAACTGCAGCTGTAGACGCGCCCGTCACCGTGAAGCCCGCAGATTCCGCAGTTAAGCCGGAACCGGTGCCTGAGCCCGCACCCGTCATCGAATCCGTGCCCGCCTCTGCTTGCGACCAAGTTCCCGCACCGGCACCGGCTTCGGTACCCGCAGCGGCCCCAACCCCCGCACCCGCAGCGCCCGCCATCCCTGAGGACTTCCCCGTCGATTTCGCAACCGAGGTCTTCTGCCCCGGCCCGCTTCTGCACCAGTTGTCGACCTATCTCCCCTACGGCGCCGACACGCTCGGCATTGTCGGCGAGTACTACTGGATCGCCCGCGAGCGCGGTACCATCGAGGCCGCGCGAAACCGCGCAAACTTCCCCCTGTGCTACACGCAGGCCGGCGAGCGCCGCGAGGTTACAGTGCGCATCCGCCGCAACACCACCGGCGGTCTCGGAGCCGCCTGGACCATCGACAAGGTCGAAGCCCCGGTCGAGTAAAAAACGGCCTCGGATAGCCAATTGACCATCCGAGGCCGTTTGAATTCAGGCCTTTTAGTTGTCATCGGTGCATATAGACACCAGAGAAGCAAGCTCATCCTCAAGTTGCGGAGCAAAGTATCTAAAAGAAACCTGCGCTCCAGTCGGTATCGACTCAATCATATTCGCAGCATTATCTGAAACTCGGTACGATGCAGTTTCACCTGTCTTCAAATCCTCTATTGAGCAGACAGCGTCTTCAGCATCAATCGACCTAAGCACGCCTTTTCCTTGTAACATCACATCGGCATGCCCGCCAGCTATTTCTAATGAACCTGAGTCTGTCGAAGTCACTTCTCCGGAACCTCCGCGCGATATCTCTTCCTTTGTTGAACAGCCCACCAATGAAGCCATCAGCACCAAAGACAGAGCTAGACGAATCGCCCTACTTCGAAAAAGTCGTTCCATAAGTCCACGCATAATAGCTCTGATCATACTTCAGGAAGGATAAAGATGAATTCCAGCCGTCCGCTATGCCAATCATCTGCCTTGTCTCTCCAGTTTTCTTACCAGTAAGTGTGGCGTAAGCCTCCGCTGTTACAGAATGGGCTGATCCGTTGTACAAACTCGCATGTAAAACATTCGGTCTATTAGAGTTAATCTCATTTTGGATGCTCGCGATAGCCGGAGAGGAGACAGTGCGGGCGATAAGAGTACTTCCTCTGCTTGCGCAGTAATTTGTAAACCCCGTTGCACAGGTTGATATCGGCGTTCCACCCAAAACAACGCCGGGAACAGTCTGTTCTTCATCGGAAAGAGCATGGGTATTGGTGTAATTCCATATCTGCATATATTGCGAAGGGTCGCTATATAAATTGGCAATGCCATACAGTTCCGCAACGTTCGAAAAAGCTGTCACCATACAAGCATAGTGGGCGGTAAGCCTCTTAATCTCGCTTTCATCATATGACATAAACTGAGAAATGGAACGAAATCCAGATACTGTGTAATCCTGCATTTGAGTTGCGTAAATTACAACATCGTTCCAGCTTGAAGGTTTATTCGATAAAACGACAGGCCGTCCTTCTATGGAAACAGCCGGGATTGTTCTTCCGCAATTTGTTGTTATTGAACCGTCCAAAGATTGCACGCCGAATTCGAATGGATTGATCATTACGACTGGGTTATTGAACGAATAAGACTCGACACCAAGATCTCCTCCCCGATCCATAGGGCTGACTAAGCCGTCTCCAAAACGATATCCCGTAAGTATTTCATCATCTGAAGCATCTAAAACCAAATAGCCCGCGGCTCTATTGGATGTCACAACCGGAACAATGTAACCAAGCGGGGACCCATCAACATCTACAAAAGGAATAGGGTCAGAAGGCGTATACGAATAGCCGAGGAGTCCCTTTATATATTTATCGGCAAGCTCTTGCGCAATTTCAGAAGTAAATTGTATCTGCTCACCATCAATATTGCCCGTCGAAGCAAAAACCTCTTTCGGACGTGCGGCTAAGGCGACAATTGAAGACGCGACAAGTTGCAGAAAACGACGACGCGAAAGCATATGTTCTTCTTTCTAGAGAAGCGACTAATAAGGTACTCCTATTCTATAATCTTTTTTGTAACGTTACAGCACTGGTTATATTTCAATTCGATTTGCTTATGTCCTTGCAACCCAATGCGGCTTTACGTTTTAAACGGAATTAGAAAATCACTCATAGCAAAAACGGGCTTTAATCCCAAAGAGATGACTTTGATTATGAATCAAACCAGCAGCTAGGGCATAGCTGCAGTGCAATTGCTACAAGAAAGGCCGCCCTTGGTGGCGGCCTTTCTACTTGCTACTAGTCGCGCGTCAGCTTACGGTGGATACGATGCGGCTGGGCTGCGTCCTCGCCCAGGCGCTCGATGCGGTTGGCCTGATAGGCCTCGAAGTTGCCCTCGAACCAATACCAGTTGCCCGGATTCTCGTCGGTGCCCTCCCACGCCAGAATGTGCGTGGCGACGCGGTCCAGGAACATACGATCGTGGCTAATGACCACCGAGCAGCCCGGGAACTCGAGCAGCGCCGCTTCGAGCGAGGACAGCGTCTCGACGTCGAGGTCGTTCGTGGGCTCGTCGAGAAGCAGCAGGTTGCCGCCCTGCTTGAGCGTAAGCGCCAAGTTCAGACGGTTGCGCTCGCCGCCGGAGAGTACGCCAGCGCGCTTCTGCTGGTCCTGGCCCTTAAAGCCAAAGCTCGCCACATAAGCGCGGCTCGGAACCTCGGTCTCGCCGACCATCATGTGGTCCAGGCCGTCCGAGACGACCTCCCACAGGTTCTTATCGGGATCGATGCCGGAACGGTTCTGGTCGACGTAAGAAATCTTGACGGTCTCGCCCACCTCGAGCTCGCCCGAAGTCAGCGGCTCCAGACCCACAATCGTCTTGAACAGCGTGGTCTTACCGACGCCGTTGGGGCCGATGACGCCCACGATGCCGTTGCGCGGCAGGGTGAACGAAAGGTCATCGATGAGCACGCGGCCATCGAACTCCTTGTGCAGATGATGGGCCTCGAGAACCTTGTTGCCCAGACGCGGCCCGACGGGAATGCGGATATCGGTCCAGTCGAGCTTCTGGCTTGCGCGCGCCTCGGCCTCCATCTCCTCATAGCGAGCCAGACGGGCCTTGTTCTTGGCCTGGCGAGCCTTGGGCGAGCTGCGTACCCACTCGAGCTCAGCCTCCATGCGCTTGGCGAGCTTGGCGTCGCGGTTGCCCTGCGCCTCGATACGGGCGGCCTTGGTCTCCAGATACGTGGAGTAGTTGCCCTTGTAGGGATAAAGGTGACCGCGGTCGACCTCGCAGATCCACTCGGCAACGTTATCCAGGAAGTAGCGATCGTGTGTGACGGCAAGCACCGCGCCCTGGTAGTTGTGCAGGAAGTGCTCGAGCCACAGGATCGACTCGGCGTCCAGGTGGTTCGTGGGCTCGTCGAGCAGCAGCAGGTCGGGAGCCTCGAGCAGCAGCTTGCACAGGGCCACGCGACGGCGCTCGCCGCCAGAGAGCACGTTGACCGGCATGTCGGAATCGGGCAGCTGCAGGGCGTCCATGGCCTGGCCGAGCTTGGAATCGATATCCCAGCCGTCGGCGGCGTCAATCTCGTCCTGGAGCTTTCCCATCTCGGCCATGAGGGCGTCCATGTCGCAGTCCGGATCGCACATCTCCTCGCCGATCTTGTTGAAGCGATCGACCTTGGCGATCATGTCGCCAAACGCCATGCGCACGTTCTCGATGACGGTCTTGTCGTCGTCGAGCGGCGGCTCCTGCTGCAGGATGCCCACGGTGTAGCCGGGGGTAAGCCTGGCATCGCCGTTGGAGACCTCCTCGATGCCGGCCATGATCTTGAGCAGGGTCGACTTGCCCATACCGTTGGGGCCCACGACGCCGATCTTGGCACCGGGGTAGAAGCTCAGGGTCACGTCGTCAAGGATTACCTTGTCGCCATGGGCCTTGCGAGCCTGATACATCTGATAAATGAACTCAGCCAATGTCAGCTTCTCCTTATCTAGCTGCGGAAATCTTCTCCCCCTCTCCGTTTTGGAAAAAGCGGAGAGGCAGTTCGCGCGTTCTAATAAAAAGGGGCATGGTTGCCCACACCCCCTAATACTACCTGGGAAAAGTCCCCCGGAACATACTATGAACTGCGTACGCTAGTTTTCCGCAACCTTAACGAGCGGCTCGCTGCGATTTGCGCCACAACAGATACGAGTAGACGTAGACGGCTCCAACCGAACCAAACGCCAGAACCGCAATCACCGCGGCGACGACTTCACTCGAAAGCACGCTGCCTGCCACGCCCATCACAATCAGGCCAATACCCAGCACCATAAAGCAGGCGCCGCCAAAACGCTGCGTACGGCGCCAGTTCTCGGGATCGGCAAGCGCCCAAGGTGTCTTGATACCGAGCGTATAGTTCTGCTTCACACGCGGCAAGTAGTTGCCTACGCCGATGAACAGCAAACCGACAACACCGGAAATCAGCACGTTAACCGAACCGACCGCCGGCACCACGCCCCAGACCGTAAGCTCTCCCAGCCAGCTTATGGCGCACATGAACAAGGTGAAAGCAATTACGAAGCCCTGGTAGAACTTGCCCGAGGTTCGATATGCCTCACCTTTGGGGTCGATGCGCGGCACCACGCAGAACATTGCGAGAAGCGCCAGAGGCAGCACGCCGAGCGCGGAGGCCATCCAGCTAGGACCCCAACCGTCGACGGCGCCGTTCGCGCCCCAGTGCGTGGGAATCTGCGCAGGCAAGCTCGGCATCACCATGAGGTGCGCTACGACATTGGCGACGCACAGAGCGACCAGCGCAATCCACACGCGCGACGATACCCCCGTGGGGTGAATGCCCTTGTTTTCGTTATTCATCCTTATCACCTTCCGTGTTTGTAAAGCCCATAAACCAGCCAATCAAATCCTGCATGACGGTGGTGTTTAAGCTGTATACGATGTTTTGGCCATGGCGCTCGTCGGTCACCAACCCGGCATTTTTGAGCGTCGCCAAGTGATGGCTTAGCGACGGCTTACTGATATCGAAATGCTCGGCAAGCTCCCCCGCCGTGCAATTGCCCTCGCGCAGCAACTCCAAAATGCGCCGTCGCGTTGGGTCGGCAAGCGCCTTAAAACCCTCTCCCGGCATAAGACCTCCTCTCATCATCTCTCATGACGCGCACACTATACTCGATATTTAGATGTTTGTCTAACTGTCTAATACAGGAACATCTATAGAACATTCGTTCGTATTGAGCTACAATGGAAGTTGAAGCAGATGGGCCAGCTCCCTCTATCCGAGAAGGAGATGGACTATGAGTATTGACGATGTCCTGACGTTGTTATTGCTTGTAATCGCGGCTGTGGAGCTCGGCATCCACATTGGAGGTCGAATGAAATAGCCGCCCCCGCGTAATGCGAAGACGGCCACTTCTCACGCCAAAAACGTGTTTCGGAGTTGGCTAACCCGCGGCAACGGGTGCCATCTGCTTCATCTTATGCGAATCCCTGCCCCATTTCAACAATCACCTAGGGCTCAAATGGAATCGTGATAATACCTATAATGGCGATAGCTAAAACACGATCTGCTTCCCCATCGGAGGATATTTATGACCGAAACCGCTGCCGCAGCCGCCATCGAGACACGCGACACCAAGCTCGAGATCATTATGGGGCGCGAGGCGCTCGATAAACTCGCCAGCTCCACAGTGCTGGTGCTCGGCTGCGGAGGCGTGGGCTCCAACTGCTGCGAGGCACTCGCCCGCGGCGGCATCGGGCATTTCGTCATTCTGGACAAGGACATCATCGCGCCCAGCAATATCAATCGCCAGGCCATCGCCTTTCACAGCACCGTCGGCAAGCGCAAGGTGGACGTGATGGAAGCCATGATTCGCGATATCAATCCCGCCGCCACCGTCATCAAGCGCACTGAATACCTGCTGAGCGACAACATCGACGAGTTCTTTTCGAGCGTTTTGGGGCAGACGGACGGCAAGCTCGACTACGTCGTCGACGCCATCGACACCATCTCGGCCAAGCTCACCATTGCCAAATATGCTCAGGACCACGACATTCGTTTGGTTAGCTCCATGGGCGGGGCCAACAAGCTCCATCCCGAGTGCCTTCGCTTTGCCGACATTTTCGATACGGTACGTGACCCCATGAGCCGCATCATGCGCAAAGAATGTAAGAAGCGCGGAATCAAGAGCCTGCACGTGCTGTTTAGCTGCGAGGAATCGGTTAAGACTCAACCCCGCGACCCGTCCAACATCCACGAGCGTACCGAGTTGGGTACCGCCAGCTTTATGCCGCCCATCATGGGTCAGATGATCGCCGGCGAGGTTATCCGCCGGATCAGTGGCCGCGGCACCGAGCGCGTGCGCGCCGATGGCCAGCGCCTGGACTAGCAGAATGTCCTGCGATGGAACCGCAATTCTTTGACACGCATTGTCATCTTGATTTGATGCTCGGCCCCGATGCTGCAGCCAGTGAGTCGGCGGCGTTGGGTCTGGGGCTCTTTGACTGCGGGGTCGACCCACGCGACTTTTCGGCCGCAAACGAGCGCGCCCGTCGCCTACCAGGCATCATCGCTGGCGTTGGGCTCCACCCCTGGTGGCTCGCCGACGGCCGCTGCGGTCCTGCCGAAGTCGATCTGCTTTGCGAAGTTGCTGCCCAAGAGCGCTACATCGGCGAGGTGGGACTCGACTTTTCCGCACGCTTTGCAGGAAGCGAGCCGCTACAAATACAGGCGCTTGACCGGCTCTGCGATGCGCTCGTGCAGCATCCTCTTGTCGGGCGTGTGATATCAATTCACGCCGTTCGTTCGGCAGGAGCCGTACTGGACGTCCTCGAATCTCATGGACTACTCATCCCAAACTCCGACTCCCCCGCTATCATCTTCCACTGGTTTAGCGGCACTTCGGACGAACTCGCCCGCGCGCGTAATGCGGGCTGTAATTTTTCCGTCAACGAACGCATGCTTGCGTCTAAACGTGGACGCGAATATGCCCGGCAGATTCCACTCGATCGTTTACTGCTCGAGACCGATGCGCCGGCCGAGCCAAACGCAGAAACAAGCGCGCAATCGCTCATCAAATCGCTCACAAGAACCTCAGAACGCATCGCCTCGCTCAAAGACTGTGACGCAAAGCGCATCGAGTCGGCAGTTTTAGCAAATGCGCACTCTGTTTTTGACCTTCGCTAACCCCTGTGGGAAAAAATGCCAAGGGACATGCGAATCGCACCACGCAGTCCCTATTGGAAGGCAGTACAATTCGGCAGCATTACACCAATTCGTGCATGAGATCACGGTTGCGCGCATACAATTCGTCAAAGATATGACGGCGCGACGCATATAACTCGCGGGCAGCCATATCGGGCACGATTGTTTGCGCAACGCCAAGGACTTGGGCGAGCTCATCCCATGATGCATGGGCGCCACCTGCGAGAGCTGCCATGATGGCATCACCGAAGCATGCGCCCACTGTAACCTTGGCAACCGAGACCTCGCGCCCACATACGTCGGCGATAGCTTGCATCCAAACTGGATTCTTGGTTCCACCTCCGACAAGCATAATGCGCCCAATTGGCAGCCCATGCTCTCGCTCGATAATGTCGACATGGGATGCAACGGTATACGCGACGCCTTCCAAGGCGGCGCGAACCATATGGGCTCGCGTATGCCTTCCGGTCAGGCCAAAGAAGACGCCACGCGCCTCGGGATCGTTGAGCGGAGTACGCTCCCCCGCAAAGTACGGCAGACACAGGAGCCCATCGGCACCCGGTGCCACATCGGCAGCACCATGCGCCATAACCGAATATGCATCGGGGCCACCGTGGCCCTCGGCCTCCACGGCGTCGCGATACAGCTCTTGGCGCAGCCACGATGTGAGCGCGCCCGCCGTATTGGTCCCCGCGCAGATCCCGTAAGTTCCGGGAATGATAAACGTCCCTGGCCACAGGCGAGCATCATCGACCATATGATCAGCTAAGTAGATGAAATACGCCGTGCTCCCCAACTGAACCATCATATCGCCGGGACGGAATACACCCGTCGAAATGGCCTCGGCACCAGAGTCGCCCGTTCCCACCAAGACAGGTGTCCCTGCCGCGAGCCCCGTCGCCTCAGCCGCACGCTGCGACGCTCGCGGACCTCATCGGCAAGCTCGCCCGAAGCACCACGACCGGCAGCCGAACTGCCGATGACCATCGCATCTGGAAGACAATTAAAGAGAAGTGAATCGGCAATGTCCGCAGTCGTGCGGTCGTCGAGATAAACCTCCCCCCCCCCTCGCTCGTGATGAAGTGAAAAAGCTTGAGGTCGTCCAGGCGCAGCGCCGTCTTGCGACGCATGGTGTGAGTGAAATCTCGGTCAATCAGCCCGAGATCACCGGCCCAGGCACCGCAAAAAATGCAGCGCGTGAACTGCGCTTGGCGGCTTCCACGACTTGCGACACGCTTCCGCCCGGATAATACAACGGATCACCTGGCAGAGGACGCAGACTAAACTGAAGGGACTGACCCCGGAGGAGTTCCGGAGCCAGTCCCTTGCGGCGTAGTTCTTATTTAAGCCGTCCAAGTTTTGGGGTGCAGCTCATTATTGCAGGAACGTTATTCCCCCAGCACCTCGACGTACACTTTTCGCTTCTGCGGACCGTCAAACTCCGCAAGATAGATGTTCTGGGCACCTCCGCACACGATGTGGCCATCTTGGACGGGAAAGAAGCAACTGTTTCCACAAATCATGCTCTTGATATGCCCACAGGAGTTGTTGCCGGTGGCTCCATAGCTCGGCAGGAAGTGTGCATGCGCATAGGGAGCATCGAGTGGGGCGATGCGATCAAGCGTCTCCATAAGATCCGTCTCCACGCAGGGCAGCCCCTCGTTTACCACGATTCCACAGGTCGTATGCGACAAAATAATCGCTGCCAAGCCATTCGTCACCGAGCTGCGTTCGATGGCAGCGTGCACGTCTTCGGTAATATCGATGAACTGGTCCGGAGCAGTCGATAGATAGCTCAATGTCTCGAGCGTCACCATGTTCACTCATCCCCTTCAAGAAAACGCAGGGCATTACCCCAGTAGAGCCTTTCTCGCGCATCATCGCGCATGGACACGGTATCGAGCGCCCGCTTGAGTTTGAACGCACGGAAGCGCGGCGTATTGCTGGCGAACATCACTTGATGCGATAGCGCACGCTCATACCACAGCGGCCCCATATCGACCGTGAAAAGACGCTGCATCATCTCCTCGGGCGAATCGATGTAAGTGATAGAGGTGTCCGTGTAGCAGTTGGGATACTTGAGCAGCATCGCCACGGTCTCGCGCACCCAGGGCCAGCCAAAGTGTGTCAAACTAAAACGCACATTTGGATGCGTTGCGATTGTGTGCTCAAATGCAAGCGGGTTACTGCGCGAGAGCTCTGCACCCGGTTCCCAAGACATACCGGCATGGAAAACCACCGGTTTGTTATAGCGCTCGCACAGCTCGTAAAGCGGCTCGGCCACAGCATCATCGGGGGCAAAACCCTGCTTTGCCGGATGCAGGCAAAGCCCCTTTGCCCCCAACTCGGTAAAGGCGCGCTCCAATTCGTCTGCGGCACCGCTCACCCGCGGATCTACGCTCGCAAATCCCCACAGACGATCGGGATGCGCGGCAACCAGCATGGCAATCTGGTCATTGGTGCCAAAGTGCCCTCCGCATGCCGTGGTTACATCGAGCGGCATGAGCACGCTCTTCTGCACATCGCAGACGTCCATCTCGACTTGAAGCTCATCCCAATCCATGGGGCCCATATGCCCCATACCATATTCTCGTGACCAAAAACCGAATCCATCGGGCTCATCACCCGGCGTACAGATCTCGCCGTAGAGCATGGGCTGAACCAACATGTCGATAACCATTTCGTACTCCTTTCCAGGCATTTGACCCTAGTACGGCTCAAAAGAGCCGATGACGCGGGAGGACAGCTCAGCGCCCGCCTTCATACACGCCGGAATATCAAGGCCATCGATCACGCCCTTGGTAAACCCGGCAATATACGAGTCGCCGGCACCCACGGTATTAACGACCTTCTCCGCCGGTACGATCCCGCACTCATAGAAGCGCTCACCGTCATAGGCAATGCTTCCCTTCTCGCCAAGCGTGGCAACCGCAACGCGCGGTCCCAATCCCTGCACGTGACGTACCCAGTCTCGTAGCTCCGGAGTGTCCTCTTCAAACGACATGAACGCATAGTCAACGTAGGGAAAATGATTCTCGCAGGCATATTCGGGATCCTGGCTGAACACCGAGAAGTCCATAACCACCGTCTTGCCCGCATCATGCCATTCGGGCAGGAGGTCCAAACAATTGCCAAACAGGTCGGTATGAATGATGTCATGCTCTAGGATAAACGCCCGGTCGTCTTCATTCGGTCGATATGTCTCCATAACACCATCGATTGCCTCGAGATGCACGCGATCGACGCCGTCTTTCAATGCCATGAGCATCACCGAAGTGTCGCCATCCTCCACCCGCAGATGTGAGATATCGAACCCCTCGGCGGCCAGCGCCTCTCTCATCTTGTCTCCGTACTCGTCCTTGCCGACAACCGACACGGCGGATACCGAAACGCCCATTCGTGCAAGATGGATACCCCAGTCAATGCCATTACCGGTCGGATAGAACACGCCGATGTTTTGATAGACGTCCGCGCAGCAAAAACCAGCCGCGCACGCTTTAATACCCATGGTCTTCTCCAATGTTCAAAAGGGGACCCACCACATGGCGAGCCCCCTTTTCGCATTTCGCTTATTGTTTTGCATCGGCTGTCCAAGGCCTCATAGCCAGACCGCCGTACGCTTTCTTAAGCTATTCGACGATTGGTGCTCCGTGGCCCCAAGAACCTTCCATGCCGCACACGGTCGAAGCAAACCCGGCAGCAAAGTCAAGCGCGCGCTCGATGGCCTCGGCGCCATCCTCACCACGCTTGGCGGAATCGAGATAGCACATCAAAAACGAGGTGAGGAACGAGTCGCCCGCCCCCATGGTGTCCTTCATGTCCGTTACCGGTTTAGCCAGCTGGCGGTAATAACGCTCGCCGTCGTAAGCAATGCAGCCCTCGGCGCCCGCCGTAGCCGACACAAAACGCGGACCCAGGCCCTTCACCCATGCCAGACGCTCGCGGATCTCGTCCTCACTCGCGGCATCCGCCGCACTAAAGAAAGCGAAATCGACGTAGGGCGCAATCTGCTCGTAATACTCGTCGGTGGAGTCGTCCGAAAAGTCAAAAGAAACCGTGACGCCCGCAGCCTTCAACTTGGGCAGCTCGCGCTCGGTAAAGCAATAGTTGCCCGAATGAACCACATCGAACTGCTTCATGTACGAAAGGTCAAAGCGATCGAGGACATAGCGCGCATCGCCACGGATACCGCCCTCGTTGGAGCCAAGGAAGACACGGTCACCGTCAACGACGGTCACGCGAGCCGCTCCGTTCTCGCCAATCATCTGCTCGCACTTGTCAAGCTCGATACCCTCATCCTCGAGGCTTGCAATGACATGCTCGGCAGCGGCATCATTGCCAAAAATGCCCATGTATGCGGAGCGTGCGGCACCGCATTTCTTGGCATAAACGGCGAAGTTCACCGCATTGCCGCCGGGATACATGGTGTGAATATGCTCGTAGCGATCGACGACGTTGTCGCCAAATCCGAGCGCGTTAACGTTAAATGCCATGGCCTTTGCTCCTTCTAGTACTCGACAACACCCATATAGCGACGGAAATCGGGATCGTGATCAAACACCTTGCCGCGTGCAGCACGCAGCTCGCAGTTCATGGCGTAGAACAGCACCGGGTCCAGATAGGCACGGACGCTCGCCGGCACGGCTTCCATACCGTACTCCTTGGCATCGAGCACCATCAGCGTATCGGTATGCGTCTTAAGGAACGCCAGGGCGCGCTCGTCCATAGCACGGCACTCGCTGGAGCCCATCTGCAGGAAGTAAAAAACGCCATCCTGAGTAGCCTCGAAGGGGCCATGGAAGTACTCGGCAGAGTGGATGTAGCTGCAGTGCTGCCACTGCATCTCCATAAGAGAGCAGATAGCGAAACCGTAGGTCTGGCTAAAGTTGGGACCGCTGCCCAGAATATAGAAGAACTCGTGCTCCTGGCAAAGCTTGGCAAAGCGATCGCCCAGCTCGGCATTTACCTTCTCGCGTGCCGGGGGAAGAATCTTATCCATCTCGGCGATACCGGCATACATATCGGCAAGATCGGCGTAGCCCTCCTGCTGATCGAGCAGCTCTGCCGCAAGCGACAGCGAAATGCCAGCGGGGACCTCGGCCTGCGGCACACCCTCGCCCCATGGGTAGACCCACGTGGTCCACTTGCCGGAGTCGATCTTGGATCCAGCGTTGTCGGTCTGGGCGATCACCGTAGCGCCGGCGGCAAGGGCAATCTCGCAGCCCTCGACGACCTCCGGGGTATTGCCACTGTGGCTGCAAGCGATGACCAGGGACTTCTCGCCCAGACGACGCGGACGCATAATGTCGAATTCACGCGCGGTATAGATATACGAAGTGAAGGTGGTTGCCTCGCGCTGCAGAAGCTCATGAGCCGGGATCAAATCGATCATGGAGCCACCGCAAGCAATCCAGTAGACGCTGTCGAACTTGCCCTTCTCGGCAATTGCCTCTTTGATCAGATCGTGTGCGTTCATATCCAGTTCCTTTCTTGTTTGGTCAGCAATCAATGACGTTGGTTGCGTGGCCGATGGTTGTTTTAGTCAATCAGATATTTCTCGAATGCGGCCATGTTCTTGGCATCTGCCGCCGCCGGGTCATCGTAGTAACGACCGTCCGTGATTTCCTGGCCCAGCATGCCGTCGAAACCATGGGCGTTGAGTGTGGCGACGAAGGCGTCCATATCGTGCTTGCCATCGCCCCACACCAGATGGCCATACGGGTCGCCGTCGATAAAGTGCATCTCGTGAATTGCCCCATCACCAAAGGCGGCAAACCAGTCCTCGAGCGTCTCGTCTGCAACGCCCATCGCGGTTGTATCAACCATGGGCTGTAAGTACGGGCTCGCGACCTCGTCAATCATGCGCTTCGCATCGGAAACCGTCGTCACAAGGTTGCTCTCCTCGGGACGTAGGCTTTCCATCGTTAGCACCAGACCGTGCTCGCCGGCATACTCCGCCAGAATGGACAAGTGCTCGCGGCTGCGCTTCCAGGCTTCCTCGCGGTCCTCGTCCCAGTCGCCCCAGCCCGAGTTGATGGACATACGGTCGCACCCAAGTACCTCGGCAAGCTCAATGCCATGTTTAAAGTACGCCAGGCTGCGCTGTTCATGCAGCGGTTTGCGTGCGCAGTACTGCCAAGGATAGACAACGTTCTCGGGGCACAGAGTACGATACCTAAGCCCACGGTCTGCAGCCTTTTTCGCCAGGACCTCAGCCTCAAAGTAGCCCGTGTGGTCGAGCGTCACATGCGGCTCTGCGCACCACAGCTCAATGGACTCAAAGCCCAAACGCTGCTGCACATCAAGGAAGTAATCGAGCGACCACATGATGTAGTGGATATTCATGCCCGCAATTTGCTCGCGGCGCAGCGTCGGTTTGGATTCAGGCATCTTATGCCTCCTTATTTCGGTCGAACACGATTTGTCCGTCCGACATCGTCATATCAACCGCAAGATCGCGTGCGTCGCGATAATCGAGGTCGAACACATCCCGATCGAGCACGCAGATATCGGCAAGCTTGCCGACCTCGAGCGTACCCAGCTCGTCTTCGCGCATCAGGTCGTACGCGCCCCCGGCAGTCCAAGCGCGCAAGAGCTCGACAAGCGTCAGCACGTTGGCCTCATTCACGGGCAGTCCGTCGTCGAAGTATCCGCCGCACGCACTGTAGATTGACTCGCCCAGGCTCGGAATCAGCAGCGGCAAATCCGTACCACAGCACACCGTGCATCCGGAATCCTCCATACCGCGGCGATTCCAGCTGTGCAAAAGTCGTGTCTCGCCAATTTGTCGACGCATCATCGACAGGCAATCCTCGCGCCGGTCCAGCGTCAGAATCTGCGGATAGACCTCGCAAATTCCACCTAACTTGCCAAACTCGACAAGATCGGTCGGGTCAGAGTTCTCGAGATCGGTAATCGCATGGCGGCGAAGCAACCGCCCATGCTCGTCTCGAGGCAGCGAGGCATAGAGCGCCACGGTGCGACGAACGGCGCCATCGCCCTGGCAATGCAAGGAATATCGGAAACCGTCAGCATCAATTGCACGCAGCTCGTTCTCAATCAGATCCCACTCTGGCTCCTCGACGACCGTCTTGCCGGCAGCGCCCGCATCGGCCGTGTCCTCATAGGGGTCAATCATCTCGGCAAGCCCCGCCCATACGCCTCGATCGGTCATACGGTTGAAGCCAGAAAAACGAACGAACGGTCCCCGGAAGCGCTCTCGTGCCTCGCGGGCATATGCCAGATTTGCACCGGCACCCACCGGCTGCGACATCATAGAGACGCGAACCGTCAGCTCACCAGATTCCTCACGGCGAGCCATTTCGTCTGCAAAGCCGTAGTAGTCATCAAACGCCATCTCCTTGATGGCGGTAACGCCGCGCTCGTTAAGCATGCTCATGTAGTCCGAATACCCGACACGCACCTCGGGCAGCGCGAGGAAATCGCTCATCATGCGCCAGATCTTCTCGGCATAGCACGCCTGGGGTGTAAAGCCGTATCGCGCACTGGCTGCAGCGTTGAGAACGCAGGTCTCCGCGCCCGGTGTAAAGCAGACGACAGGGATATCACCAAAACACTCGTCAAACACAGCTGCTGTATTTGCGTTCTCGGCATCCGATGCCAACGTTTCGGGCAGGTTGTGGCCAAAAGCCGCCGCGCAATCCGGATGATCATCTTTCCATGCACGCAAGAGCGACACGGCCTCTTTGGCATCAGCGACGCCGGACAGATCAGACCCCAACGTCCGCAGCGCCCAACCTGTATAGAAGGTATGCACATCGATCAGGCCAGGCATGACAGTGCGGTCGCCCAGGTCAACTACCTCGTCCGCCTGGGTCAAATACGAAGCTACCTCACACTTGGTGCCAACTCGATTGCCACGGACCGCTACGAAACCTTCAAACGGCAGGTCCCCCGTACCGGTAAAGACGCTCTTAGACGTCAGGACCGTCAAACAATCAGACATCACAACCACCTACACCGGAAGCACGCCAGAGATTGCCGTTACGATCAGGCCAAAGACGACCATGAAAATGAAGAACTTCCAAATGGTCTTCCACCATTGGCCAAACGAAATCCTAGCCACGGCAAGACCGGCGACCGTCATGCCCGCCACGGGGCTGATGGTGTTGATGGTCTGGTTGGCAAACTGGAGCGCGGTGACGGCCGCCTCGGGATTGAGGCCCATGAGCTCGGTCAGGGGGCCCATAACGGGCATGGTGAGCGCCGCCAGGCCAGAACTCGAGGGAACCAGCAAAGAGAGCAGGCCAAGGACGATATACATAAACGTGGTGTAGACGGCGGCGGGTGCACCGGCAAGTGCAGTAGCGAGCGCCTGGAGGATGGTGTCGATGATCATGCCGCCCTCGGCGATGACCAGAATGCCGCGAGCGATACCGATAACGATGGCGGCGTACGCAAAGTCGGCAATGCCTTTAACGAACTCCTCGGCGATCGTCTGCTGGTCAAGGCCGCCCAGGATACCGGCAAGCAAGCCCATACCAAGGAACACGGCGGAAATCTCATTCATGTACCAGCCCTGGGTAACAAGACCCCAGACGATAATGCCCATACCGCAGGCAAAATCGATAAGCACGAGCTTCTGACGGGTAGTGAACTCTTCCTCGATGGAGGCATCGGTCACGGAAAACTCAACACGCTTGAGCTTGTCGTCCTCGTACGTAATGGACGACTCGGGGTTTTTCTTGACGCGCATGGCATAGCGCATGGCCCATGCGATGCCAACGGCGGTAAAGATGACCCAAGAGATGGCGCGCAGCCACAGCTGAGGATTGCCCTCGATGCCGATAATGCCTTGGGCGATCAAAACATTGAACGGGTCGATGGTCGAAGCACAATATCCCAGGTTAGGACCAAGGAAGCAGATGATGAATGCCGTCATCGAGTCATAACCGATACCCATCATGATGGGAATGAAGATGGCATAGAACGGCAGGGCTTCCTCAGACATACCAAACGTAGTGCCGCAAATGGACAGCAACGTCATCGTGATGGGAATGATGAGGATGTCCTTGTTCTTGAGCTTTTTAATCACACGGCTCATGCCGGCATTCAAAGCGTTGGTCTTGGTGATGACTGCGAACGATCCGCCAATCAATAAGACGAACGCAACGACGTCAGCAGCCTCCTGGATGCCCTTAGTGGGCGCTTGCAGGACCGCAAAGATATCCTGGCCCAGATTGATGGTCTCGCCGGTCTCGGAATCGGTGTAATTCTTATCGACCTGTTCATAGGTACCAGCAACGGCGACTTCACGCTCGCCCGCCGCTGTCGAAATCGTCTTGCGCTGGTACTGACCAGAGGGAACGATCCAAGTCAGAACCGCAAAGACAACGATCAGCAAGAACATGATCGTATAGACATGCGGTAATTTGAACTTAAAACGTCTGTTTGTCTTCTTCGCCTTCGTATCTGACATAGATACCTCCAAAGAACTCGAGACTGCATCGCATCTCGCTTCAACGTTTGCGCAAGGCAAACGTTCTATGACGTTCCATAGATTACCAGCAGCTTTTCCCCTCATCAAGATAATTTCAAACTGATTGCCGCGACGCGGCTGAACGGTTGCGTTCGCGCCGTGAACGGTATGGAAACGCCCGGTGAGATGATCCACCGGGCGCTTCCATTCGCAATGTCCTAGATGTCAAAAATGTAACGAGATCCAACGATCCGCTGACGACCGATGATAAACGGCCGCCGCTGCTCATCGAAAAAGAAGGCATCCATGTAAAACAGGGGTTCGCCAACGGGAACCGCCAACAGCCGAGCGACCTCGGGCGACGCACACGCGATCTCGAGCGTGCACGGGTCGGTAAACGCGGGCGTACGGCCCGTCCGGTTGCGCACGAACTCAAAAATGGATTGGTTAGATAGAGGTGCCGTTGATAGATAGGCGTTGTCCTCGTATACGTATATGTTGTTCTCGAGCATGACGGGGACCCCATCGGCAGTACGCACACGCTCAACGCAAATCAAATCAGTTCCAACGGGAACACCAAAGAACTGTGCTTCGGTGGAATCCGCCGGCAGTATCTTTCTCGAAATGACGCGCGCCCCCGCCTCCATTCCGTTAACGCGGCATGCGTCCGA
>CALLSU010000084.1:0-2213 GCA_938011935.1 uncultured Collinsella sp.
TCCTACGGCACCGGTACGCTCATTTTGCTCGGCGTGCTGCTGGGGCGCTTTGTATGCGGCTTTCTGTGCCCGTTTGGCTGGCTGCAGGAGCTGCTTCACAAGATTCCCGGCAAAAAGCTTTCGACAAAAAGGCTCAAGGCGCTTACGTATATCAAATACGTTGTGCTGCTATTTGCTGTGGTATTGCTGCCTGTGCTGGTGGTTAACGACGTGGGCATGGGCGACCCGTTCTTTTGTAAGTACGTCTGTCCTCAGGGCGTGCTCGAGGGCGCCATTCCGCTGGCCATTGCCAATGCCGGCATTCGATCTGCGTTGGGACATCTCTTTACTTGGAAACTTGCCGTTCTCATTGCCGTGGTAGTACTGAGCGTTTTGTTCTACCGCCCCTTCTGCAAATGGATTTGTCCACTCGGCGCATTCTATGCGCTCATGAATAAGGTGTCCTTGTTGGGGATTCAGGTCGACGCGTGCAAATGCGTCTCGTGCGGCAAGTGTTCAAGGGTTTGTCAGATGGACGTTGATGTGGTCCGGGCGCCCAATCATGCCGAATGTATCCGGTGCGGAAAGTGCATCGGGGCCTGTCCCGTCGATGCCATCAGCTATCGCTATGGCCTAGATGTGTCGGCGGAAAAGCTCCCCTTGACCGCCGATAAAAAGTAAACAAGCTTCGACAAAACGGAGGAATGACTATGAAGCTTTCTAAGATTGCGGCCCTGTTTATGGTGCCGGTATTGGCCTTGTGCCTTGTGGCATGTTCGGCGCCCGGTGGCAATGCGAGCGAATCTGCGAGCTCCGATCCTAAGATTGCAGAACTCACTGCGCAGAAGCCGACCAATGCCGACGAGGCCGCCGAGCTGTATGCGAAGCTCATGCAGAAGGAGAACGAGATCTTTTCGAGTGATAACGCGCTGTGGGAAAAGGTATTCAATGCTGCAAATAAAGACTCGGCAATGATTGAGGACGGCAGCAATTACGGCGATTTTCTGCTCAAGACCATCGACGGTGCCAAGGATGAGTTCACGGCGGATGAGCTTAAGACGCTCAAGGCCGGTGCACAGCAGATCAAGGAGATCGAGGACAAGCTCGAGAGCTTGGAGAAGGAGTTCCCCGGCTGTGGAAGCACGCCGAGCGCAGGCGAGAGCGTCGACGCTTCGACCGCTGGCATGACGACCGGTGCCAATGCTTCGAGCGAGGCGACGAAGTTCCCCAGCTTTACGGGCAAGGACCTGGATGGCAACGACGTGAATAGCGACGAGCTGTTCTCTAAGAACAAGGTCACCGTCATGAACTTCTGGTTCACCACTTGCAAGCCGTGCGTGGGCGAGCTGGGCGATCTTGAGAAACTGAATAAGGAGCTTGCCAAGAAGGGCGGCCAGGTCGTGGGTGTCAATTCCTTTACGCTCGATGGCAACAAGGGCGAGATTGCAGATGCCAAGGACGTGCTGAGCAAGAAGGGCGTGACATATAAGAACATCTGGTTCAAGTCGGATAGCGAGGCCGGTAAGTTTACGTCAAATCTGTTCTCGTTCCCGACAACGTATGTCATCGATCAGAATGGCAACATCGTAGGGGATCCAATCGTGGGAGCCATCAGCTCCGCCGAGCAGCGCGCAGCACTCGACAAGCTTATTGACCAGGCGATTGCGAATAGCGAGCAGTAAAAAACGCGTAAGGCGTAGCGAGGATCGCGCGCCGCTGTGCAGAGTAGTCCGCTGCCTTTCAAGATAATCTCCACCATACAGAGGTCTCGCTCGGGACCTCTTCTTTTAGGCGCCGTCCCGTTCGTTTTTTGGCGCGGTTCGTTACATTCCTCACTGGTTCCGGCAAAAAATGGGGATAGAGTAGGACAAACGCGTCGAATACGAACGGCGGGGGGAGAGCGGGTGAACGTGCCCGCGTGGGAGAGGTTGCCGTCCATGCTGGAGCTCAAAGGAATTTGCAAAAGGTACGTTACGCAGTCGTTTATGCAGGTGGCGCTCGACAGCGTAAGCCTGTCTTTTCGCGATAACGAGTTCGTGGCCATTCTGGGTCCCTCGGGCTCGGGCAAAACTACGATGCTCAACGTTATCGGTGGACTCGATCATTTCGATTCTGGCGACCTGCTGATCGACGGCATATCGACCAAGGACTTTCACGATCGCGATTGGGATGCCTACCGCAACAACCGCATCGGCTTTGTGTTCCAAAGCTATAACCTCATTCCGCATCAGACC
>CALLSU010000085.1:0-2389 GCA_938011935.1 uncultured Collinsella sp.
CGGGGCATCTTTACCAACATCGTCTACAAGGATCCGGTGAGTTTGGCATACCGTGGCGCCAAGACCTTAGGCGATTACCTGCTGTGGGTAAAGACACCGGCAGAGCCTGTGCAAAAGGGGGCCGTTGAGATGGTGTTTGCTAGCAACGTCGATCGTTACTGCGAGCTCGCCGGAATCTAATGCGTTTAGGGAGTTCCTTACTTGCCGCGTACTTTTTGGCAGGGGATCGAAAAATTGTTTCGAAGGCCGCTGATGGCGAATCTGCCGTCAGCGGCCTTTCTTTGTGCCGATCCAACGCAGGATCCATGGCTCGGCAACCGTTAAGCGGTCAAAACCTACCGTTCGCCCCATGATGGTAAGGTGAACGTTCACCTTATAACGCATTTTGCACTAAGATGGTGAACGTTCACCTAGAGGATGACGAGCGTATTGTGCGCCCGCTCCGCAAACAAAGGGGTTGTTTGATGAAAAACTTCATGGACGATCAGGATTTCCTGCTGAGCACCAAGACCGGCGAGGAGCTGTTCCACAACTTTGCCGAGGGCATGCCCATCGTCGACTACCACTGCCACATTTCTCCCAAGGAGATTTGGGAGGACAAGCGTTTCGAGAACATCACCGAGGTTTGGCTGGGCGGCGACCACTACAAGTGGCGCCTGATGCGTGCCAACGGCGTCGACGAGCGCTTTATCACTGGCGACGCCCCTGCTCGCGAGAAGTTCCAAAAGTGGGCCGAGACCCTGGGTCGCTGCGTCGGCAACCCCGTCTTTGAGTGGAGCCACCTGGAGCTTAAGCGCTACTTTGGCTTCGAGGGCGTCCTCAATGGCAAGACTGCCCAGGAGGTTTGGGACCTTGCCAACGCCAAGCTCGCCGAGGCCAGTTTCACCTGCCGCAACCTGATCAAGCAGTCCAACGTCCGCATGATCTGCACTACTGACGACCCCGCCGACAGCTTTGAGTGGCACAAGAAGATTGCCGCCGACGACAGCTTTGACGTTCAGGTCGTTCCCGCCATGCGCCCCGATGCCGCTTTGCGCATCGAGCGCGGCCAGGAGTTTGCCGACTACTGCAAGCACCTTTCCGAGGTTGCCGGCGTTGAGGTCAGCGACTTTGAGGGCATGAAGTCTGCAATCTCCAAGCGCTACGACGTTGCTCACGAGCTGGGCTGCCGCGCCTCCGACCACGCACTCGATTACGTTATGTACGTCCCGGCTACCGACGATGAGATCGAGGCCATCTTTGCCAAGGGTCTGGCTGCCGAGCCGCTTACCGAGGAAGAGGTCCTCAAGTACAAGACCGCCTTTATGCAGTTTGTCGCCGGCGAGTATGTCCGCCTTGGCTGGGCCATGCAGCTGCACTTTGGCTGCAAGCGTGACAACAACCGCGCTATGTTCGCCAAGCTCGGTCCCGACACCGGCTACGATTGCATCTCCAACTACACGCCGTCCGACCAGCTCGCCGAATTCCTCAACTCCATCCAGGAGACCTGCGGCTTGCCCAAGACCATTCTGTACAGCCTGAACCCCATCGACAACACCATGATCGATACCGTGATGGGCTGTTTCCAGGAGGCTCCGACTGCCGGTAAGATCCAGAACGGCTCCGCCTGGTGGTTCAACGACAACGAGGTCGGCATGCGCGAGCAGCTCACGGCTCTGGCTAACGAGGGCGTCCTGGGCAACTTTGTCGGCATGCTCACCGACTCCCGCTCCTTCCTGTCCTATCCGCGTCACGAGTATTTCCGTCGCGTGCTGTGCAGCGTGATCGGCGAGTGGGTTGAGCAAGGCAAGTATCCGGCCGACATGGAGCTGCTGGGCACCATCGTGCGTGACATCAGCTACAACAACTCCGTTCGCTACTTTGGCTTCGATCTGGACACTGTCGAGGCATAGATCTGTATGTGTTCCGATTGGTGAAATCGGTTGCAAAGGGGAGGGACCATATGGGAACAGGGCAACAGAAAAACGAGCAGATTGTGTCTGCTCAGGCGGATTCGGGATCGATGCAGAGCTCGCAGGATATCAAGCTGAGCTGGCGTGAGAAAATCTGCTATGGCTTTGGCGATTTGGGCAACGGATTCATGTTCGATCTTGGTCAAGCATATCTGACCAAGTTCTACACTGACATCTGTCTGATTTCGCCAGGCGTAGTGAGCCTGATTTTCGCCGTCACCAAGATTTTCGATGCGTTCATGGACCCGATTGCCGGTGCATTCGTCGACGGTAGAAAGAAGATTGGCAAGCACGGTCGGTTTCGTCCGGTCATGATGGTTTCGGCCGTGATCCTTGCCGTTCTAACCGTGGTGACCTTCACTGCGCCCGATATTCCCATGGCAGGTAAAATTGCCTATGCGCTGATAACTTACATGATCTGGGGCGTCGTATACAGC
>CALLSU010000086.1:0-3058 GCA_938011935.1 uncultured Collinsella sp.
CGTGGCCCGTCGACTCGTCGAACTCGATGCCAAACCACGTCGCCGCGTCACTCAAAGAGACGCGCCCGTGGCTGCCAACGTCCATGATCGAGGTGTAAAACGCCTGCAGGTCGGCCCAGTCCGTAGGAAATGCGGAAAGGTCGATGTGCTTTGCCTGGCACTCGGTCAAAAGCTGTCGACGATCCGCCCCACTCCAGCAAACCACCTGGGCGGAGTAGCGACCGATCCAGTCGCTGAGCCTTTTGATCACCATGCAGAGCGGATCGGCCATCGCGGTGTCCACAGCCGATATCCCTGTGAGCTCGCGGACGGGATACGCAACGCCTTCGGTAAATTCCGTCTGCACAAACTGCGAGAACTCGCCCATAACGTTGCCGTGGTAATCGAGCTTGACGGCGCCGCCCTCGATGATCTCATTGCGCAGCCCACGGCGCTGGCGTTGCTTTGGCACCGGCGCAAACTCAAAGTCCAGCACAAGCTGGCGCGCAAAGTTCGTCGTATCGATAGCCGAGATACACGGCGTCTTTTCAGCTGACACGGTTAGGGCCTTTCTCCGTTGCCTGCCGCTTGCTACATAGGCGGCTACATTGCCGTAAGGATAGGCGCCCGTGCGGACATGAAAGCGGGGCGCAATACCATGCGTCAAGCACACGCCATGCATACGGCCCCAAGAGAGTCGCCCACTCTATTCAAATGCATGAAAAAGATTGAGGCCCGGTGACTTGAATCAGAGGTCATCCCGGGCCCATCAGAGCTCGTAGAGCTCTTGGTTGCTTTGGTCTCGCTCTTCACGGCGCTTATCGAACTTTGACCAAGCAACGGCGCTGCCCAGCTCTTCACCACTTGGGCTGCCGTCAACTTTATTCTATCCGCGAGCATCTGGTTTACCAAATGGATTTTCGGTAAAGGAAGCCCGACGCCCCGCAAAACCACTACGCCCCAAGTGCCGCCATGGGGATCACCGCCACGCCGTCGTCGCGTGTGTAGGCAATGCTCCCCTTTCCAACCACGACCGCCAAAAACGCCGGCGCGGCATTCTAAGACGCGCTTTCCACTTGACGCCATGTCGATTCTGGGACACAGTTTCCGCTTGAAGCCCATCCGGAAAGCGCGTCCCATTCCGAGGCTTGAATCCGGGACGTAGTTTCCACTTGAGCTCCTGACGGGAAAGCACGTCCCACTCTGAAGCTCGATTCCGGGATACAGCTTCCGCCAGAGACCTCAACCGGAAACGGCATCCCACTCTGGAGCCAGAATCCGGGACGCAGCTTCCGCTTGAAGGCCGATCCGGAAAATGCGTCCCAGTCTGAGCGCTCATTCCGGAATGCATTTTCCGCGAGGGGCCGATCCGGAAAGGCCATCCCACTCTGGAGCTATAATCCGGGACACGCTTTCCGCCGACATTCCGCCGGCAGCCAACACGACAAAAGAAGGGCCCCATTCCAGCAATTCGAGGACAGGCTCTTGTTCTCGAGCAGAGCTACCCCGCACTCACATCTCGGCAAACGAAATCAGCTTGGTATCTCCCCTGCTCGCCGCAGCTTCCTGACATCCTTGCGTAAAGCCACGCTTCGAGAAGATCACGTAGCTTTTATGCTGCCGCCTAAAGAGCTCGCTTCGGTACACGAGCTTTTGCAGCACGTCTTCGTCCACCGGTTCATTGCGCCATTTGCATTCCGCAAACAGTGCAGTGCCCTCGCCGTCGTCAACAATCAAGTCGATTTCTTCCTGCGTATGCGTGCGATTATCCGTCCCCCACCAGCGCCCGACGCTCGCCGGAACCACATCGAGCTGGCCCGCTCGCGCGAGTTCGTACACGTATTGTCTGCATATAAGCTCAAAGACCGTGCCCATGTAATCCGATACGTGCGGCTCAATGCGCTTATACGCCATCTCGGCCATATCGTTTTGAATCAGCCCGATGTTCTGCGGAACAAACTTGTACCAGAACCTAAACATCTGGTCGCTCAGCAGATACACGGCTCGCTTATTGCTCGTCTCGTTTAGGGGCAGCTCGCGCTCGACAATCCCAAGCGACGCCAGCTTATCCACATAGCTCTTTACGTTGCTCGCAGGGATTCCCGTAGAGCTCGCAATCTCCGAGATCTTCGAGCGCCCCTGAGCAATTGCTTGCACGATCGCATCATATTGCTCGGGATTGCGGCACTCTTGCAATAGCAGGTTACTCGGCTCCTCAAAGAGATAGCCCGTAGGAGTAAGAAAAAGACGTTTGATGTTGTCCTTGCAGGATCGACTTTCTCGATATATTCAGGAATGCCGCCCGTCATGCCATAGCAAACTGCAGCGTCTTCGCGACTCATGCTCTGCCACAGGCCGAGGGTCGTCATAAAATCGAGCGGCATGATCTTAAACTGGGCCGTACGCCTACCGTATAGCGGGCTCTCGTAGCCCAACACCTGTTCCTCCATAAACGAAAGAGACGAGCCGCATAGAATCAGCATGAGCCTGGTCTCTTTGTACAGGTGATCAATCTTGTCTTGCAGCAACGAGCTGATCTCGGGATTCGATTGGGCGAGATAGGGATACTCGTCAATCACGACAATCAAACGTTCCGTGCGAGCCATGGTGGCCAATGCATCAAACGCCTCGTCAAAGCTACGAAACGACACGCCTGCAGCACCAACCGAACCCGCAAGTATCACCTGGCTAAAGCCATGCAGGTTTGCCTCTGCGTTGGTACGACGAGCTTGAAAGTAAATGGCCTTCTTGCCCTGGATGAACTCTGTGATAAGGCGCGTTTTACCCACACGACGGCGACCGTAAATCACGGGCATCTCAAAGGAGCCCGTGCCATACAGTCGATTGAGCTCGGACATTTCTGCCGTTCTTCCGATAAACATAGGGCCATCCTTCCCTTACGTTATAGCTATCTATATTATACCTTCCTATAATATAGATAGCTATAACGTAATTCGACAAGCGGGCCACGCAAAAGGGGTGGTACACCACCGCACGTGGACCGTCCCGGAAAATGTATCCCGTTCTGGAGCCAAATACTGGGCCGTAGCTTCCGCCAAACATGCCATCCGGAAAGCGC
>CALLSU010000087.1:0-1671 GCA_938011935.1 uncultured Collinsella sp.
CAACAAGACCCACTACAACGAGATGAACGTCCTCTCCATGCATGCGCTTATCGGTGCCTACCAGCCGCAGGGCTACGAGTGGGTGGACGAGCTCAACCAGGTGCTTGCCGGCAATATCGAGTACTTCTGCGATTACGTGGACGAGCATTTTGAGGGCGTGTCCTATTCACGTCCGCAGGGCACGTACATGGTGTTTCTGGACTGCTCCGAGTGGTGTCGCGAGCATGGCCGCGATATTCAGTGGCTGCTCGACGAGGGGGCGCGCGTGGGCGTGGGGTATCAGGACGGCCGTCCGTTCCACGGGCCCTGCCACATTCGCGTGAATCTGGCGCTGCCACTTTCGCGCGTGAGGGAAGCGTGCGACCGCCTGGACCGCTACGTTTTTAATGCACGGTAAGTGTGCGCTGCATGCGGGGCCTTCTGCCAAGTCGGCTGGAAGGCCCCGCATGGTAAATAAACGTCTGTAACCATTGGGCACTCGTGTGGTTTCGTTTGCTATTATTTTTAGCCATTTCAGTCTGTAAACAGGATTGTCTGGAGCTCGATGAAAAGACCTCGCCGCTCGGTTGCCATATCGTTACTTGTTGTGCTTGCAGTAGCGAGTGCCTTTGTCGTAGCGATAGCTGGCTGTTCTGGGCGTAATGACGAAGCCTTGACGTCTGCATTAGAAGGTCTGGACGCCTCGCAGGCCAAAGACGACAACCTTAAGACGCTCAACGTTGGTGGCGACCTCTATCCACCGTTTGTGTATACCGACGAGTACGGCGATATCGTTGGCCTGGATGTCGAGATATTGAGCGAGGCTTTGGCCCGCATTGGTTACAAGCCAAAGTACCAGCTGATCGATTGGGAAAAGAAGAACGAGCTGCTGGCGAGCGGCGAGCTCGATTGCGTCATGGGCAGCTTTAGCATGACGGGTCGCGAAAACGAGTATCGTTGGGCCGGCCCGTACCTTGCGAGCCGCCAGGTAGTCGCGGTCGATCCCGAGAGCGATATCTACACGCCTGCCGATCTTGAGGACAAGGTCGTGGCGGTTCAGTCTACCACCAAGCCTGAGGGCATTTTGCTCAATCGTACAAATGAAAACGTTCCGCAGATCAAAGAGCTCTACTGCTTTTCGGACCGCTCATACCTGAACCCGGCGCTCGTCGAGGGTCTGGTCGATGCCATCGCTGCGCATGAGTCCTCGCTGCTCACCTACGAAAAAGACTATGGTGTGACGTATCGCATTTTGGATGAGCCGCTGCTAGAGGTCGGTTTGGGTACCGCTTTCGATCTAAACGATACGCGTGGCATCGACGCTAAGCTTACCCATGCCTACCAAGAAATGCTTGGCGATGGCACCATGGAACGTCTGGTGTCAAAGTATTTTGATGACCCTTCGCCATTTTTGAATATGGAGGGCCTGTCATGATCGATGCGCCCGACCACGCCGCTCAGGAGCGGGGCAATCGTTCGACAGGGGCATGGCTCCTTGCCGCCCTGTTGGGGATAGCGCTCTCGGTTGTTGCCGGGATGATGAGCTACGGTTACACGACAGCCCAAGCCGAGCAGCGCTTTGGCGACGTTGTCGATTACGTGGCGACCCAGAGCCTTTCCTACGATGCGTTCAATAGCGCCTATACGACCAAAAACCTGATTCGCGTTATGGAGATTGCCGGAGAGGTGGCG
>CALLSU010000088.1:0-29291 GCA_938011935.1 uncultured Collinsella sp.
AGACGAGGGGGATCGAACCCCTGACCTCTTGACTGCCAGTCAAGCGCTCTCCCAGCTGAGCTACGCCCCCGTGCGAAAAAGTACTATACGGGAACTCGGACGGCGATGCAAGGACATTTTTGGAAAATTTCGCAGTCGCGGCGCGGGCCGCCATCCGCCCAACGGCCGTCTTGCCGGCGCCAGGCCCATTACCGGGGCCAATCGCGCTCCCGCCGACCCGGCGATTTCAAAACTATGCCGGTTTACGGGGCCAGGCCGGGAACCCCCGAGCATGCCGTAATCGGTAAAATCAAAACCGCAGGTAGACGGCTTGCGTATTCCGTGAAATGCAGGGTATGGACGGCCAGTCCGGGTCCAGCCCCGTAATCCGGCATAGTTTTGAAATGACATTATTTCACTAACAGGCAAACTAGGTAGTTCTAGCGCCTTGTCGCCGACTAATTTCCGATTTCCAACCAGTTGCACAAAACATTTGCTCGCAGTCTCGTCTCGGCGCACTTCATTGCCTCAGTTTTGGCTTTATAGCGAATCCTTAAACGGTCGCAGACACTTCTGACTATGGTGTCTAGCAGCTTTGAATCGTTGAGCATATCGTGAGTCACCAGGAATACATCGAATCCCATGCTCTGCAACGCAGTCATGCGCTCCGCATCGTGGTCAAGTATTGCACCTGAGCCATGAATGACCTCACCTTGGATCTCGATAATAACTGCCTTCATTAGGATTGGGTTTACGATCACGATGTCGCCGTAGCAGACCTTTTGGCCTGCGATGCTTTGGGCTGCCACGGATAGAGGGGTTAAATCGTTGAGGTACACGTATCTGAATCCTGAACCACCTAGACGTCGAGAACGACTTAGAAGCAGTACCCCCGCGACCTCGAGCGGAGACGCAGCAATGCCGATAACCTGCTGAGCGGCATCATAAAACTGCTTTCCCCACATTTGACTTTTGACCTTGTCGGCGAATCGATGTAGATCGCTTAGCTCGATGAGCGGCTTTCTCATCCAAAGAGAAGTGCCTTTGAGTTTCGTAACCTCTCTTCCATCCTCACGCTTGTTCGTTTGGCCTTCTTTATCTGTGGCCTTTACGGTTGCGCGGGCGTAAACTCGTTTCCAAGGAACCTCGTCTTCGCCTTCTCCAAGTTCGAACAGATCCTGCGTGCTGGAATTGCGATTCTCCTCTACCGCCATTTTTAACTGCATTTCGGCAGCGGGAGCAAGCTCGAAAACGGAAAAGCAACCGCAAAGTTCGTACATAGCCAGTACGAGATCTATTTGGGACACAAAGCGTGTCATAGTAAATAATGTGTTAAGCGGATTGGTAACACTAAAGCCTAAATTAGTGTCGATTGTTGTGCTGACATCCGATGTCCCTTCCCAGCGAATAGTGGAGCGCAATCCCGAGTGGTGATTGCAATAACCTGGCGAAGCAACAGCGATAATCGGGGTCTTGAGGACGTCGGTTACGAATGGGGCTTGGGATAGAGCTCGCCAGCCTTCTTCGGAGTTGGGTAGGCGCGGGTAGAGGTCGCGCACCTGCGGTGGGCAGCGCCAATAGCGGAATGCGGTGTTTGCGCAGACGATTTCGTCCATTTGCGCCTCCCTTGGTATCGGCCGTAGGCCATGCGGTTGTGGTCGTGGACGATTATCTACTGGGGCATCATGCGGGTAAGTACCGGAAGCTGACCAAACGCTGACCAAAAAATGGATGGGATGTGTTGAAAGGTTGTCACGAGGCGTGAATGTGCTGGTACGAGCTGTGAGCCAGTGGTCTTTTTCTCCACAATTGCGTATGAATCATGCAAAGAATTCATTGAAAGATCGCGTGAACTATTTTCAAAATGTTCGACGACGTCACTCTATAGTTGGTCAACGAACGAAAATAATATTCAATATGTAGGAACTATGAAGGGTTTGCGATCAATAAAAAATAGGACCCCATGCTAATAAAAATCGAAAATTTGGTGTCACTTTTGGTGTCACCCTTGGTATCAAATAGAAAAAGGCCAGAGGCATAACACCTCTGACCTGCGCTTTTGATGGTGGGCGATACAAGATTCGAACTTGTGACCCCATCCGTGTGAAGGATATGCTCTACCCCTGAGCCAATCGCCCGTCGCCTTTCGGCAAAAGAGATACTATCATAGCCGCGCCTGGTTTACCAAGAACTTTTTGCCCCCGATTTTAAATTCGTGGATGCTAGCTAAGCCAAAGCAACCAAAGCAATAGGTAAAACAGCAGCTTAACCACCATTTACCGCTTTATCCACGAGGTCTCGGGGCGACAGATTAGTCGCGCATTGTTGTATGCCATGTCGAGCGTGAGGCAGGTGCGCGCGGCGTAGAAACCGTCCTCGCGCTGGATGGTCAGCGCCAGTTCGGGCTTGTCGCCGGTTAGGCACAGCGGCAGCAGCAGTTGGATCCGACCGCCGTAGAACTGCGGCACGGCGAGCGTGTAGTTGGCGGCGGCGCGGCGGGCGGCCTCGACGACGGCGCCCTCAAAGGCACGGCGCAGCAGCAGCGAGTTGCCCTCCCCCATCAGGCTAGCGGGAATACGCGTAAGGTTCTCCTCATCGCCCAGAATGTGGTCGATGTTGGAGCGGATGGGCAAGCGGTAGTCAAAGACCAGCTCGGAGGGGTCCTCGGCAAAGCGCACGCGGCACGGCAGGTACTCAAACGAGACCAGCATGGGGTCGCTCTCCTTAAAGAAGCCCTTCAAAAACCAGCGCTGGCGCGCGTCGGGCTTGGTGTTGGGCTCAAACAGGCCGTAGATGGTCTCGTAGCGACGCGTGTACAGGCCGGTGTTGAACAGGCATTGGTCGTTGTCGAACACCAAAGGCAGGTTGGACGGCGCGGTCTGGTCCACGTCGCGCTCGGTCAGGAACACCGCACGGCTAAACGAAAACGACAGGTAGTTTTTGAGGATGCGGTTGCCGGGACCCCAGTCCTCGGGGTCGGCGAGGTCGGCCAGGCGTTCGTAGCAGGGCTCGGGGCAAAACGCGAAGTCGTACACATTGCTGCACAGGGTGCTGGGGATTTCCATGTGGCGTCCATTCCATTTCATAGCTGGCGTGCGGATGCTTAGATTCTATACGCGCGACGCAATGCCGGGGAGCACATCACAGTGGCAACAGGAGTCGTACTCAAGAACGATCGGTTGCCAGACGAGGTATTCGATGCTGCAGTGTAAGGTTTTTGCGAGCGCCAATGCCGAGGATACCGAGGCACGGCGCAGGTCCAGTTGGTTTTGCTCGTAGAGCTGTATGGCACGGATTTTGACTCCCGATTGGGCGGCCAGCTGCTTTTGGGTCAGGCCGGCTGCCTTTCGTGCTGCCTTGAGGCCCTTTTTGCCTGCCTGGGCTTTGTTCCATTTATCAATGACTATCTGGGCGAATTTAACTTCGGAGGCCTCGTGAAGCGGATGGTACGAGCCGATAACCCAATCGAGTGGCGCCACTTCAAAAAGGTCGCTAAAACCTAGGCCGCACGTCCATTGCGTGTATGCCAAAACCCAACCTGCTCAGTATTGCGGGGAACGGTCGAACGGATAGGCCTCCCTGAATTCGACGGGCTTCAGACCCGCGTGGACAATGATCTCGCGCACAAGCTCATCGCCCGACATGCCGCAGACAACGCGTGGGATACCGCGCTCAAACTGTTTCATCTCAAAAGCGTTTGACAAGATCGCCGTCAGTTCGGTCGGAGTCAGTCCCTGGTCGCAGAGGGCAAAATCGACTGCCTCGCCCAGCGTTCTCATAGCGTCCTCGAGATAAACTTCACTGTAGGCGCGGGTCATTTTCGGTCATCCCCTCTCGAACGATGTCTACGATACAGATCTCGCCGGTCTGACACTTTTGATGCTGCAGGCTCTTCGGTGTTTGAATGCTTTCATAATTCTTCTGTTCTTAGAGCTGTGTCGATCAGGTCGGCGACGTTGCAGGTGTGGTCCACGCGAGAGAATGCAGAGGCTATATCGGCGAGCGTAACCATGGCGAGATTTTACCGCCGATTGCATGGGAAGTAATCGCCGCGCGTTAATATAACCTTAATCGAGGGGTCGTATACGGAAGTGCGGGAAAACAGAGATCAGCCGACTAAACCCCGGATTTACGCTTCTGCGACCGACGGTATTGTTGCCAAAAATCGGGTTGTGCTCAGCCGCCCCTATTTTCCCCGAATTTCGGAAAACGGGAGTTTCGACAGCCAGTTGTGGCCTAAGAAGCGATGCTATTAACGAGGGAAGCGCCAACAGCGTGACAATTCAGACGATGTCGTCGGCATGGGTGAGTGGTGTCGACAGTAATTTTGGTAATCAACTTACTGGGCATTTAACAATAGAACGTCAGGAAATCATCGCCGAAGGCTTTGGTCCGACTTTTTGCTGTTCGGCGAGCTCAAAGATAAACGGGGCGTTTTATCAATAAATTCTGTCAAGAAATTGAGGTCATCAGTAGTAAATCCTTCGACGTTGAACCTTCTAACCGCAGGCAGATGGTTCAACGTGGTAAACACCAAAATCAACCGGGCGTTCGACAGCTACGCGAACGGCTCCGTCCTCTCGTGTCTCTGAGTAGGCAAACTGAATGCCATAATCAAGTTGAACGTAACCCCCAAGTATGGTTGCCTGATCTATGAACATGAGTAGAGCCCATCGGTCCGCACGCTGCCTTAAATAAAAAGCACCCGTCTCCAGACCGACGAAATCCGCGAGCTTTATCTTTCCGGAGAAGCCGCTCCCCTCATGCTTTCCCGCATAGGTCTCAGAGTCGTACTAGAACGAAATGTTATACAGTCCGCCGCTCTATATCTTCCTGACTGGCCCGTTTTCCAGCATCTAACTCAGCACCCCCTTATGGCTTTTCCGATTGTCACCGTTTAAGTAGAAGCAGCAGACACCTTGTTTCAAGTCTGACGCGATGAGCGTTTTGGGCCAGAATGTATGACAATCTAGTTAGAAGACCTGCCACTCTCCATAAACATCGGATGAGCGGATACAATCCCTTAAAGGAAGGAAAGAGCCAAGTTTTCCCTGCTCAGTTGCAGTATGTACTATGCCAATGACCTGACCCAAGTCATTAAACACTGGCCCACCACTCATTCCATGCTGAAATGAGCAATTCGTATAACAAAGTGTGCCCTCTTCGCTTGGATCTCCGACCCTGAGCAAATCCCCACTGTGCAATTCAAGGCTGAATCTAGATTCGGAAAAATGCTGTTGATAAGCGGAGATCTTATCCCCCTTTACGGGCAAATCCATGACTGCTGGAAGCTTGGGGATCTTCTTTAAGATTTCTTGAGGAACTTCTCGTAGTATTACAGCATCGCGCTTGTTGTCTTGAACGATCGATTTGCTAAATTTAAATTTAGCAAGCGGGGTCTTATCTGAGCTGGATACTTTTATTTCCCTTCTTTCCATGTCATGAGAAACGGCATCGCATATCACGTGCCACGCCGTCACAAGGCCGTAGCCGGTTAAGTAAAACCCTAAACCCTCAAACGGGGTTTCTTTGTCATCCTCTCCTTCTAGATACAGAAGCGAGTCTTGCTGAAGTGCGACTGGGAAAACAGGCGTATCTTCTGGTTTCGTTTTATTGTAGAGGCTGCCTAAACGCAGGAGCGGTCCCGATGTCCAGGGATTCTTAATAAGAGACTTATAAAAATTTAGACTTCCTCGAAGAGCCGCTTGAAATATCCCTCTCTCTGCGTCGGTGAGTTTAGCGATGGATTTACCGTAATAGCAGCCCATCGCGCCTTCAATGTCGCTATTGCTTAGTCGGTGGAGCGTTGAGCGGAGTCGCCGATATTGCTCGCGCTTTATATTTGTCTTTTGGTTACAGACAACGCCCGTGACTAGCTGTCTTGAGAAACTGCAACTGTAAAACGATTTATCTTCGTTGATCTCAAATGACTCGGTTCCATGGAAGTCAGTGATCGCGTTTCGTATTTTGTTGGGCAACCTGAGCTTTTCCTCTGAGCAAAAGTGTCGATAAAAATAAAAAGAGCTTTTAAAAGAGAACGTTAGGTCATCGGCATATCGCGTGTATTGATAATGATACTCATGCGATAGATGCATAAGCTGTTTGTCCATGCCAAGGCAAATCATGTTCGAAATTAAAGGGGATGAGGGAGCTCCCTGAGGGAGCCCTTTTGGTGTGGCGACAAGTCTAGAAATGCAGAATGCAACTTCAGGGGTGAGACCTAACTTCTTCGAAACAAGAAGGCCATATACCCGTTTAGATGAGATTGAAGGAAAGAAATCCTTAATATCAATGCCAGCAATTACTTGTGAGCCAATATGGGTCTCAGCATTTGTTTGTATTGATCGACCCTTTACAAAACCGTGCACACAAGGCAAAGGGTTGTAGCTTTTTTCTAGCTCTTTAGCGATAATTCGTTGAACCTTTTTTAAATCAGATCTTGGGATTAATAGCTCTCGATAGCCGCCATTTCTTTTAGGAATCAATTTATTTCTGTATAGGTCATACATGGAGGATGAATTGACAAAGAAATCAAGCTTTTCTATAGACAGGCCAAGAAACCCTGCCAGATCTGTCTTCGACTGCAGCTCGTTGAGCATCAGATTTTCCTTAAAGTTGATAGCCGGTTCCTCCGTAGAGTCGTACTTAATAGACACGTAGCAGAATATAATGTGCAAACAACACATATCCGATTGCGATGCGCAAACGCTAATTCGAACCGGCTATGAAGTGTATTTTACCAGTCATCCATTTGATGCAAATTCAAAATTAGGTAACTGTGTCAAATCAGGAACCCTGAATACAGGAATGACCCCTAAGGCCGAAGGTGCCTTCTGCATTGATAATTGAACATCGTTCGCAACTAATAGACGGTCGATGCATTTTGAGCTAATGAAGCGAGGCGAGGCACCTCTTCACCGGTCTTCTACAGATAGTTCAAGAAGAGGGAGTGGAACTCAAGACCCGGCGGCGGAATCAATACGCATGCAATCATGGGCGGGATCGCGCTCAACGCGGTCAAAGTCGACATATGCAAGGTCGACATACAGCGGCTCCCTGGGGCGGATCGCAGGTAAAAATAATTCACCGGGGACTAAGCTCAATATTGGCAGTACCATTTCACGGTACTTGGTGGTGCCTAAGCTAGAAAATTCAAAAAGTGTTTCAGCAATAATATGCTGCACCTAGAAACACTATTCCCGGAAAAAGCAGTGTAAAGGTAGCAGTAATCCAGTTGTTGTCGCCGGTTTTGAGAAGAGCTAAAGTTGTCGCGGTGGCAGTCTTGGGCTTGGACGACGTGGCCACCGTGGCCTGGTCGTTGTGATTGTCTTGGGCGCTGCGTTCGTGGGCTTCGCTACGAGGTCCGTCAACCACCAAGCACCGGGCTGCCCTGCAACATGACCGGCACCGCCAGCAGGCTAGCCCGCCCTGCCACCCACGCGCCGCATCCATCGGTCTCCACACAGCCGGTGGCGTGGCCACAACGGGTCCAATCACCACATACGCGGCCACGGCCCCCGGCAGCATCTACCCACCTCAGCACCAAAGACCCCGCCGGAAGGCACCACAAACCGCGCAGACACAAGCGAGCCGCCCGTGCGCGCAACGCTGCCATCGGCACCGGTCGTATCCAGCCACGAGGCATCGACGGTGCAACGTCCAACGCGAACGCCTGTGAAACGTTATCATGCACTGGGGGCTCGTCGCCGTCAGGGTCCCGGTACCGCGAAGTGCCTGGTTGCCCCACACTTCCATGTCGCATAGCGTGATGACCGCATCGGTCGCATGCGACTATATCACGGAGTTTTGCCCGGTAAACGTCAGCACCATGTCGCCATCTGCGCCGATGGCCTCAGCCACGTAGCCGTTAAACTCCAGGTGGTCAGCATCGGTCCAGGCCCATCCGGGGCCCGACACGCTCGGCACGTAGTATGCTTCCGGCAGGAAAAACGCGAATTACCCTCAGCTGCACAGGTTAAGTCGATACCGCTTGTAAATCAAGACGCCTTCAACCTAAGCAGTTGAAGGCGTCATCTTCGCGAGCATTATTTATATTGCATTGGTCGTGCTCTGCAACCAAGATCTTCGCGGTAGTCGTTCTTTTGATTTCATTGGTCGCGCCTTACGAACAAAAACTGAGTAAAGCATACAGACGAATGGAATGAGTAGCAAGGCATGCCTAATTGCCATTCATCAGCTTGCATGAGCATTTCAAAATTAAACCGCCTATGCAGCGAGCATGGGAACATAGGAGTCTTGATCGACGCCCCAAATGATTGGAGTAAGTCCGTAGTTTTTGCAAGCTTCGATAGACTCGGGGGAGACAACACCATCTTTAGTGTTGGTGGAGTTGAGAAAAACGACTCCTTCGCAATCGTTGCGTGCCGACTTAATGTCTTCCCATCCAAATAATGCATTTTGAATGCCTTGCTTACCAGGATTATTTACCGTTTTAATAAGGCGCATGGGTCTTCTCTTGTTTTTACCAATTGCATAGTCAAATTTAAACGAAAGTCCGGATCGGCCCTGGAAAGACGGGCCAGGAACATAAGGGATTTCATTATCAAGCAGCCAATTGCCGACATCTTCAGTGAAGAGGTTTCTCACACTGCTTTGAGATAACAAGAACATATCATCAACAGAGGCCATAGCCTGAAGAAGCATATTCATCTTCATAGGAAGGTCAGATCCGGAAGCCGTTATACACAGTTCGCCTTTTTCTTCCTTTACCGAAAAGCCAGAAAGAATCGAATTGAGCTTATCGATTCGCTGTCCTTTCATGGTGAATCCAGACAATTCAAGATCATTGATGGTTTCACCAAGATCAGAAATGACATAGCCGCCTGCTGGGTCATCACCCAGATAAACCCGCATGCAATCGTTGTTTCGATTGAGCATGGGGGTGGAGATGCAGACGCCATTACCTTGCTGGACCGGGACCATATTTGCCTCTACGAACTTGGCGTATGCGCTGATAAAGCCTCGAGCCTGATCTACGTTCATCTCACACCCCCAGAGATAGCTCTACTTTAAGCTTGTCTGTAATATTACAAGTTTCCTGAAATGACCAAAAGAGTGATGCAAAATCGTCGTTCAGAGGTTTCAGAATATTTTGACCTGGGATGCCACAAGCCCATTTGGCGCCGTATCCGTCTATATCAAAATGGACATGAGTACCAAGGACCAGCGATCCGTCTGGATTTCTGTGACGAAGGACCTCGGGATTATCACTATAATCAAGACGAATTAATGGACGATCCGATACGCGTGTCTGCATGGTGCTTTTTCTGTCAGCGGAAAGTCCAAGGATTAAGGAAGAACTTCTTTTATTCTCTGTAAGATCAAGATAAAACTTAAGGGCTTTATTCTCGTTAGCAACGAGTTCGATTAGCGTTTTACCTCCAGGCGTAGGCCATTGTTTGCGATATTGCATATCACGCACATCTTTGGCCATCAAGATGTATTCGCGAGCAGTTGGATTCAAGTCGTTCCAGCTGAAGATATTCACAGCAGTTCCAATCCTTATGGCTATTGCCCAGTAATCTCATCCTATGATAGATGCTCGCTGGGACAGATATTCGAAAATGTAGCGGAAGCGTTTCCCGCAGGGGCTTTCTTCGTTATGTGTGTATCACTTTGGCATAACAAAAGGTATCGATGCGCCGGCAGTTGCAAGGCTTGAACCCAGGAGTAAAAATTTCTCGGTCCCAAGAGCCTGCCCTCATTCGGGAACTGAACTAAATCCATCCCAAGCCAAACGATGCTTTGGTAGAAATTATATCATCATGAGCCTCGTGAATATCGTAGCGAGGTAGCACGCGTGAGATGGTGAATGATATGTCGGCAAGCGCAATCATGGCCAATTTTAACTAACTGACTGCATGAGATACAATCGCCGACTGTTGGTTGGCCTCTAATGGAGACAATTCCGGAAGTGCGGGATAAAACCGAGATCTGCTGACCAGCCCACGGTTTTACGCTTTCGCGACCTGTGGTTTTGTTGATAAATAGCGGGTTACGGTCGACAGGTTCTGCTTTCCCCGCACTTCCGAAAAATTAGTGTTTCAGCAGCGGCGTACGGCGACGAGCAGCACTGTCCCCAGCAGCAAAAGCGCCACGGACGCGGCGATCCAGCAGTTCTCGCCGGTCTTGGGGAGCGTGGCGGTTGTCGTGGTAGCCGTCTTGGGCTTAGTGGTCTTGGCGACCGTGGTCTTGGTTGCTGTCGTTTTTGTCTTGGTTGTCGCGGCCGCGGGTTTCAGTGCGGGATTTGCCGTGGGCCCTGTGGTGGGCTCTCCGGCAGCGGGGGTAGCATTGGCGGGAGACTTGTCCGTGCTATCACCCGGTACCTCGCCCCCACCGGTCTCCCCCGCCGGAGGCGTGGCGACATCGGGCTCAACCACCACATGCGGTGCCACCGCACCGGAGGCATCCACCACGCTACCCGCACCAAAGACCCCACCAGCAGGCGTCACAAACCGCGCAGACACAAGCGACCCACCCAGGCACGCAACGCCGCCGTCGGCACCGGTCGCATCGAGCCACGAGGCGTCGACGGAAAGCCGACGGCCCGCCGCGCCATCGCCTAGGCCAGCATCCTGCAGATACACACCGTAAGCGCGCACGCCCGCTCCGGACCCGGCGCCCGCGGCAACGACGCGCCCGCCGCCGCGCACGGTCATGTCGCCTGCGATCACACCGGCAACCGCCTCGTCCGTGATATCGGCCCCGTCCGCCCGGGCATCGACGGTGCATCCGTCCACCACGAGCGCCTGCGAAACGTGGATCCCGCACTGCGAGCCCGTCGCCGTCAGGGTCCCGGTACCGCGAAGCGTCAGGTTGCCCCACACCTCCATGCCGCACAGCGTGATGTCCGCATCGGGCGCATGCGACTCCGTCACGGAGTTTTGCCCGGCAAGCGTCAGCACCAGGTCGCCGTCGGCGCCGATGGCCTCGCCCGCGTAGCCGTTAAGCTCCAGGTGGTCGGCATCAGTCCAGGACCAGCCAGGGCCTGACACGCCCGGCTCGTAGTACGTCGCGCCCGCGATGATGAGGCTCTCCGCACCCGCGGCATAAGAAGGCCCGCCCACCAAAACGCATAGGCAGGCCATGGCAAAAATCGCAATGTAATGACGGCTGGTGTAGGACTCGGCAGCAAACATACCCGCTCCGATCTTCGTAGGAGCCAATAGAATGTGCACCAGAAAATGCCCTGGTAGCAGCAGTTATTAGTTTAGCGAGATCAGACAACTGCCAAGGAAAAACGCGGTGAGAAATGCCTGAAATTAGGTGTAAATCGTTTTGCCAATCGGTGAAAGGAGATTATGCCTAACATAATCGCGTAGGCCACCAAGAGCACGCCCTTTTTTCGCGTGTTTCATGACAATTTGGATGGATTTAAACAGACTTTCCGGTTAGGCCTCTTGCACCATCATTCAGCGCTGCACGTGGAAAGTCTTTACTGGAGTGCTTTTTTGACAGCGTCGTAATCCCATTTGAGTACACCATCTTTCCAGCATTTCATAGGAACATGATTTCCTTCGAATCTAACTTTTAAAGGACATTTCGACCTTGTGACGCGTGCGGAGTTGTACAGCACAACGATGTCGATGCCGGCCTGAACGGCTTTATCGCATTCGTATTTAATGAAGCTACGATAGTCGACGCTATGCAAACGAGCGCAGCTTGAAGTCCATGAATTATAGCTTCCACAGTGCTGACAGCTTCCTTTAGTTACGGAGTCGGTCGAGTCTCCAACGATAAGTACGAATCGTTTAGATCCATCCATTCTCTTTTTCAGAGAGCTCTTTATGCTGCATGGCAAACTGGAGTCGCGCGACTGCTGTAGGTCGTGAGCGTCCGGGAACGAAAGCCCCCAATAATTGCTGTCGTTCCATTTATGCAGCTGCTCGACCGCATCTCTAACACCGTCCCAGTCTGCGGCGATGTAGGTTCTTGTCCTATAAACCATCTTTCTCTCCAATCCTATTGTTCCAGGCCTCTGCATAACCGTTAACCTCGAATAACCTCATGCGTGCAGCGGTCTTCTTCGTTAACACGACAACAACGCCTTCCTTAAAATGATGCTTCGAAGCCCTCAGGGTGCAAAGCATGCAACGAAGAAGATCATCCTCTGAGGGTTTTCCGTTTTCGAACCTTGTTATTCCAGACCCCAACAACGGAAGTACGATTCGCCTGCCTGCATACATCCGATCGAGCTCGTCCCACATATTGAGCAAGCATTCCTCATACTGACCACGACGAAGATAAGCACGATTCACTTCATCCATATGGGTGAAGGCGAGCATGGCGAATCCGTCGCAATCCTTAATAGTGCCGAGAGGATAGCAAATTCGGCCATCCCCAGCCTTATAGGGTTTCAGCAAACTCGGTTGCCTTTCTTCGACAGCCTGCTTGAGAGCGTTCCGGTCGGCATACTTCTCAATAAAAATGCCGTTTAGGGAATTTTTTGAAATTACCCTGTCGTCAACCTTAATGTCGAAATATTCATTGAACGGAATGACCTTAACGCCCTCAGTACAAAAAAGGTCGTCGACCACAATGTCTACGTCCATTCCGTTAATAACCAAATGGACTCCGTTTTTGTTGTGATGGTATGTGACGATCGCTGCGAAGAAGGCCAGTAAGACAAATAGGATGACGAGCACAAAGAGCCTAAACGGGCATCCCGAATCTTTCGGAAGCAGGTCGATGAGAGACACGCCCGCAACTCCCATAATCGTCGAAATTGCACCAATGATTGCAAACGACCATTTAAAAGACTTTTTTACAAGCGACCATGTAACTATATGAATAATTTGTTTTAGCAAGCGAACTCTTCCACTGACGAAATTAAATGCTGATCCCATCTTAGCCTTTTCGCATTCATCTAGTTTGCCAATTTTCCTCATGTAGCCTGCTCATTTTTGTACCCCAAGAAGTAACAAATTGGTTTAAATACGATGGGATGCATCAGCAGCTGCTCATAGGCCCCTCCCATATTGCCGATAATCACTATTACTAAGTACTTGTAGAGCAATCTGAGGGTACGACCTAACCTTTTGAACTTTGGAAAAGAAGAGCATCATCTTCCCCACTATGAAGTCGCAGGGGCAACACATGGGGACTTCCGGCTTCACGTTACCGTCTATTTAAGAAAGCTCAATCGCGCTATCTGTAACCTCAATGCCCGGTGCGTATTTCTGCACCAACGCATCCAAAATTAATCGGTTCCCCGGCGTCATCTTTGGGGAAGCGACGATCTTCATCGAAGAAAATGCTTCGTCTGAGATAATCAAATCGTAAAAGGAAGGAATTTCGGGATCGCATTTATCAAGTATGACCTCAGTGGCCCTCTTAACTGCTTCAACATCACCCTTGATTACAGAGGCGATGCCCACAGGAACTGCCGTCAAAACATATCGCCATTCGTTTTGGTATGACCAGGCAGTAGCTTTGTGAATCCCAAGTGTGTTTAAATCGGCTTCTATCCAGCCGTTTTCGCGGTTACGGATCAACTTTGGAAACAGAAGCGACTTATCGTTCGTATACTGGACTTCATGAAGCATCTCAACGCTTCGGGCCATTTCTTTAAAGTGATATTTTTTATCCCAAAAGTCTTCGAGCGGCAATTGAAGTCCATCAAACTTGCCACCAGGAGTATTCAAAACTGCGTCACTAGATAGCTTGCTTAGGCTTTCGGTAGACACAGAGTACCGCTTAAACGGATGACTCTTCATCTGGATTCTTACGCCACATTCAGCTCCAGCATACTCGCGCCACATGGGGATGCTCTCCTCATCTGAAGAGGTCCAACAACTGACGAGCTTCATTTTTCCAAGATTTTGAGAGTCTGCTGAACGCTGTTCTTGTGGGTCATCAACCTTATCTAACCGGCTGAACCTGATAGTTCGATTATGCAGAATCAAGGCCAGCGTATCTAGGCTTGCATAATGATAGAGAACGGCGGGTGTTTCCATGTTTGGCTCCTAGCTATAACAATGAGTCCATATCACAGTTCATAAAAATTTATAGACGCGATCGTCGACGCGCCAATGCCAATTAAGTCGGTAAGCCTTAATTCTTGCCTTGCGAGCGCAAACACGGAGATGGCCAGAGATGACCGTCGCTGGCATATCGCTTTCACACCCCTAGCACGATGATTGACGCACATATGCACCACGATTTACGCCGTGCATGCACATCAGCGTTAAGCCCAATCGTCACCACAGCCCTCTTCCAATGAAATGGAATATGACACTACGAATTACCATAATTTCCCGAGCCATCAAAATGCAATCGCGAACCATTTCAAGCAAATAGGTGTTGCCTCGAGAATCGTTGGTCCCATCCTCACGCAAAGTGCGAATGACTTGAGTCGCGCAGTCGAAATCCGTCCGATTATGACTAAATGCATTGCGCAGAACCGGATTCCAACACTGCTTGATAAGGACAGTAAATGAGCCCGTACCGACAGCGTTGAATCGCTTTGCCTTAGGGGCTGTAGAAAGTTTGTCGAACGACTTTGCACTTAGGTCTACGCCTTTGGGCATGACATCGAACGCTCCGTTACATTCGATGTTGTCGAGCCCGATAAACAGAACAAGCAGGCTGCCAATAAGCTCATATTCCCGACAATAAAGCTTCTCAATATCACTAGGAGTGCAGCAGAACGTACCGTACTTTTCCAAGTCATAGGCGTCTCCCGCCATAAGAAAAGTAAAACCGTTGAGGAGAACCGGATAAGATTGGGCTACGGAATCCAGAACTTCGTTGATTTCAGCAAGCAGCGACTTGGCACTCATATCGGTTTTGAGATAGTAACCTGCTAGGCCGGAAAGCGCCCCTGCCTCTAGACCAGAAACGAGTTTTTCACATTCAACAGCGCGCTCATACGCGTCACTTCCTGCAATCATGGGAAAACCGAGCCAAGACATTCTCGCGATTCGGCTCAGCAAGGGATAGTGTCGATTGTCCTCGTCGAGCAGTTTGCGTTCGAATTCCGAAAGAACCTTATTCGCATAATCGTCATGCCCATCGCAATACAGTTGAAGAGCGGTCCTCAGGGTAGGCCAGTCTTCGCGGTAATAATGAAGACAATAAACCATATCACTCACGTACTCGCTGAGTTCATCAAATGGAATCAGCTCAGAGGCTCTGATAAATGGGCTTGTCATGCAGGCACGATGTTCTACAGATATTTTATATGACGGAAGCTCACCAGATAACTCCACCATAACTCGGGCGCAATCTAAATTTCCACCCATGGAGGCAACCGTGCCAGGGTCGAGCTTAAAATCAATCAAAGCGCAGCTCGGGTCAAGGTGAACCGCTCCGTCGATGCGGTTCCGGCACTGCGGACACAAGTATCTAACCGGATAGTCATTAACAAATCCAGCCTGGACACGCACGCGATGCACGCATCCACATACTCCGCAAGTGACAAAGAAGTTCTTAACCACAAACACCTCTATTCAACCTCGCTGATTGCGCGAATCAGAAGTAACCAATCAATGCTAAATCTGATGCAAAGGCTATAGAAGATAATTACAAAATCCCCTCGTATCTCCCGCGAACGTCCTCGAAATCGTGCTGTCATCCCTATTCTATAAACAATGCCCAAAGCGACGCCTTGATAGCCCCTCACCAATCGCCGAATTGGCAAATCCGCGTGAGCGGCAAGATAATTCATCGGGCGAAATCAAAAACCGGATAAACCTCAACGAGAGCGACCGCAAGATTACGGCGAACGTCTCACTCGAAGTACTTCTTCCTCAATCTCGATACGTAACGATCGAGCTTGTAAAGGGCGTCAATGTAGAGCTGGGCGACATCTCGAACACCCTCAATGTCAAAGCAAAACCCTTGGAAATGGAGTCCGCCGTCCTCGTTCGAATCTTCCGAGTATGTTACCAGGACGACATCATCGTCCCGAAGGTACAACTCGACGTCATACAGTCGTTCTTCTGCGATCTTGGAAGCTGTACAAATAAGGACGGACCGCTTTGTTAGCTAGTAACAAAGCGGTCCGTCCTCAAAAATGTAAGCATTAACTATTGAGACGATAAATCTCCTATCGTTTTAGTTGCTACTCTTGTTTACCCTTCTTAATTGAATCAGCAAGAGCGCTTGCATTTGTGGTGTTGCCATCATATTACCAACAAAGGACCCCATCAGCTGCTTGGTCATTTCATTCTGCGCGTTGGAGTTCGCCAGCTCGAGGGAATATCTATGCTCCGCTTCGAACTTCTCCATCTCAAGCTTATGGGTCTCCTTTATGTTGTCTAAATCAACTTCATGCTGTTTCATGAGCTTTTCAATTTCATGCTCATTTGCTTCCTTGAGCGTTCGAATTTCCGAAGCGGATTAATTGTGGGCTACCAAATAAGAGCTGAAGCCGGAAATTATCGCGGCAAGTATCGAAACGATATACGGCGCAATAATCGATACATCCATAATACTTTCCTAACACCAATCCCAAAATGCGTTAGCTCAGGTTTACCTTAATCTGTCCAAGTGCCCATTCAGCTCGTGCCGCGGCTTCATCGGCGTTATCGCCGCTGCATACGACATGTCCGATTCGGTCATTACTTGAGTGCGGTGTCTCAATAGAATCTCCGGGCTTAAGGTATAGCTCGATTTCCTCAACGCCTTCAGTGTGGCAGAGATTATCCGGCACATCAATGGAGGATATTGTTCCGGCATGATCCGCAGTGATAAAGCGAATTGCTGACCCACGATGCGCCTTTACCTCAAAGTCAAACGGCAGTCCAAGAGCTGCGGCCACGGTTCCCTCAACAAAATCGAGACCGGTCGACAGCGGTACGAGTTTGGAAGTAATAAAGTCGCCTCCAAGTCGTGCAGCCATCTCGATAACCTTCGGACCCTCGTCGGTGAGCATGATCTCCGTATGCGAAGGTCCAGTCACGATACCGATGGCATCGATGGTCTTATTCGCAACTTCGCGAATGGCTTCTTGGGCCTCAATTGGAAGTCTTGAGGGCTCAGAATGGCCAAGCTCGACAAAGAAAGGCGGCTCAGTTGTTAGCTTATCGGTGATGGTAAGAATGGTCGTCTTGCCATCAACCGTCATGCCTTCCACACTCACCTCACGACCGGTGACGCGCTGCTCGACCATTACAGTTCCCTTGCGGGAAAAGCTGCGGAAGAGGCCGAAGAGCTCAGTCGCTGACGTCGTGCGGTCCTCGGGAGTAATGAGCTTCACGCCGCGGCTGGCGGCGGAATCCGCGGGTTTCGCGATGCAGTCGTAACCGAAGCGCTCCAAGGCGTGTCCGAACTCATCAGCGTTGTTGCACACTTCGAACTCGGGCATGGGCACACCGTGATCGGCAAGCCTTCTCCGCATGGCATCCTTTTGCGTGGCGCATACTGCGTCGACTGACGAAATGCCGGTGGGGATCCCGAGCCTCTCGGAGACGAGGGCCGCTACCCTTACGGGAGCGTCACTCGTGGATGTAATCACGAAGTCCGCCTGTTCCTCGCGGGCGAGCGCTTCCACGGCTTCGACGTCGAGCGTGCTCGTAAGCGATGAGACGTCGGCAACTTTAAAGCCCACCGCATCGGGATCATAGTCGGCGCATACGACGCGGAATCCGAGTCTCTGCGCCGCCTCGATGGCGGGAACCTGAAGTCTACTTCCGCCGAGCATCACTACTGTCCTGCGTTGATCTATGTTTGTCATAGCGAGAGTATCTCCTTAGCTATCTTATTTGCGCCGTAGCCGTCTACGAGAGCGTGTGCGCGAGTCGCGAGGGCTACGGCCCTATCATGAGACGCTACGAGATCCTCGAGCCGATTAACGCTTTCAACGGCGGTGGCGTGCGGCTCGTTGCCCATGAGTCCGCAGTATTCCACAGCCCCTAGTTTCGCGAGAGACTCAGCGCTCTGCACCTGTTCCTCAACCATCGCAAAAGTTACGGAGGGAAGACCTGCAGCGAAAAGCTCGTACACCGTCGTGCCATTTGCAGAGACGGCGGCATCACATTGACCCATCAGCCCAGCCATATCAGTGACGGCGCGAAGTATCTTAACCCTAGAGCTTCTCGATTCAATGAGCTCACCCTTTGCGGCGACATCGTCAGAGACCATTCTGCCTACTACCGCTGTGAAGGTGATGTTGGAAAGACGCTTGTCGGAAAGAGCCACACCTAAGAAAGTGGGAAGAAAACCCTGAGGATCCGTGTTTCCCGTAGTCACGAGAACGCGTTCAATCTCGGCGCTGCATTCACGATATGCACTGGCGAAGCATGGTCTAAGCGGTGCGTATTTGGGACCGAAAAGGAGTTTTGTCCCACGATCACCATATGTTTCCTCATAGAATGCCTCATCGATACAAGTCGAGTAATTAATGATAAGGGAAAGTTTGCCGAGATCTTCGTCTTTGCTGCCGAGATAGCATACCTTGGCGTACTGAGCGAGGCAGTCGACGAATTCCCTAGACACCGAGTAGGTGTCAACAAGGACGATTGGAAGTTCGGCGTCGTCGCAGAGACGACAAAGCTCATCGGCCCCATCTCCGATATCTCTCCAGTCGGACCCGAGAACGGACGTCGCGAAGCCTCGGGACTCGATGAGCTGGACTGAGTTGCCGTCCGAGAGGACAAATGAGACATCAGCACCTAGGCCCACGAGTGCGTCGGCCACGGAAAGGCAACGCATAACGTGGCCTCCCGCAATCACCGGGTTGGCGTCAGTGCGTATTAAGACTTTCCTTCGTGAAGTGTTCACCATTTTCATCTTGCCAATTTCGTTTCTCATACATTATGAAAACCCTCTTCTTCTCGTCGACGAACCTCCCGCGTTCGTTGAACCCGTTCGAAAGAAGAGCCTTCGAGCTCTTGGGGTTCTTTTTAAGCACGCAGGTTTTAACGCGAACCACGCCCTCGATAGAGAACCCTACGCGGCAGAGAAGGTTGAAGATCCCCTTGGCTTAGCCCTTGCCGCGCTGTAACTCATTTACAATGTAATACCAACATTCTCAGGAATTACCTTCGAAATACTTAAGGCCGGCGTTGCCGATAAAGAACTCGCCAATGCAAACCGCGAAGAAAACCTGTTCGTGATCCACCAAGACATTCTAGAAATACCTGCGGTGTGCCTCAGGGGTCGGCACTGCGGACCCAGCAAAATCGCCCGTATACCAGGGGTTCGGAACCCAATCATAGGTCATTGCGACGTTATAAGAGACAAATCGCCGGAACGAAACTCGGCCGAAGGGGAGCGGGATGCAGCATTCCATGTGCATCCCGCCGCTTATTCCAGGCGCGAGGGCTAAAAGAGAGCGTGCCAGGTACGACCCCTAGTCTAGTAGACCTCCGCTCGGTTTTAGAGTGGCATCAAACAGCGTGGGCATCACGCCCCTCTCCTCCTCAACCTTCCAGTCTGCCATCAAATCACGGAAATCGGCAAAAGCAGGAGCATAGCCGAAATCGCACGCCGCGCGGGAGATGTCGAACGAGTAGGGCTGGATACCGTTCGGCTTGGTTTCGTCGACGCAGACCTCGGAGGTGCCAGCGGCCCCCGAAAAGACGTCGGCTATCGCCTCAGCCTGCTCGCGAAGGGAAACCGCGCGCCCCGAGCCGATGTTGTATAGGCCAGAGGCTGACTCGCTTTCTCCCGCTTTTACAAATGCTTGCGCGACATCCTTGACGTAGACAATATCTCTGACCGCCGCGTCGGCATTGCCGAATACGGTTATGTTCTCGCCTGCCTTCGCCTTGTCGACGAAAAGGCCTATGCCAGATTTCTTGACAGCCCCGTTGACTCTGAGCGAGCCGTGAGGACCACAGCCGTAAACTGGGGGTAGCCTGAAGACACAGTTGCTCATGCCGTACTGCTCGTTGTAGTAGAAAAGCAGGTCCGCGGAGGCATTCTTCGAGATAACATATGCGGCGTGGTCGCCGTCCAGCCTGAAGTCCCGCGGCCAGTCCTCGCGCACGGGCTCCGAGGCGCTCCAGCTGTTCTGAACGTCTGCGTAGGAAGTGGTGGAAACGATGCGGCGCACGCCGTTCTTGCGCGCCCACTCGAGAAGCAATGCGGTCCCCAGGGCGTTCGTCCTGATATATTCAGCGGCGTCGTCCTCAGTGGACAGGTCGAAGTCCGAGTTTGCAGGAAGCCTCCCCGCCAGATGGGCTACAAAGTCGAAGTCGGCGGGGAGGGCACCAATGCCAGATGGGTCATTGAGGTCGAGGGGAATGTACTCGACGCCAAGCTTTCGGTAGTGGCCCGCGAATCGCCGATTCCTGCCCGTGCCGACCACTTCGTAACCAGCGTCGAGCAGTGCATCCACAACATAGGCGCCAATGAAGCTCGAGGCGCCTATGACAAGACATTTCTTTGTCAAACCGTTCTCCTTTTCCTCAGCTCGCCCGCTACAAGCTCTCCAGATCGGCCTGGATGATGGGCTCCCCGAACTTAATGTCGCGCTGCGCTGCGTGGCCGAGCAGCGCGTCCAGGTGCTTGGGCGCCACTCCATAGGCAGGCCTGATGCTCCGCACGTTCTCGTTGGTGAAAGCCTCGCCGCGCGCGATGTCCTTCACCGCGTAGAGGGAGCGACGGCCGGGAAGGCCCTTCTCCTCCTTCTCAGTGCGCTCGTAGGTGACATGGCCAATGGATGCCTTCGCGCGTCGAACGTCGCGGATCATCGCCTTGAACTCGGCGGGCTCCATTGAGAACTCCGAGTCCACAGTTTTCTGCTCGCGGGAGATGCAGTAGTGCTTCTCTATGACGCCCGCTCCCAGCGTGGCCGCAGCCACGTCGACACCCCAGCCCATGGAGTGATCAGAAAGGCCAACGGCGCACCCGAACCGGTCACGCATGTCTGTCATGGTGGCAATGTTCATGTCCTCGTAGACGGCGGGGTACTCGCTCGTGCACTTTAGTAGCACGATACGGCCGTTGCCCACAGAGCGGCAGGCGTTAACGGCGTCGGCGATTTCGTCCGCCGTGCCCATCCCGCAGGAAATGACCATGGGCTTGCCCTTTGAGGCTGTGTAACGGATAAGTGGCACGTCGACAAGTTCGGGCGAAGCAATCTTGTACATCTCGCAGCCGATGGACTCGAGGAAGTCGACGGAGGTCGGATCGAAGACGGAGGACAGGAAGTCCATGCCTAAGCGTTCGCACTCTTCCTTAATCTCGGCCTGCCATTCCCAGGGAGTGTGCGCCTCCTCATAGAGGTCGTAGAGCGTCCTACCCTCCCACAGCCCGCCAGGCGTCGTCTGGAAGTCGGGCGAGTCGCAGTCGATGGTGATAGTGTCGGCGGTGTAGGTTTGAAGCTTCAGACAATCCGCGCCTGCTTCAGCGGCGGAGCGGACGATTTCCATTGCCTTGTCAACGCTCCCGCCGTGGTTGCCGCTCATCTCAGCAATGAAGTAGACGTCGCCGCGCTCTATGGTCTCGAATAGTCTCATTGTCTAGTCCTCCTGGGTCATGGCCCGATATTTCTGCTCGGCAAGCTCCCAATCCTCGGGAGTGTCGATGTCCTGTACGAGCCTACTGGGTATGCGCAGAAATCTCGTATTATTGGTGATGAAGCTGCCGGTCTCGTAGTAAGACGCGACCTTCGCGAAGTAAAACCTCCCGCAGTCGTGAACCATCTCGGGGAGGTCCTGGCTGCGGGTCTGTGCGTACTCAGGGAAGGCGTACTCGAGCGAGCCATCCTCCGCCACTTTGAAGCCACGCAGAGGCGGGAAGTCGAACGAGGTAACAGGAATTACAGAGGGCGCCCCCGCTTCGATCATCGCGGCAGCTTCCTTGAGCTCGGAAACCTGGACGAAAGGTGCCGTCGGGTACAGGCAGCACATTGTGTCGAACTCAGTCCCGCGTTTTTCGTATTCAGAGAGCACTTCGCGCAACACATCCGCCGTCGTGGCGTAGTCGTTGCTCGTGGCTTCGCTGCGCATGAAGGGAACCTCAGCCCCGTATTTCCTAGCCACGTCGGCAATCTCGTCGTCGTCGGTCGAGACCATCACGACATCGAAGATGCCACTCGTGACCGCAGTCTCGACCGAGTACGCTAGCATAGGCTTGCCGCAGAACTCGCGCACGTTCTTGCGAGGGATCCGCTTCGAGCCACCGCGGGCAGTAATGATGCAAACACTAGAGGGCATTATTTCGCACCCCTATTGGCACGGCACCACTCAACGACCTTGGTAACCGCGTCAACAACGAGTTGCGCATCCTCATTGGAGAGTCCGCAGTGCAGCGGAAGCGTTACACAGTGATCATAGTAATCCTCGGCATTAGGACAGTCGCCGCGGCCGTGGCCCAGGTCCTTGTAGTAAGGTAACAGGTAAACAGGCAGGTAGTGAACATTGACACCCAAGTTTTCAGCACGCAAAGCATCGAAGATCCAACGACGGTTTACGCCAAGTGCTTCCGTGTCAAACTTCAGGCAATATAGGTGGCGCACGGTATCTTCAGGAGAGGCATCCATTTGGGACTGTACCTCCGGGATCTTGGAGAACTGCTCGTTATAGAAGGCAACGAGCTCCTTGCGGCGAGAGCCAAACTGGTTGAGTCGCTTCATCTGGCTTACGCCAAGAGATGCCTCAATGTCACTAATGCGGTAGTTGTAGCCCAAGACTAGCTGCTCATAGTACCAACCGCCCTGGTCCGTCTCGCGCATTAAATCGTGGTTGCGCGTAATGCCGTGTTTGGCGTAAAGCTCGATCATCTTACCCAGCTCGGGATCATTCGTTGCTACGGCACCGCCTTCACCAGTGGTGATGGTCTTTACTGGATGGAAGCTAAAAGTTGTGATATCGGCGATAGCGCCCACCGCACGGCCATTGTGGAACGTTCCCATTGCATGGGCTGCATCCTCAATGAAAGTCAGGCCGTTCTCGTCGCAAATCTTACGAATCTCGTCTGAGTTGACGTGAACGCCGCCAAAGTCTACGGCCACAATTGCTTTCGTTTTGGCGGAAAGCTTCTCACGGATTGAAGCTGGATCGATATTCCAGGTCTGCGGATCAATATCCGCAAACACAGGCGTAGCACCACAGTAGCGCACGCAGTTAGCCGATGCGGCGAAAGTGATAGGAGATACAATCACTTCATCACCGGGTTTAATGCCTGCGGCAAGACATGCTACGTGCAGAGCCGCAGTGCCGTTAGCCACGGCAGTTACAAATTTAGCCCCTGTGGCAGCCTTAATAGACTCTTCGAAGGCTTCGGTCGCGGGACCGCAGGTCAAGTAATCCCCCCGCAGGCAATCTTCCACTGCCTTAATGTCGTCCTCATTAATATCTTGGTGACCGTAACCTAAAACCTTGAGACTAGTGGGTTCACCACCGTTAATCGCGAGCTCCTTCATATCAAACCTCCTGTTGAACGGAACTATTAGTTTCTGATCGAAATCTTTAAATTCGGAGTTTTGCCGTAGACTACGGATCCGGCAGGCACATCCTCGTCCCTTACAACGGCGCCCTCTCCTATCAGGCAGCCGTCACCAATATGGGAATTGCCCAGCACCTTACTGCCAGCGCACATCTGCACATCACGCCCAAGAACCGGGTAAACCTCGTTAAGGTTGCCGACCGTACAACCCTGCGTGAACGAGAATCCCTCTCCGTAGGTCGCGCGCCCCATAAAGGAACCAGTCGGATGGTCAAAAGTAAAGGTATCTGGCATGTCCACCTCGTAATACAGGTCGCAACCAGAAACCGTTTTCATTTGGCCATAGATCTTGTCGCATACAACGCGTGCAGCCTCAGGATTATCCTTCTCCTCATGGAAAATGGTGTTAGCCGTCAGATACAGGAAAAGCATCCATTGGCAAGTATGTAACGGATCGAAGTAAGCCTCGCGCTTCCCCGCCGCGTTGAGCCTCCAGTAATACTTATTGTCATTAGCAGAGATGTTGCGCTCCAACCTCTCTAGCGTCCGCTCCATATGCTTAGTAATCAAGCGCTCATCATCAATAGATTTAAAGAAATTAGTGCCAATTTGGTTGAGCAACATGTCCTTAACATCGCGTAGCGGGAACCTATAAATCATCTTGCCCTCCTTTAGATGTGGCGGATACCATTAAGCTCTTCGCGTACATACTCAGCAGTCATGATTTTCTTTACAGTGCCCTCAACATCCAGTCGGTTGGTATTGTGGGACGTATAGGCCTCGTCGGTCATGGTTCTCACCTCTCCGGTGGCCTGCTTGTTGTCATAGTTCAGACCTCGGATATCGGCTGCCACGCGATAATAACCGCCCATATCTTCGGCACGCAGGCGCTCCTCGCGAGTCATGAGCGTCTCAAACAATTTTTCTCCGTGGCGCGGGCCGATGATAGTTGTACCCGTATCGCCAAACAGCTGCTGAACGGCCTTCGCAAGATCGCCAATGGTGCTTGCGTCTGCCTTCTGAATGAAAAGGTCACCCGGGTTGGCGTGCTCGAATGCGAACTTAACAAGGTCAACTGCCTCATCAAGGTTCATCAGGAATCGTGTCATGCTGGGATCCGTAATGGTGATGGGATTACCAGCGTGAATCTGCTCAATAAAGAGTGGGATAACAGAACCGCGAGAGCACATAACGTTACCGTAACGAGTACAGCACACCACCGTATCGCCTTTTTCTGCAGCTCTACGAGCATTGGCGAAGATCACGCTTTCCATAAGTGCTTTGGACTTTCCCATAGCGTTAATGGGATACGCGGCTTTATCAGTGGAGAGACAAACGACTCGCTTAACACCTGCATCCGATGCAGCGTGAAGGACGTTATCCGTGCCCATGATGTTGGTGCGGACAGCCTCCATCGGGAAAAACTCGCAAGAAGGAACTTGCTTAAGGGCTGCTGCATGGAAGATATAGTCCACGCCATGCATGGCATCGCGCACGGATTGAATGTTACGTACATCGCCAATGTGGAATTTCACCTTAGCGAAATGGTCAGGATATCGAGCCTGAAGCTCGTGACGCATATCATCCTGCTTCTTCTCGTCGCGGGAGAAAATACGAATTTCCCCCACATCGGAGGTCAGGAAATGCTTGAGGACGGTATTGCCGAAGGATCCCGTTCCTCCCGTAATCATTAAAGTTGACCCGTTGAATGTCGACATTGGATTGATACCTTTCTATTGTATTCGAATTGATAAGTAACCTAATAAAGAGTTGAGCTTCAGCTTCTCCTTGAAACAAACCCGCGCAAGAGTGATGCTGCCTCGGATAACTCACTGAACTTGAAGAGCTTTGCTCCTCCCAGGTAGACAGAAGCGAAAAGGATGCCCTGCAGAAACAATTCGGGAACGTAGCTCAACCCCAGAAGCTGAACAGCGAGCGATGCCGCAGCGGCAACGAGAGAGAGGAATAAGATTGGCAGAACGTCCTTGACCTGGTTAAAGGACGAATAGCCATGAAGGCGCTTTGCGGGTGTAGCGTCGACGAAGACGATCGAGATAACTCCAACGATGAAATTAGCCCAAGCCGTATGGTAAATATCGTGGGTGAGGGCGGCAGTGATCCATATGATGGCTCCTCCGCCCAAAACTTTAATAATTTGAAGACGCATATAAAGAGAGCTATCTCCCAGAGCCATGTACGCTCGGAGGTTTACAAGCTGAATCATCAAAATGGCATTAGAGATGCACGTCAGCTGAAAGATTGGAACACAAGCGAGCCATTTTTCTGTCAAGAGAATGGCAACTAGTGGCTTGGCAACTACGGCAGCCAGCAAAGATATGGGGGCGACGAGAAACGTACCGAGCGTGAGCCCGCGACGTATGGCGCCACGAAGTGCCTCAGAATCTCCTTTAATTGCTGAAAACATAGGAAATAATACGTTGGCAATGGAATTGCTCATCACCCCAATTGCTGCAGTGGGATACTTGCGGCCTTGGCTGTACAGCCCGAGTTCGCTGGTTGAACAGGCACGACCGATTATCAACTCCGAGATGCCGGAGTAGATAACATTCAGAATTCCCGTAATGCAGATCTTCCAGCCATAACTAAATAACGACCACGCCTGAGCGACATCGAACGTAAATGCAGGTTTCCAGCTGATTTGCAGCCACATGACAATACAAATGAAAATGCTTTGAAGCAAAGACTGTAAGACTAGAGACCAAACGCCAAACCCAAAGAAAGCGAGCACCACGCCTCCGAAGCCCGAAATGAGCGCGGCTATTGTCGTGGCGGCGAAAATGCACCTAAAATTCATGTTTCGTTGGAGGTAGGAACGCTGAATAGAGTTTGCCGAGTTGAAAAAGACTATTACACCGAGCACTCGAAGATAAACCACGAGATCTGGCATATTATAGAAGACAGAGATTGTCGGCGACGTAAAGTACACCACGATATATAGAGCGGCTGCCAATCCGAGACTCAGCCACCAAGCGGTGGAATAAGAACGATCGTCGGCATCGCTCTTTTGAATAAGTGCCATCCCTAGACCGCTTTGGGCAATAGAATCGGTGATTTGAGTAACCACCAACAATATTGCCAAGATACCGAAGGCCTCAGGGGATAGCAATCGGGCAAGAATAATTTGAACGAAAAGTTGAATAGCCTTAGAGCCACCTTGTTCAAGGAAACTCCAAAGGAATGTATTTGCTTTTCCAGACTTATTCGAAGAACTACTTGCCATACCGCCCTCCATACGTTGACCCACATTCGTTTTGCAAACGATGAATAAGCGAATCGATGCGGCATTGACCGTTGTCGATTTCTTGTTCCAAGAAGGACGTATAGGCTGGCATATATTTGGTCAAACTAAATTCAACCGTTAACCTCAGCAGCTCGTCAGGATTACTTGCGGTAGGCAACATTTCTTGGTATTCGGAAAAATAGCTGTCAAGAGACTCGTCAATGACGATGAAAGGGATTCCAAGACATGCGACGTCTAGCGCAGCAGTTGACTGCTCAATAAAGGCGAAATCAAAATCAATTGCTTCAATTTTCTCTTCCTTATATAGTTCAACATCACTCGTCGAAACGGCGTCGCGCAGTTCATTAATGGAAAACAGGGAGCCAGGATGCATTTTGATGAGCAGCTTGAAACCGAAGCGATTCTGAAGATTAAGGAGAGGTTCGATGCGATGAGAAATCTGTTCAGAGGTTTTCGAGCTGGAAAGAATGAGCAAGACACGTTTTGCGTCAGCAAAACTCTTAATATAATGCTTAGGTTCCAGTCTCATCAATTTTGAAAATTTATAAGTACCAGCGTCGACAGCTTTTTCTGAATTGACAAGAACAGCGCTCTTTTTGCTCCAGGCATAGAAATATGTGGCACGCACAGGCGAAAAGAATCGAGCGTCTCCAATTAGGCCATGCTGAAGAACTGCGGATGTTGCATGGTCGTTCATGGCTATGACTGTTGAATAAAAATGATGGTCAGTCATCAAAATAAAAGGATGCTGGTAGCCTATACGCGCAACGTAGTTATCCATTCGTTTAATTAAAAACCTAGCTAAACTATCATTTACGGTGCATTCGCTGCCGATAAAAGAAAGAACAGGAGGCAGGGAAAGGACAACAAGGGTCACAGCTTTAAATATCGGCCAAAACACGCCCATTTTGATGTGTCTATTTGGCGAGTAACTATTGAGACAAATGAACGTAGCTTTCTCTGCATCGCAGATCTCCGCAGTATCTCGCAAATTAGAAACCATGTTGTTATTCTTAATTTCATCAACGTAAATTGTCGATTCTGGTGCATGACGCAAGCCAATCGAGTTGATATAGACAAGCAGCATTTTCAAGAGCAAGTCGATACCGCAGCGTCTTGACCAAGCACTTTGACCTTTGGCAATAACATTGCTCCGATCTTCGGTGCAAGCCGAAAGAATCATCTTAAATTTATCGTCCATTACTATCCCCATAGATGCAGGCCAAAACGGAACCCAACGTTACTGAAGAAATTGCTTCAAAAAAGACATGACCACCAACACAGCTAAACGCAAGCATTCCAAGTAAAGCTATAAATTGAAAATGTCCTTCGTTTCTTGTTCGCCAAGACAGACGCAGCTGTTTAAACAAAAAGGCATATACACAGATAAAGGCAAAGGCCCCATAGGAAAAAAATAAATCAGCCCAATCAAATTCGATCGGTCTAACGTTTGCAGTTAATAAATAGCCACTTGATACAGCTAAATCATGGTGAAAATGATAGTAGCCATTGCCGATTAAGAAACCCAGAGGATTATTGCTTGCAATAAATAGATTGGTTGCTTCAGCCAGCATCCAGGTTCGTCCACTTGTGAGGTAGTCAATTAATGAACGATTCTCGAAAAGGTAGGTTTGACGAACAGATACCTTTTCAAGCATTTCATTTAGAAAGGTTACGTTATTGAAGGCGAATAGCAGGCCAGCAAAAACGAGAATTCCGATCACGGCATTTCTCAACCTAGTTTCAGGGGGAATTAATAAGTAATACATCACTATGAAAAAGGCGAATAGATATCCCGCCTTTGTGCCAAGCAATAATAATGAAATTAGATTTAACCCCATTGGGATAATCCAAAGAGACTTTTTCTGTATAAATACAGCATCAGCCGAATAAGCAAAAAGCACAATCATAGAAACATTGATGCTGTTAAGAGAAGAAAAGACGCTTTTATAGCCTGAGCCATCCCAATAGCTTGATGCCCCAAGTCCCAAAGCAATCGATCCCAAATATAGAATCGGAACATAAATTGCAGCGATAGATATTGCTTTTTTGACTTGATTAATAGACAACGCATTGCAGCGAATCAAACTTTTTGAAGCAAAGAAAACTGCAAAACAAATTATTAGTTTAATACCGATGCTTATGTCATAAAGTAATGTAGACGCTGTCATGCCTTCTGTGCTAAACGCCTGCATTAGCACAGATTGAATTACAATCGACGTAAAAGCAAGAAACAGTATACAAAATCCTTTAGGGTCAAGACGAAGTTCTATATATAACAACAAGGCAAAGAAAGTCATTCGGACAATTTGCGAAAACGAGCTTATGCCGAATAATCCTGAAAAGAAATCAAGCGCCACATTTCCGCAAATGAAGAAAAGCAGCAAATTGGTAAAGAGGCTATAGGTTTTTGTAGGTACGAAATTGCTCTTGCCAATCCCATGGCCATCAGAATTCGTAAACAATGAGGAAAGTTCGACACTCATACGGCTTCTATCCCCATAGTTGATTGAGCGACGCTGTCGCCATCCGAGCCAACATACTCCCCCAGCTCTTCCTCCCAGTCGGGCATGTGGAACCCGGCCGACTCGAGCCTGGAGAGGTCGAGCGCGGAGTGGACCGGGCGCGGGGCGACGGGGCCCGCGGCGTTCGCGTAGTAGTCGGCGGTGCTCACCGGCACGACCCTCTCCCC
>CALLSU010000089.1:0-5416 GCA_938011935.1 uncultured Collinsella sp.
GTGCGTCGAGCACCTGTCGCGCGTCGACGGCGTGCCCTACCAGGTGGTCGATTTTGCCGAGTTCTTGCGCGAGCCGCAGCCCAAGGTGATGTTTACCATGGCGCCCGAGGTAATGCCGCGGGTGATTGAGCGGGCGTCGGCGTTTGCCGATAACACCGTTAAGGCGGCGGCTCTGCAAACCACGCAGCGGCTCTACGAGTTCATGGATCCGCGCGTGTCCAAGACGCGCGGCCTTGTGCGCGTGGCGGAGCTCAACGGCATGGAGCTCCAGAACATCTGCGTGTTTGGCGATGCCGATAACGACACCTGCATGGTTGCCGACGCCGGCGTGGGCGTGGCCATGGCAAACGGCAGCGACGCCACCCGCTCCGCCGCCGATTTTGTAACCGCGAGCAACGACGAAGACGGCATCGCGATCTTTATCGAGGAACATCTGCTGTAGCGCTGGGGGAGAACCACCGCAGAAGGGGGCAGGCTTTTTTGCGGTGGCCTCAGGCGATTTGGGCGAATTGATACCTAAAATCTGTGCGAAAATTCAACTATTGTTGTCTGAACATCACGCTTCTAACTACCGATGGGTTAAAGATATTCTCATCAATTTGGTAGGATATTCATCCCGGTTGATGACCTACCGCTCACGGCCGATTTTCGACCGTTCACAGGATGTTTGCTCTTGAGCAAAATGTTGTGCAAATAAATCTAATGCCATTAAAAAATAATAGGCAACTAAATTACCAGCAGAAACAAAAAATAGATAGCGAATAAACGAAGGCAAATCCGCGCAATTGTCAAGAGAATTGAGAACTCACTACAAAACTATCGGTTTTATTTGCTCAGATGTTTAAACAATCGTTATAATTGCATTACTAAACGAGCGCAATTACAGATCGCGCAGATACGTTTGATGGTGAAAGAGCAAGATCGCGGTCTCTTGGGGAGGAGACATCGATGAAAGCGAATTCGGACAAATCTAAGCAGAGTAATAAAGCGACGCGCCGTGTACTGGCAGGCGTTTTGTGCGGAGCCTCCGTGTTGAGCCTGGTACTGTCGCTCGTCATGCCCCCGATCTCGCAGGCCATTGCCAACGATGCCCAGACGGTTTCTGCCGAGGAAACTGTGATGGGGGGGGGGTTCCTCAAGTGAGTCTACTGATGTAGAAAACACTACTAACGGGGATGCCGAAAACCAGAATAGTGATGATGCCGAGGCCGATGAGACTGGCGACGATGCTCTCGGGACGCCCCCGTTGTCTGATGGCACTGATCTCGAGGGCGCTGAGCAGCCTGCGGATGATAGTAATGGTGATGAGAATGCGATTGCGCTCGCAAGCGTGAATGCTAAGGGTTATACCGAAATACAGGGCGATGTTACTGATAAGTTCAACAACGGCGGAAACTATTGTCTGACGGGTGACGCTTGGTCGTCCGCACCGATCACTATTAGCCACGACACCACCATCGACCTTGCATGCTACAAGCTTTATTACAACAGCGGCAACAGCGATGTCAATGGCCAAGATTGTAGTTTTATTACAGTTTCAAGAGACGCAACGCTAACTGTCGAAGGTGCAGCGGAGGATATGCCGGTCGAGGCTGTCAGTAATGAGCCTGGTCAGACTGCGGAGATGCAGTGGATTGAAAACACTCCGCAATCACTCACTTACTTCGTAACGGAAAGCACGCCTAGCGGTTTTGGTACCAGTGAGAAAACTTACAAGCACACTGTTACCAAGTTCGGTGCTATCGTTGCATGCAAAAATGGATATGTAAATCAAGTCATTTCTGTTGCGGACGGCTGTACGCTCAACCTTAAGGGTGGCATGATCACAACGCCTCGTACCCTGGGCAACAACGGTCACGTTATTTTCTCTCGGGGCACTGTCAATATTTCTGGCGGCTATGTCACCAACGGCAACGGCGGTGGCTGGGGCGGTGGCCTGTGCATGGCAGCGGGTTCACTCAATATGACCGGCGGCGTGATTGCAGCGAATAAGGCTGCTTCCGGTGGTGGCATTTTTGCCGACAGCGGTGTAACGTTGAATCTCTCCGGCGGTGTCATTTCGGGCAACGCAACATATGCCAATGAAATCAACAATGGCGATAACACCGACAGCGGCGGCTACGGTGGCGGTGTTTATACCAAGGGTGCAACCGTAGCCGTTAGCGGCTCTGCCTGCATAACTAACAACCAAGCTGACGCTTGCATCACTAGTAACCACTACAACAACGGTCTCCTCGGTGGCGGCGGCATTGCATCCACGCACGGTGGAAAGCTGACCATGACGGGTGGTTCCGTTACTGCCAATTACTCTAATGAGGCCGGCGGCGGAATCTACGCTGGTTTCTGGAACCAGGCGATTACGTTTAAGATGACAGGTGGCACGATTGCCGGCAACAAATCTGTAAACGCTGAGGGCGGTGGTCTCCGTATTTCCACCGGTACTACCGGCGATATTGGGACTAATCCGGGCACGCCCGACAAGATTTACATCACCAACAACAAGACCATGACGGGTGAGAGCCGCGGCGGCGACTGGGGCGGCGGTGGCGTCTTTATCCAGAAGGGCGGCAGGCTCAATATTTTCAAGACGCTGATCACTAATAATCGCGCCGGTGGCTGGGGCGGTGGCGTTGGTGCTTGTCCTACGGGCGAGACAATCGTTTCGCACTCAAATGGCGCTGCTATTTATGACAACACAGATAACGTTGATCAAGATGGCAAAAAGCTGCCAGACGTTGATCAAAATCAACATAAACATCCAGCGTATCATTATTCCGCTGGCGGCGACAACAAAACTGAAGACCGCGATGAAGTAAATTACGTTACTCATTCCTTCCAAAATTCCGGCCATGAGGATTTCTTCTTGGTCCGTAATAAGAATGGCGCGGATAAGACAATCGCTGTCGTTCTTGGCAAGATGCTGGGCGGCGAATCGGCTGGCTGGCAGGGCACTTGCGACGGAAATCCGGTTACCATCGACCCAAACGGCGGTGCCGAGGCTAAGTACATGTTCGGCCTTAAGGCTAATCCGACACCCTATGCCAAGGAAAAGGCGCAGGCAGAGGCTACGACCATCATCAGCGGCAACTACTCATACACCCATGGCGGCGGCATCATGACCAACGGCGACCTTGTCGTTGGCGAGGTCAAGGCTTTGAACGTGTATCCCGCAATCAAAGTCAATGCAAATAAAGTCCTTATGAAGGACGGCGAAGAGCAAGGTCTTTCGGGTCACAACTATCAGTTTAAGCTGCTGGGCGCATCTGCCGATTCGAACAAGGAACCATACTGGAATAAGGACGGCTCGCTTAACGAAAACGAATGCGAGGCGACGCCGGCGGTTACCGTCAATGAAAACGGAGAGATTCTCATTGATACGGGCGCGAACTACCAGTCGGGCAAATACAACCTCTACCTTGTTGAAGTTCCCCCTGACCCTGATAAAGTTCCTAACGAGGAAAAAGGAACAAAGTTTGATAAGTCTATTTACAAAATACATGTAGAGGTTGGCACGGATCCCGTTCAAACGACCGATCTTTTGGGAATTAAGATTAAGCGTTATGCGGTCAATACGAACACTTCAAAAGTATCCGTTAAAAAGGAAGGCCAAGCGGACTTTACCGAGTGCAAATCTGACTTCTATGGTTGGAGCGAAGATGCGAGCGATAAGACCGTCTCGACCGTAAAAATCGGTGTCGACTCCACCAACCCCGCGTTTACGAACGAACTTGCGCCCTACCAGACCTCAGGCACTTGGACACCTCAGGTGACCAAGAAGGTCGATGGCGGCGAGATGAAGAAGTTCAAGTTCGAGCTGTACACGATGGATTCCAACGGAAATGAGAAGGAGTGTGACACCAAATGCACTGAAAAGGGGACGGGCAACGAATCGATAGTTAGTTTTGCTACGCAGACAATCGGTCCACTCGGCATCAAAGATCTCGACAACAATCGCCAAAAGCAGATCACCTATTACATCTGTGAATGCGCTGCCAACAAGAACGAAGGCACCAAGCACGAGGGCTACAAGAACGACACCAAGACCTTCAAGGTTGTTGTGACGGCAAAGGATGACGGCAAAGGACATCTGACCTGCACGCCGGCCTACTACGAGGTCGACGCCAGCGGAAACGCCAGCGAAACCCCGACCACCGATCCCACCTTCACCAACACCTACTCAACCTCTTTGCCCCTTTCTGGTATGTCGGGCGTCACTCTGACGTACCTTGCCGGCGCGGCGGTGCTTTGCGCTGCTGCGGCCTGGATGCACATTCGTCGCAAGGCGAATGCGAAGGGAGGCGAGCGTCGTGAATAAGAAAGTTTGCTCCTTCCCAATCTTGTTTGCGCTGCTTGCCCTCCTGATCGGCACCTGCGCGGTTGTGTTCCCCGCTTCCGCGCAGGCCGCGCCGACCTCGACCGGTTCCATCACGGTGAGCGGCACCGTGGCGAGCAGCTACGATGCCTACCAGATCTTTAGCGCCAACGTCGTCGACGGCGACAGCGACGCCAAGATCGCCACCGACCTCGCCTGGGCAAGCGACGCCGTGCGCGACGCCGTACTGCCCGTGCTGCACAGCGCCGGCATGCCCAATTCCCAGACCACCGCGCAGGAAGCTGCCGAGTGGCTCAACACCGATTCCCACCTTACGAGCGCGCTGAGCACACAGCTCGCTCGTTCCCTCCAGAGCTCTGGTGCCGAGTCTGTGGCCCTTAACGCGGGCACGGCGGCCGAGCTGTCCTGCGGCTACTGGCTCATCGTCGCCAAAGACGACGCCATCGCCCAAGGCGAGGCCGGCACCGCGCCGATCATGACCCTGGTCGGCGGCAGCGCCGTTACCGTCAAGCCCAAGGCGGCGACCCCCAAGGTCCAAAAGCATGTGCTGGAGGACGGCACCGCCGCCTGGCAGAAGGCCGCCGACGCCACGGTCGCCGACGACCTGTACTGGCGCCTCTCTGCCACGGTCCCGGCGGGCCTCACGGCCTACGACACCTATACGGTGCGGTTCGTCGACACCATGAGCGCGGGACTCGACCCCTCCAAGGTCGCCGCGAGCATGCATGTGTACGTAGCGGCGGGCGCGGACGGCGGCTTTGACGCGGTCTCGACCAGCAAAGACGGACGCGCCGGCACCGAGCTCGCGAAGGGCTGGACCGATATCACGGCCCAGTGCGCCACCAAGGTAGCGCCCGACGGCAAGACCTTCACCGTGCGCACCGGCGACCTGATCGCCGCGCTCGGCGGGGCCGACGCCTTCACCGCGGGCGCCCGCGTGGTCGCGGTGTACAACGCGCCGCTCAACAGCGCATGCAACCACGGCATCGCCAAGGGCAACCCCAACGAGGTCTACCTGCGCTACCCGCGCTCTCCCTTTGCCGACCAGTCCGGCGACGCCGGCTTCACCCGCACGCCGAGCGA
>CALLSU010000090.1:0-1493 GCA_938011935.1 uncultured Collinsella sp.
GGTTGCGGCGCCCCAAACAAAGCCCTTCGGCAGCTGCTGTACGCGGTTTAGCAAAGACATATGCATACACCCTCTCGTCTCGCTGTTCGATATTGTGCGTTTGCGCTCAGGAGGCTCCCTGGTTAGCGTTCAGCGGTGAAAAAGCCCGATAAACACTATCTTAAAATGATTAGAACCAAAATGAGCACGTGAACATTTGACAATGAGCACGTTAACATCCGGCTGGGATGTATAGAAACAAAACAACTTCAAACAGCCGCGAACGGTTGTATTTGTTCGGTAAGCGGTTTTGATTGACAGAAGTTTTCATGTTGTGGTATATGGCTCGGGTATCATGAGCACGTTATCAATGTATGTACGATGCGCCATGGGCGCGGGGAATAGTTGGGAAGCAGGTTAGCGTGGAAGGCATGGCTCAGCAGACAAGGAATGGTCGTTCGGCGAGCGCGGCAGAGGTTGCGGCGCTCGCTGGCGTGAGCCGCCAGACTGTGTCTCGCGTGGTCAACGGTATGCCCAACGTGACGGAAAAGACGCGCAAGCGTGTGCTGGCCGCCATGGAAGAGCTGGGCTTTCGTCCCAATTTTGCTGGAGCGGCGTTGCGCGGCGGGTCGTATCGTTCTATTGGCCTGTGCATGTACAACATCACACGTGTCGGTAACCTGGCGACGCTCGAGGGTATCATGCAAGCGGCGCGCGAGCACGATTTTGCCGTCACTATGATCGAGATGGGCGGCGACAAGCCCTATGCACTTGCCGATGCCTCGCGCCGCATGGTCGAGCGACCCGTCGACGGCATGATTCTCAACATGAACCGCATGGCTCCCGATTTTGAGGAGTTTGTTCCCCAGCCGGGAGTGCGAACGGTCATCCTGTCCATGTATGCGCATCCGCGCTGCACGACGATCGACTCCGACCAGTATGGTTCGTGCGAGCTGTTGACCAATTATCTGCTGGAACATGGTCACTCGAATATGCGGTTTGTGGCGGGTCCGGAAAGCTCGATTTCCTCGCGTTTTCGTGAGGCCGGTTGGCGCGATACGCTGGGTCGTGCTCATGTCGATGCCGCTCCGATGCTGCGTGGCGATTGGAGTGCGGACAGTGGGTACGCCATGGGCGAGCGGATTGCGGCCGAGGTGCTTGCCGGCGGGTCGCAGGCGCCGACTGCCGTGCTTGCGGCAAATGACCAGATGGCGCTGGGCGTTATCGCCGCGCTCGAGAACGCGGGCCTGTCCGTGCCCGACGACGTGAGCGTGGTTGGTATCGACGACGCACTCGAGGGACTTGTTCCTCACAATCGGCTGACGACGCTGCGATTTGATTTGCGCGGTGTCGGTAAGCTTGCGTTTGAGGCGGCGATTGGAGAGAGCTCGTCTATCGAGGCGATTCATGTGCCGAGCACGCTGGTCGAACGCTCGACTGTTAGGGACATACGGGGTTAGGTCCTACTCCGTCTGTCTCGATTTGTAACAGGTAGACGGTCAAAAGCGGGCTAC
>CALLSU010000091.1:0-1556 GCA_938011935.1 uncultured Collinsella sp.
CGCATTGCCGATCGCGATGCACGCCCCGTGCTCTCGCGCGGTGCGGTGTGGTGGCATCGCTACCCCTTGGACGTCGAGGCTATGTCTGCGGCCTGTCCAGCGCTGCTGGGCGAACAGGACTTTAAGAGCTTTTGCAAGGTCGCCTCTTCCGTGGGCAAGCCCACGCACCGCTGCGTGATGCGTGCCGAGTTTGGCCACGAGGTCGCTTTTGGCGAGGATATCCTGACGTTTACCATCGAGGGCAACGCATTTTTACATTCGATGGTGCGCACTATTGTGGGCACGCTCGTGGAGATCGGCATGCATCGCCGCGATCCCCAGTGGATGCGCGAGGTCATTGATGCCTGCGACCGTACCGCTGCGGGTCCCACGGCGCCTGCCTGCGGCCTTACGTTTATGGGTGTGGATTACGGCCCCGACGAGCTTGTCGTGCTCGACTAGGGGAGTGCTCGGCGCGTCCGTACCTGGCACATACTATGTGTGAGCTGCGCGTGTGCAACATCTGTTCTTGGCGTGCAACATGCTAGGCGGCTCGTTGCTTTTATAGCTCGGGTGTACCATGAACGACGGTTTGATTTGGCGCTGTCGAGAGGACGGAAAACTTGGTTCGACGTGGTTCGCATCCGCGACTTTCGGTGATCCTTATTGTTGAGGGTTCGCCCAGCTATGCGATGCGCGCGCTCGAGAGCGTCCAGAACCAAGACCTCTATGACCTGCAAATTGTCGTGGTTTGTCGCGACGTTGCGCCGGGCGTGCACCATTCGCTCGAAGTTGCCGCCGGCAGGGATATTCACATCGATTTGATTGACGTCGAGGATTCGGCGCACGGAGCATGTCTCAAGGCTGGTTTTGCCGCCTCGCGTGGATTGCAGATTGTTGCCATGAACGCCGACGAGTGGTTTGCCCCACAGTCTCTTTCCAAGATGGTCGATGTTGCGTGCGATGCTGCGGCAGACATGGTGATTCCCACGGCATCGCTCGACCGCTACGATGCTCATCGTGAGCGTCATTCGCGCGTGCTGGATGCCACCTCTCTTGCGATCGATGACCGTGCTTCTTTGGCGGCTGGTCTGCCTCAGATGATTTCCGGCGGCTTGATTGCCCAGACTTCCGGTGTGATGTACAGCCACTCGTTGTTCGAGACGTGTTTGTCGCGCGGCCGTGCGCTTTGCTCGATTGGGTTTATGACATGTGCCCTTTCGCAGGCACAACGCATATCCGGGTGCGGTGGCGCCTGTTTCCATGCGGTGGCGCCACGGCTTACAGATGCTTTTGACCCCACATTGTTTGCCAAGCTGACCGATGACGCCCGGGCGCTCGACGAGCTTACTGATTCGCTTGTAGAGGCGGGCGGTGACACGCAGCTAAAGGTTGCGAGCCATATGTTTTACTTCGCCGGGCTGGTCGCCTGCATCGAAAATTTGTGCTTGAGCCCGCATGGGGTTTCTTCAATTGAGCGTTCCGCTCGTATGCGTGATATGCTCGATGCATCTCGAACTCGTCAGATGGTCGCGGCACTCAAGGATAACCATCGTGGACTCGGCCTGTTGTTTGGC
>CALLSU010000092.1:0-22199 GCA_938011935.1 uncultured Collinsella sp.
ACGAGCCACGCTCTCCACGGCCTCGTCCACGCGAGCCTGAACACCCTCGCGCACGCGGGTCTTGCCGCCGCGCTTGGGACGGCTCGGGCGCTCGCCGTCGCCGCGACGCTCGTCGCGACCGCGGTTGGAACGACCGGCCACATCGCCGTAATCGTCGCCGTTGCGCTTGCCGTCGCGACGCGCCTGCTCAAGCTTCTTCTTGCTCTTGGACTTGCCGCGCTTGGTCTTCTTCTTCACCTTAAAGGCCGCAGGGTCGCGCTCGGGATCAACCGCGGGCGGGTTGGGACCCACATGCAGGTCGCCGGCCTCGTAGATGTCGGCCGTCTTGTCCATGAGCTTCTCAATCTCGTAGAACTCATCGACGTCCTGCTCGGTCACAAACGTAATAGCCCAGCCCAGCTCGCCGGCGCGGCCCGTGCGGCCGATGCGGTGGATGTAGTCGGTCGGCTCGGCCGGCACGTCAAAGTTCACGACGTAGCGCACATCGCTAATGTCGATGCCGCGGGCGAGGACATCGGTTGCCACCAGCACGTCGACGGTGCCGTCGCGGAAGGCCGAAAGCGCGCGCTCGCGCTGGGCCTGGCTGCGGTTGCCATGGATTGCGGCGGCCTTGATGCCCTTGCGCTCCAGACGACGGCAGCAGCTGTCGGCGCGGTGCTTGGTGCGCATAAAGACGATAGTGCGCTCCGGGCCCTCCTTTTTGAGGAACTCGGGCAGCAGGTTGTTCTTGGCCTCGATGGACACCGGGAACACAAACTGGTCGACGGTGTCGGCGGTCGACGTGGCAGGCGCGATCTCCACGCGGGCCGGGTCGCTCACCAGGTCGGTGATCTCGCCCACGGCCTCCTCGTCAAGCGTGGCCGAGAACAACAGCGTCTGGCGCTCGGCCGGCGTCTCGCGCACAATGCGGCGAACGGCGGGCAAAAAGCCCATGTCGAGCATGCGGTCGGCCTCGTCGAGCACCAGCACCTTGACCTCGTCCAGATGGCAAGCGCCCTGCTCGATCAGATCGACCAGACGGCCCGGCGTGGCGACCAGGATGTCGCAGCCGTACTTGAGCGCCGCGGTCTGGGGCTTGTAGCTCACGCCGCCCACGACGGTCACGGCAACATGGCCGGTGACGTCGGCAATCTTGCTCGCGACCTCGTCGATCTGCTGGGCAAGCTCGCGCGTGGGCGTGATGACGAGCATCACAGGGCCGCGGCCGTTGCCCTCGGGCTTCTTGGCACCGCGACGGCGGTTGCAGCCGCTACGCTCGTGCACGGGCTTGGGCGGAGCAATGTGCTCCAGGTTATTCATGGTCGGCAGCAAGAAGGCGGCCGTCTTGCCGGTGCCAGTCTGAGCGGCGGCAAGCAGGTCGCGGCCCTCGAGCACCACGGGGATCGAGCCAGCCTGGACAGGCGTGGGCGCCGTGTAGCCTAGGTTCTCGATGGCACGAAGCATCTCGTCCGAAAGTCCCAGCTCGTCAAAGGCGGGCAGGTTCTCGGTCGCGGACTCAACGGTCTCGGCGGCGCTGGCCTCGTCGGCAGCATCGAAGGCAGCCTGGGTCATGGCCTCGCGGGCCTCGTCCAGAATCTCGGCGTCCGTGACGTCGGATACAGAATTACGCATATGTTGTTGTTCCTTATCTGCACGCGTTATGGGCACGGCATGCGGCCGCGCGAGCGTGCTTGGTAGTGCGCTAATACATACAAAAACAGGTGCGCACAGAGAGGACGTTGCTCAGCACGCTGGCGATCGCTTTGGCAGCCCTATCACGCGCCGTCCAGACGCAGCGGCCCTAAGCGATGGAGCAGATTCGCCGCCGGTTAGTATACCCGCGCTTCGCATGCCCCCACGTAAACCACAGATGACGGGGCGGGCCCGGACCGATTGTCTCAATCTGTAACAATTACGGAGCAAAACCGGGTCTACATGTTACGGATCGAGACAAACGGTCGGCACGGTTCACAAACGTCTCAATCTGTAACAGTTACGGAGCAAAATCGGTCCCAATTGTTATAGATCAAGACAGAGGGGGATTTCCGTCCAGTCCAAACCAAATCTCTCGCTCTTCCTGCAATTTCGAACATGTGGCCTATAATGTTGCTTTGGTTACGCTACATATTGCGCAGCCATTTAATACGTCGCCCACCGGGGGCCATTAATTCCTATCGCCTTATTGGCCAGGAAGCAATCAAAGGAGGTATCCGTGGCAGCAGAGACGCCTTGCTCGGTCCTCTATAACGATATTCGCTCGTTCGGCGGTCTTAAACATCTCGAGATCGCCCGAATGCTCATCAATGGAAACTCTTATCTCGGCAGTACCCTGCTCGAGAAATGCTCTTCCAACCGCTCGTATCTCACCCGTTACATCGTCCATCGCGAGCCTGACCAGTGCGCGCCCGCCATCTACAGCGACTTTGCCGTCACCACGCTCAATCTTTCCGCGGCAATCTGCAGCAAGCTCGGCGGCGGCGAGTCCGCCTATCAGGCAATCGCCGAGCACTATCGCGGCCCGGCCGCCAACGAAATGATGTCGGCTCTCGCCAGCTACAAGTTGGACAGCCGCCTATATGCAAATGCCCTCAATCACATCGACAACTTTGACGGCAATGCCGTGCGCGAGAAGAGTACGCTTTACCTTATGCTCTTTGTGGCAACGGGGGCGCTCGCCGACCCCATCCAAGGCGTGGCTACCGTTGAGCGCTTTTGCGATAGCAAGACTGGCGGGCATTTTGGCACCACCGAGACCACCGTCGGCCGTGGTTTTTTGAGCAGCTTGGATCAACCGCGTGCCGTCGCCCCCAACCTCGGCTTGCTTAGGACGCACGCCGGAAACAGCGTTGACATGCAGATCCACCCCCTGACGCGTGACCCGCGCGGCACGGTAATTGGGTCCTTGCCCAAAACCTCGCCCAGCATCACCGATGTGGGCGCCGACGCATCGCGCGAGCATCTTCGCATTTGGCTTGAGGGTGAGCACTGGTACGCCCAGGGCCTTGGATCGACCAACGGCACAGTGCTCGAATCGGGCGCGGGCGACGGCGATATTGTGATTGAGCCGCCGCGCGACCAACGCGAGCCCGGCAAGATCTATCCCCCGGTGGAAATCGAAAACAGCGACAGGCTCCATCTGGGTCTCTACACGACATTCCTTGTCATTGTGGACTAGCGCGGACGGCGATCGAAAGACGGTCGCCGTCCGTCTTTCGTCTTCTACCTTCTGCGTCGTAAACGACAATACTCAGCGGCATACGTGGACAGTGCGGTTATCATGGTATTTTACCGATATCCGCACTGCCCACGTATACGCGCGGCAACCCATGCCAGACAAAGGAACGCCATGGATACTACCGATAGCGCCTATGGCGACAAACTCATCCGTCTCGACACGTTCGATACCGCCGTGGCAGTCGACCCCAGTGCCGAGGATGATGCCAAGCGCCGGTTTATGACGCTTATTCTTCAGACGGCATACCGCGACGGCGGCAATATCGGGCACGTGCTGCGCGCAACCAACACGAGCGGCGAGGTCTTTGCCGTCAAGCTGCTCAAGGACAACGCCATCCTTTCCGACCAGACGCCCGACCGCTCCGCCGAGCAATCGGCCGCGCATCTGGCCAACACCGCCGCACTGTTCGAGGAGTACCGTCATCTGTGTACCGTCTCGCACCTGCGCGGATTTCCGCGCGTCTATGGCTACGGATCGTGCGAGAACGACCCGCTCATCCTCATGGAGTGGGTCGAGGGCACCTCGCTCAAGCAGGCGCTGCCCTTGCTTCCGCACGACGCCTCGGGTGGGCTGACCACCCAGATGGTCGCCGCCGTCGGAAACGCCGTGCTTCGCGCGCTCTTGATGACCCAAGGCCTCGTGAATCCGGTCATCCATCGCGACCTGTCGCCTGCCAATATCATGTTCCGCACCACCAGCCGAACGCTCGAGCAGCAGATTGCCGATTGCTCCTTTGACCCCTGCCTCATCGACATGGGCTCCGCGACCATGGCCCTCGGCGACGACACGATCACCCGGCGCGCCGACATCTGGCGCTTTGCCACGCCCGCATACGCCGCGCCCGAAATGCTCACGCAGGATATCGAAGGCATCGCGGCCCTTCGCCGCTCGCCCGCGATCGACGTCTATGCGCTTTCGAGCATTCTGTACCAGCTCTACAGCGGTCGCAAACCGTTCGATGTCGAGTCGACGGGTGCCGCGGCGACCGGCTCGTTCTACCTCATAAAGACCAAGACCAAACCGGCGCCGCTCGAGCCGCGCTGCGAGGGCGACAAAGCGCTTGTCCAGATCATCATGAAAGGCATCTCGGTCGAACAGGGCGATCGCCCTACCGAGCAGCAGATGCTCGAGGTGCTCTCGACGTACCTCCCCGCTGCAGAATCTGAGGACCGCGAGGGCGCAGGAGACGAGGCCGCAATTGATATCGATTCTGGCACGCACCTTAAGGTCGACGTCGCCGGCGAGCGCGCGCGAGAGATCCTGGAGCAGGCCCGTCACGATGCCATGACCCGCCGCCGCTTTGTCATCGGCGGCGTCGTTGCAGCCGTTGCGGGGCTCGGCGTTATCGGGGCAGCAACCCATGGCTTTGGCATCCCCGACTACCTGGACGGCATCCGCGGTTCGCTTGACGACTACACTTGGGATCAGCTGCAGGAGATTTCGCTCAAGATTAAGGCCGCCGAGACCCGTAGCGAGGCACGCGAGATTGCCAAGCGCTACCACCTGCTCGACGCTGATGGGCATATCCCCTATCCGTGCACCAAGCGTGTCACGCTCACCAACGGACTACAGGTTGGCGCGCAGCTTGTGGGCATCCGCCACGATGAGCTTCTGGACGGGACGGGCAAGGCCGGGCTGACGTTTATGTTCGACGCGGGTATTGCCGAGCGCAACGCTACGGCTGAACCGCCGAGCGCCGGCTGGGCAGATTGCGAGCTGCGGGGATGGCTCAACGGCGACGGCCTTAAGCTGCTACCCAACGAGTTGCGCGCGCTCATTAAAGGGGTCAAGAAGGTCTCGAACAATGTGGGCGCCGCCAACAGTGCATCGTGTCTGAGCGAGTTGCCCGCAACCCTTTGGCTGCCCGCCATGGTCGAGCTGTGCGGTACGCAACCGCCCGATTCGTTTGCCGAGGGCTATCACTACCTGGCAGACATCTACAACGGCGAGGGCAAGGAGTATCAGCTCTTCCGCGAGCTCAAGGTGAGCCCGTATTCCACGAACGAGACGATGGTCCGCCAGTGGAAGGGCAAGGACACCTGTTGGTGGGAGCGCACGGTGAGCCCCGACACATCGGAGAGTGGAGGCACACTCTATTTGAATCGCGTGGGACACGACGGCGACGTCTTTACGTACGCAACGCCTGCGGACAAGCCAAATAAGCGAACCTGTGTGATCCCCGGGTTCTGTATCTAGGCGGCGGGCGTCTTGCCGTGACGGGACCCCTCCCCGGCAATTGTCTCGATCTGTAACACCAGCTCGGCAGATACAGGTCTAGATGTTACAGAACGAGACAAACCCCAACCCCGCGAGACAACATCTCAATCTGTAACAGTAAGGGGTTAAAAACCTCTCTAGATGTTACAGATCAAGACATTTGAGTTGACCGCGGACGGTCCGTCTCGATCAGTAACAGTTAGAGGTCATATTTGCTGCTAGATGTTACAGAACGAGACATTAACTTGCCGAGAACTTCGCCTCATAAATGTGATTCAAGTGTGTCGATATTTCCTTGCCAATGTTGCGCAACAGAAGCCCTTTCGGCGGTCGTAACGTACGAATTGTCATAGGTACCCCTTCAACGATTGGGAGAAGAAATGGCAAAGTACGCACCTAAACACTTGGAAGTCTCAGGCGGCGACGAGCCTCGCCCCACATTCTCGGGCTACAAGGCAACACGACTCGCCGTCACCGCGGCAACCACCATCGCTATGACTGGCTCGTCGCTGCTCGCGCCGTTCTCGGCATTTGCCAACGATGCGAGTGATACCACGGCACAGGACGCGATCATGTCCCCGCTTGCTGTCCACGCCGGCGAGGCGGCAGACTCCGCAGTAAAGGCAAACGCCCAGAAGATTGCCGACTTGCAGGCTGCTATCGACGCCGCAAAGGCTGCCGAGGCAGACGCCAAATCCGACTACGACACGGTGGCTGCCCCCTATACCGAAAAGCAGGCGGCACGCGACAACGCACAAAGCACCTATGACGTCTCCGTCTCCGATAATTCGCAGGCAGAGGCCGCCGCGCGCGCCGAATATGCTCGCCAGCTCGATGAAAGCGTCAAGGCGGCCGACAGCGCCAGTGCCACGCTGAAGGATGCCCAGGGAAAGCTCGATGCAGCCAAGACCGACGCCGAGGACAAGTCGAAGGTCCTTGATGCCGCAAAGCAGGCGGCAGCCGACGCGCAGGCCAAGCTCGAGGCAGCCCAGAAGGCAGCCGCCAACGCAACGCCGGAGGAAATCAAGGTCGCCGAGCAGGCTGCCGCAGATGCGCAGGCCGCTCTGGACCAAGCAAAGGCTGCGAAGGCCACTGCCGATTCCGCGCTCGCCGATGCCCAGCATGCTCAGAGCGCCGCGCAGAGCGCTTACGACGAAGCGGCAGGCACGCTGGCTTCCGCTCAGCAGGAAAAGAACGCCGCGGATGGTAAGGTAGTCGCGGCACAGACAGCGTATGACAGCGCACAAGCCGATTTGGCGGCCGCAAAGGCAGGCGCCGAGGGCCCGGAGTATGACGCCGCCCAGGCAAAGGTCGATGCTGCCCAAAGCGCACTCGACCAGGCGAAAAAGCAGCAGGCGACTGCCGAAGCAGGCCTTTCTCAGGCAAATAGCGACGTTGAATCCAAGCAGGACGCCCTCACCGGCGCCGAAAGCGATCTCGAAGCCAAGAAGCAGACAGTCGCAGCAGCCGAAAATGATGTAACGGCAGCCCAGACGAAAGCCGATGCGGCGCAATCGGAGTTGACCTCGGCAAAGCAGGCACATGCTGCCGAACTGGAGAAGGCAAAGGCCGCTCAGAAACAAGTCGACCAGGCAAAAGCCGCGAAGGAGCAGGCAGACAAGGCGCTCGAAACTGCCAAGGCAAACCAGGCGGCCGCCGATCAAGCCGTTGTCGATGCACAGAAAGCATACGATACGTGCAAGGCAGCAACCGATAAGGCAACGACAGCGGAGGCGCAGAGCGTCATCGGCTTCTACCAGTTCATCGGTGCCAACGACGCTGCAAACATCATCTATAGGCAGAGCGATAAAAACCCGACGACCATTGGCGATAAAAAAGACGGCACGTCACTCGACAACGCCAAGCTATCGTTTAACAAGCTGCGCGAGATTAACGAATACCGTGCAAGCGTTGGATTGAGTGAGCTTAGGGTGACGGCCGAGCAAATGGCAATCGCTCAATCCGACTCCAATTACTCTGACAAAACGCTAGGTCACTCAGATTACGCCAATTGTGAAAATGCCGCTTGGAACTTCAGTACTAAAGAAAACATCGCGCACCAATGGGTCGATGATGAAAAGGAGATATTTGACGAGGCTGCAGCGAAAGCCGGCCTTGGCAACGTTGCCCCCAAAGATGCTTGGGATACTTTCTGGAGCCACAAAACCGAATTCGAAAAGCGCGGGGCAGACTTTGGCACCGTCGGCCATTATTTGAATATCGTACAACCTAACGCCAAAACCATGGGATACGGCATCAACTCGCGCGGAACCCTTTGGCCGTATGTGTTCGTCTTGGAGATCGACAACAATTACGGTTCGTACGAGAAAGAATACTCGATCGATGAACTCGAGAATCTCTTTGATCAGTATCAGCTGAGCCTCTCCAAAGCCAGCGAAAAGCTCGCCGCCGCAAAGACGGACCTTGAGCAAAAGCGCAGCACAGCGGCATCGAAAGCCAATGCCGTAAAGGCAGCTGAAACCCTCGTCGCTCAAAAGCAGGAAGGCATTGTTGCCGCGAATAGCGACCTTGCCGCCAAGAACGACAGCGTAGCAAGTGCCGCCGCCGCTGTTGCCCTAGCAAAGCAGAATCTCGCCAAGGCAAACGGAAAAGTTGCCGAAGCCGAAGACCAGGTCAAAGCCGCCCAAAGCAACGTGGCGACCGCAGAGCAGGTCGTCAACCAGAAGCGCGCCGAGCTTAAGGCATCGAAAGAGCAAGCCGCTCAGAGTCAGAAGAAGGTTGATGACGCCAAGGCAGAGACTCTCGTAAAGCAGCAGGCTCTGCAAGATGCAAAGAAGGAACTTGCCAAGTATTCAGCCGATGTTGCTGCGGCTCAGGAGAAAGCCGACGAGGCCCATCAGGCGCTAGATGAAGCCACGGCAGCCCAGACGTCTGCCCAGAGCGCTCTCCAAAAGGCGAAGCTCGACGAGGCTGCCAAGAAGCAGGCCCTCGACACCGCGAAGGACAACGCCGAGGCCAAGGCGGCGACCGCGGAGCACGCTGCGAGCGATCTGACCACGGCGAAAAACGACTTTGCTTCAAAGAAGGCCCGTGCCGACGCCCTGAGCAATGCAGCCGATAATCTTGCCACCGCCGAGGCGGCCAAGAAGGAGGCCGACGCAGCAGTTACCGATGCCGGAGTCGCCCTTAGCACGGCAAATGATGCCATCGCGAACGCCGAGCAGGCGGTCGAGAATTCTCAGGCCGCATCGGACGCCGCTGCTGCTACTCTCGGAAAGCTCAAGTCCATCAACGTCGAAAACGGCATTGCTACTGGCTCTGACGCAAACGCGAACGATACGCTCAATGCCCTCTTTGCCAAGTGCGTCGCCGCCAAGCAGGCAGAACATAACGCAAAGGCCGCACTTGATGCCGCTCAGGCAGACCTTGATGCTGCGACGCCCGCCTACACCGCGGCTCTCAACGGTTACAACGAGGCGAAGGCAAAACGCGTAGCCGCCGAGCAAGCCCTGAAGGACGAGATCGCCCGCCAGGAGCAAGAGGCGGCGAAGGCCGAGCAGGCCAAGATCACGCAGGCTGCCGCTAAGCCGGTTACTGGAAAGCCGTCTGCCGGCAACGTCAAGACGGCCGCCAACTCGGCACTTCCCACCACAGGCGACAATGCTGCGCTCGCCGGTGAGACGTTTGTCATCGGAGGTGTCGTGCTCGTAGCCGCCGGCGTCTTCCTGACTGACAAGAAGCGTCGTCAGGAGTAAGGATTTCGGGAGGACGGCTTCTCCTCCCTCCCACCGCTTCGCAAACCCTGCCTAACATGCGCCGGGACGTCTACCACACGGGCGCCCCGGCGTTTTACGTTGTATGGCCGGGGCATCTGCTCCGAGATTGTCTCGATCTGTAACATCTAGCAGGCAAAACGGTCCCCAGGCGTTACAGATTGAGACGTTAAGTTGTGGCTCGATGTAATGTCTCGATCTGTAACAGTTACGGCTCAACGACTGGACCAGATGTTACAGATTGAGATGATTGGTTGGGACGGCCACCGATTGAGCAGCCACCCTCATCTGTAATGAAAGTCATACATTCCAACTATTACTAGACACCCCCAGGGGGTATGGGTGTATAGTATCGGCAGGTTAACAATTTCAACACCAAACTACAGAAAGGAGAAGCCGTGGCTCAAGATAAGTTCGACGTGGGCGGCATGACATGCGCCGCCTGCCAGGCGCACGTGGACCGTGCCGTGAGCAAGCTCGACGGCGTCCATAGCGTCGCGGTCAACCTGCTCGCCGGTTCCATGATGGTCGACTATGACCCCGCGCAGGTCTCCCCCGACGATATCTGCACCGCCGTCGACCGTGCCGGCTACTCAGCCTCACCCGTCGATGCGGGCACCGGTACCGCCGGCTCAAACGGCAGCACGCAAGCCAGGCCTGGCGCCGCCCATATGGAGTCGCCCACCAAAAAGCTGGAGGCCGCCGCCTCTGCCATGCGCACCCGCCTCATCGTCTCGATCGTATTCCTCATCCCGCTGTTCTACATCGGCATGGGGCACATGCTCGGCTGGCCGCTGCCCGGCATCTTCACCGACCATACCCACAGCATGACGCTCGCCCTCACCGAGCTCGTCCTGCTCATCCCCATCGTCTATGTCAACGACGCGTACTTTTTCAATGGGTTTAAATCGCTCGCGCACGGTGCGCCTACCATGGACGCCCTCATCGCCGTGGGCGCGACCGCTTCCGTCGCCTGGTCGCTCTACGCCATGTTCATCATGGCCGACCAGTTAGCCGCGGGTCAGGTCCACGAGGCCATGATGACGGGCATGGACAATCTGTATTTTGAGAGCGCAGGCACGATCCTGTCGCTCGTCACCGTGGGCAAATACCTCGAGACGCGCAGCAAGTCCAAAACCGGCGGCGCTATCGAGGCGCTGATCGACCTGGCGCCCAAGACCGCGACCGTCGTGGCAGAGGACGGCAGCGAGACCACCGTCGACGTCGACAGCATCCTTCCCGGCCAGATCCTGCGCGTACGCCCCGGCGAGTCCATCCCCGTCGATGGCGTGGTGCTCGAGGGCAGCTCGGCCGTGGACGAGAGCGCGCTGACCGGCGAGTCCATCCCCGTGGAAAAGACCGCCGGTGACACCGTCAACGCCGCCACCGTCAACCGCACCGGCTCGTTTACCTTCCGCGCCACGCGTGTGGGTGCCGAGACATCGCTCGCCAAGATCATCAAGCTTGTCGAGGACGCCAACGCCACCAAGGCGCCCATCGCCCGCATGGCCGACAAGGTCGCCGGCGTGTTCGTGCCCGTGGTGTTCGTGATCTCGGCCGTGACCTTCTTGGCGTGGATGACACTGACCGGAAGCGTCAACGAAGCGCTCACCTCCGCCGTCGCCGTGCTAGTGATCAGTTGTCCGTGCGCGCTGGGCCTGGCCACCCCCGTCGCCATTATGGTGGGCACCGGCAAGGGCGCCGAAATGGGCATTCTGTTTAAGAGCGCTGAGGCACTGGAGAACCTGCGCAGCGTGGGCACCGTGGTGCTCGATAAGACGGGCACCGTCACCCGCGGCAAGCCGGCCGTGACCGACATTGTGGTTGCCGCGCGCGCCGACGGCTCGCCCGCCATGAGCGAAAAGGCGCTGCTCAAGCTGGCCGCCGCGCTGGAGCGCTCGAGCGAGCACCCGCTGGCAGAGGCGATTATGGCCGAGTGCGAGGCGCGCGGAATCGTCGCACGCATGGTCGAGGACTTTGCCGCCGTGCCTGGACGAGGCGTTACGGCGCGCGAGGGGCAGAATGTCATCGCAGCCGGCAACGTGCGCCTGATGAACGAGCTGGGCGCGGAGGTGCCCGCCGGCGTTGCCGAGCAATTTGCCACCGAGGGCAAAACGCCGCTGTTCTTTGCCAAGAACGGCGAGCTTGTCGGCACCATCGCCGTGGCTGATGAGGTCAAGGAGACGAGCGCCGAGGCCATCGCCGCGCTCCGCAAGCTCGGCGTCGATGTGCGCATGCTCACTGGCGACAACCGCGTGACGGCCGAGGCCATCGCCCGCCGCGTGGGACTGAACAGCAAGCAGGTCATCGCCGACGTTCTGCCCGCCGACAAGGAGCGCCACGTGCGCGAATTGCAGGATGCGGGCGACAAGGTCGCCATGGTGGGCGACGGCATCAACGACTCCCCCGCCCTGGCGCGCGCCGACGTGGGCCTTGCCATCGGCACCGGCGCCGACATCGCCAAGGAGGGCGCCGACGTGGTACTCATGCGCAGCGACCTCATGGACGTCGCCCGCGCCATCGAACTTTCGCGCGCCACGATCCGCAACATCAAGCAGGACCTGTTCTGGGCGCTGTTCTATAACGGCATCGGCATTCCGCTCGCCGCAGGCGTGTTCTTCCCCCTCACCGGCTGGCAGCTCTCGCCGATGTTTGGCGCCGCGGCCATGAGCCTGTCGAGCGTGTGCGTCGTGACTAATGCATTGCGCCTACGAACCTTTAAGCCTAAAGTGGCAAAATAGGCTCACTATTACGTCCATTTAGAACGGGTTTTCCAGGTGCCAGAGATTGACCTGAAAGAGGAGCGACGCGTACTTTGGTACACGAGCGACGGCTTGAAGGTCAAGGTCGGGTGCCTGGGAAAGCCGACACAACAGAGAGGAATACCGATGCGATACACAATCAAGACTTCCGGCCTCATGTGCGGCCACTGCGACGCCACCGTCGAGACGGCGTTGCTCAACGTTGCCGGCGTGACCGACGCCGATGCCGATCACGAGACTCAGACCGTCCAGGTGGAGTGCGCCGACACCGTGACCGCCGAGCAGCTCGCCGCCGCTGTCGAGGCCGCGGGTGAGAAGTTCCACGCCCTTTCGGTGACCGCCGCGTAACGACCCGCACGTACCCCCCCCCGACCAGAAACGAGGACCCGCCATGATGGCAGACCACAAATCGGTAACCCGCATGCTCAAGACGGCACGCGGCCAGATCGACGGCATCTTGCGGATGGTCGATGAGGACCGTTACTGCGTCGATATTTCCACGCAGCTCATGGCAACGCAGGCGCTCATTGCGCGCATCAACGCCGACGTGCTCAAGGCGCATATCGAGGGCTGCGTGACTTCGGCAATCGAATCGGGCGACGAAGACCTCAAGGCCGCCAAGCTCGCCGAGATCGAACGCGTCGTCGACAAGCTCTCCAAGTAATTGGGGCATTGGGGACGGACTGCTTTGCACCTTCTTGGTGCATCGGGGACAGGTATGTTTGCACCACCTTGGTGCAGATTGACCTGTCCCCCTTGCTCTAAATCGGGTATAAAGGCGTGCAGCATATCGAACGAAAGGCAATTTGCATGAATGACTTTATGAAGGGCCGCAATGGCGCCGATGAGCTCACCATCGTTATGGGCTTTGTCGGCATCGTCATCGCGATGATCGGATCGATAGCCCATATCCAGTGGCTCAGCTGGATTGCCATCGCCGTAATCGTGATTGGCGTGCTGCGCGGCCTGTCCAAAAACATCGACGCACGTCGCAAGGAAAACGCGGACTTTGTCGCCGCGACCGCTAACGTCCCCGGCCTGGGCAAGTTCGTAGCGAGCTTGGGTAGCGGCGCCGCGGCTGCCAACGCCTCGCGCACGGCCGGTACCAGCAAGGAAGACTTTGAGCGTGCCAAGCGCACGGCCAAGAAGATGTGGAAGGGTCGCAAGACCACAGCATACCTCAAGTGCCCCAACTGCGGCCAGATGCTCTCCGTCCCCAAGGGCAAAGGCAAGATCCGCGTCACCTGCCCCAAGTGCCACGCCAAGATGGAAACCCGCTCCTAACGCCCGCACGCGGGACAAATTAATCAGGTTTGTTTGTCCCAAATCTTAAGTATTTGTTCGATAAAAAAGCTGAGGCCTCGTGTTGAGACCTCAGCTTTTTGCATGCGGCAACGGAGCTGCCCCTTTGTCACATCTACGCCACACCGTCGCGGGCCAGCTCCTCAGCCAGCGCTTCGGCAGGCATGGCCATAATCGCGTCGAGCTCGGCGTCCACCTCGGGAATACGCTTCACCTTGAGCTTGCGTACCAAATCACCGCGACACATCACATGCGTCGGCTCACGCAGAGCGCACAGGTCATCGAGCGGATTCTTGCGCGTCACCAGGATATCGGCGGCCTTGCCGCACTCGATCGTACCGGTCTCGCCGCCCAGCCCCAGCAGCTCGGCGTTGACTTGCGTAGCCGTATGCAGCGCGAAGGCGTTGCTCACACCGACATACTTGGCAAAATAGGCCACCTCACGCCACATGTCGTACTGCGTCACGAACGGGCAGCTTGAGTCCGTGCCCAGGCCCACCTTAATGCCAGCTTCCAGCGCGGCACGGGCGCTCTCGATGATGCCCGAGCACACGATGTCGCCGTTCTTCTTTTGTGTATCGGTCGAATGGGTCTTTTCCGGGTCGAGCAATACAAACGGCAGCGCCGGGCTGATCGTGCAGGTCACGCTCGGCGCGCGTCCCTCGAGCTGTGTGCCCGCGGCGCCGCGATACAGCTCCAGGATCTCGGGCGTCATCGGGGCACCGTGCTCGATCGTGTCGACCCCGGCCTCAAGCGCGGCCTTCACGCCCTCGGTGCTCTCGACATGAGCCATAACCGGCAGGCCCACCTCGTGCGCCGCCTTGCACGCCGCCGCGGCAACATCGATCGGCATGCGCAGCACGCCCGGCTCGCCAACTTCGGTCGCGTCGAACACGCCACCCGTCACGAACAACTTGATGACGTCGGCACCACGAGCGTACAAGTCGCGCACCTGTTCGGCCGCCTCGTCGGGCGTATTGGCGACCTGCGCGAACAGCCCCGCGCCGTGGCCACCCGGCACTGTAACGCCCGTTCCCGGCGCTACCAGACGCAGACCCTGATACTTGCCGGCATCGATAGCATCGTGCACGGCGATGTCGGCAAACAGCGGGTCACCCGCACCGCGCACCGTAGTCACGCCGCTTGCCAGCTGCTGTTGGGCGCTGCCTTTGAGGATGTGGCGAACGATGGCGCGGCCCACGGGATTATCGAGCTTCTTCATAAGTGCGCCCGCATCGCCGGCCGAGACAGGCTTGCCCGAGCCGCACAGGTGCACATGCATATTGATGAGGCCGGGCATGAGGTACGCGCCGGCCAGGTCGATGACCTCGGCACCTGCAGACGCCTGCGCCACAGCACTCGGTCCCACCCACGTGATGACACCGCGCTCAACGGCCACGGCCATATCGGGTTGCGGCTCCATATGCTCCGAGCCATCCAGAATGGTCGCATTGATAAACAACGTAGAACGATCGGCAGACGCCATATCGAGCTCCTCCCCCTCAGAAAACTTGAACATCTGTCCATTGTTATCCAGTGCAGCCCGATTGCCACAGACATATCGGTTAACGGAGGAAAGAGGGGATGTGGGGGACGGAATACGTTGCAGTCCCACCCCAGCGACACCAGGGGAATGTCTCGATCTGTAACAGGTACAGGGTTATTGGGCCCCTTGATGTTACAGATCGAGACATTCGGTCGACGTTTCACCGGCTTGTCTCGATCTGTAACAATTACGAGCTCAAACAGCCTCTAAACGTTACAGATCGAGACAAAACCTCTCAGCGCCCATACCACTGGCATCTCCACTCCTCAGCCAATTCAGCCTGCCGAGGAATACCAGCCAGCCTCATTTTCTCGACCAGCTTCCCCGGGTCTTTGAGTTCGTTAAACGTAAACCGAAGCACCTTATGCCCGAGCATTGTCAGATGAGATTCCCGCTGACGCTCTGTCACGAATGGGTCGACCGACTCCCGACCCTCGCCGTTCTGCAAGGTATACTTCCCCTTTCCGTCGAGCTCGCCGATGACACATGTTCCGTCCTCGAGCCGCCAAAAATAGTCGACACGAAACACCTGGCTCGGATCGAGCGGGTCGCGAAACTCCACCTGCAACTCTGGCACCGGAAAACCGTATGCAATAAAGAACGCCCGAAAACGAGACTCGCCGCCGTTTTCGGACAGCCCGTCCGCATACGACGCGATCACCTGCGCTCTGCGATACCCTCGTCTGCCCTCGCAATCGGCGCGGAGGCGCTCGCACAAATCCCCACGTGATACGCCTTTCGCCCGCAGTGCAGAATCGGCAATCGCCAACCCGTAGGAGAACGGCGCACGCAGTAGGCAATCCTCCACCGTGCGCCAAAACGACGTCACCCGCACGCCATCAACATGCTCGAGTGCGCCCGCCATCTGCGGACGCAACAACCTGCACCCGCCGCTCAACGTCACCGAACAACCCGTCTTAACAAGATATCGTGACCCAAGCAGATCATTCGGCACCTCCAGACCCCACAAAAGCGCCGCGTCATAGCCCCAAAACGCCCAATCGGGATGAAATTCCGCAAGCCCTTTGATGGTCCGCAGTGCTCGCTCCGCCGGTGTCAACGTATCCCAATCATGTTGAAAGCAGAACAAATACGGCTCGGGCTCCGCAATGTCATCGGTCCCCACATGACGCCGCAGCCACATGAGCTCGGCATTGTCGTGCGTCACAAGCAGCACGCCTAGTTCAGCCGCCTCCGTGAGCCTGGCAAGCATCCTATTCCGCGCCAACGTGTTGCGAGCCGTATGCTTGTGTTTGAGAACGGTATTAGACACTTCCATCACCACCACATCGGACAAATGGGCCATCGCCGCCGCTGCTGCCGCCGACAAACGTCTCGATCTGTACCAGGTAGACCGGTTTTTTGTCCCTAAACGTTACAGATCGAGACATAAAGACAGAAGGCAAGGCAGGACAACGCCAGGTCCATCCCCTACTCCCACTCCTGCTCGTAGATGTTGAGTGACTTCACGTACCGCCCCTGGGCGCCCATGATGTCGCGGACCAGACGCAAGAAGAAGCTGATGCACGAGGTGTCAAAGCCATCCTGCAGGTCCTCCGGATGCACCGCACCAGGCCCATCGACCGCCGTGTCACTCAGGCGTGCGATGTCATACAGATAGAGTTGTCCCGCCGTCAGCCAGACATCGTCGACGCAGGCGAGGCGCACCGCAATCGCTCCGTCGCTCCAATGCTCCTTTTGCACGATATGCGGGTCGTAGACATCAAAGCGACGGTCGGTGCGCGTGTCCTTCAGCGCGACCATACCAGTCGCAGGATCCTTGTCCAAAATGCCAAAGCGCGAGAAATACTGCGTGTCGCGTACCTGCTCGAGCCGCTTGAGCGAGGCAGGCGAATGGATGTCGGCGGCTCTTCAACATACAGCTCGAGCAGCGTCTTGCCATGGCGATAGGGGCGCTCGAAGAGCAGCCAATCGGTAAATGCCATGTTGTAGGCCATGATTTCGTTTTGCGAAGGCTCGGTGCAATAGCTGAGCCACGGGTCGACAATGATCTCGAACTGTTCGCGCGCCGGCTCCAAAAACTGGAACTTCCGCAGCATCCAAAAATGGGCCATGTCGGCAATATCGTTGCCGACGGCTTCAGCCAGCTCTGCTCGGTCAAAAGCGTGGTCAGTCATGGCATCCTCCTCAAACTGATAGACCTCAATTTGAGCTTACGAGGAGGGTGGGCAGCCACGACCAGCGCGGGCAAAATAGGCCTCCGGCTGCAAACCAGATGCTGACCAAACACTTGACGAAAAGCTTGACCGAAAATGCGCACCACAACAAAACAGCAGGTAGACATAGACAGCCAACCCGCCCTTTTGAGCCAGATGCCCGCAGCCACCACAGAAACAACAGGTGTCCACAGCCAAAGAAGTCGACAAATGAACACCCGTACGTCGGCAAACGAGCAAATCGATCGCAAAGAGTGTCCCCAACGACCAGACAAAAAATGACCAGTCATTGGGGATGTTCTTAAATGACTACTTTACAGCTCCAGCGCATCGGCGACTTCGGCTGCGCAGGCCAGGGCATCGGCCATGGCGTTCACCACGAGCGAGCTGCCGTTGCGAGCATCACCGGCAACATACACCGGCGCGGCATCCGCGGCAACGCCGTCGACACGGGCCGCAAGGTGCGAGCCCTCGGCAGCCATCACCGGCAGCGGACGGCCAGCGGCGGCAACAGGCACGCCGGCAGCGTCGAACACGCTGTGCTCCGGGCCCGTAAAGCCGCAGGCAATGAGCACCAGCTGGGCCGGCACCTCGTGCTCAGAGCCCGCGATGCGCTCGGGCTTTCCCGCCGACCAGTCCAGATCGACCACGCGCAGGCCCGCAGCCGCACCCTTCTTGTCCAGCAGCACCTCGAGGGTATCCACGCCCCAGGCACGCATCTCGCCACCCATCGCAGCGATAGCCTCTTGCTGGCCGTAGTCGGTCTTCTTAACGTTGGGCCACTGCGGCCAGGGGTTGCTCGCCGCGCGCTTATCGGTCGCAGCCGGCAAGAACTCAAACTGGCGCACGCTGCGCGCGCCCTGACGCACGGCGGTACCCACGCAGTCGTTGCCGGTATCGCCACCGCCAATGACCGCAACGTCCAGGCCGCGTGCATCGATGGCAGGCTCGCCGCCATCGAGCACCGAGACGGTCGAAGCCGTCAGGTAGTCCACCGCGTACACCACGCCGGGCGCGTCAATATTCTCAGCAGCCAGTCCACGCGGGGCACGGGCGCCAGCAGCCACCACCACAGCGTCAAAGCCGTTGAGCTTGGCCGCCACCGCAGGGTCCGTCACGTCGGCGCCCAGCTCGAACACAATACCCAGCTCGCGCATGAGCGCCACACGACGCTCGACCACAGACTTCTCGAGCTTCATGTTGGGAATGCCGTACATGAGTAGGCCGCCGGGGCGGTCGTCGCGCTCAAACACCGTCACGCGGGCACCGCGACGTGCAAGCTCCCATGCTGCCACCAGGCCAGCCGGGCCGGAACCAACCACGGCGACCGAGGGCGCGTCCTCCCCTGCCGGCTCAAAGCGACGTGGGCCGCCGTTGGCCCACTCATGGTCGCTGATCGCACGCTCGTTATCGTGAATCGTCGTGGGTTGGCCGTCGACCGAGCCCAGGTTGCACGCGGCCTCGCACAGTGCCGGGCACACGCGGCTCGTGAACTCAGGCATGGGCGAGGTGAGCGACAGACGCTCGGCAGCCTCGTCCCAGCGGCCGCGGTACACCAGCTCATTCCACTCGGGAATCAGGTTGTGCAGCGGGCAGCCGCTCGGGCGTGCCTTGCCAAAGCTCGCGCCCATCTGGCAAAACGCCACGCCGCACATCATGCAGCGGCTCGCCTGGGCGCGACGCGCGTCGTCATCGAGCTCCACGTACAGCGGATCAAAATCATGACTGCGCTCCTCCACGGAGCGAAGCTCGTGGGTCACGCGATCGATATCAAGAAAAGCACCGGGCTTACCCATGGCACTTACGCCTCCTTCTTGGTCGAAGCAACAGAGCTGGCGGCGGCGGGCACAGCACCCGCAGCACCGCCCGCCACGTCAAAGCGGGCAACATCAGCAGCGTCGGCGCGACCGGTCACAATGTCAAACGCCAGCTCCTCAGCCTGCGTATGCGTCTTGCCCACGGCCTCGGCCCCAGCGACAATCGCCAGCACGCGCTCGTACTCGGTCGGAATGACCTTCACAAAGTGCTTGCTCATCGAGTCGAAGCTGTAGAGCAACTTAATGCCGCGCGGGCTCTGCGTCGCGTCCACGTGCTCCTGGATGAGCTCGCGAATCTGCGCCAGCTCGCCGGCCGTCGGGGCCTTGAGCTCAACGCTCTCGTGGTTCACACGGGCATCGAGCGTGCCGTACTGGTCAAAGACATAGGCCGCGCCACCTGTCATGCCGGCGGCGAAGTTCTGCCCGACCTCGCCCAGGATGAGCGCCAGACCGCCCGTCATGTACTCGCAGCCATGGTTGCCGCAGCCCTCGACCACCACGGTGGCACCGGAGTTGCGCACGGCAAAACGCTGGCCGGCAAGACCGTTAATGAAGCCGCGACCGCTCGTGGCACCAAAGAACGCAACGTTGCCCACGATGATGTTCTCGTCGAACTTGTAGGTCGCATGCGGGTTGGGGCGCACCGACACCTCGCCGCCCGAAAGGCCCTTGCCAAAGTAGTCGTTGGCGTCGCCGCACACGTTGAGCGTAATGCCGCGCGGCAGGAAGGCGCCAAAGCTCTGACCGGCCGAACCATCGCAATCGATGGTGATGGAGCCGGCGGGCAGGCCCTCGGGATGCGCCTTGGTCACCGCGTTGCCCAAGATGGTGCCCACGCAGCGGTTGACGTTGGCGATATCGGCGCGGAAGCGAATCGGACGCAGGTGTGCACGGGCATCGGCCGTATAGGGCACGAACAGCGTAGAGTCGAGCGTCTTGTCGAGCTCGCTGTCGGCAGCCATCTGGGGCAGGAAGTGGCGACCGTCGGCACCCGGGATATGGGCACCGAACTCGCAGGTCGCGCTCACCAGCACGGGCGACAGATCGAGCAGGTTGGCCTTGCAGTTGCCCGGGACCTCGATCTGGCGCAGGCACTCGGGATGGCCGACCATCTCGTCGATGGTGCGGAAGCCCAGGCTCGCCATGACCTCGCGCAGCTGCTCGGCTACAAAGAGCATAAAGTGCTCAACGTGCTCGGGCTTGCCGCGGAAGCCGCGACGCAGGCGGCAGTTTTGCGTAGCGATGCCGGCCGGGCAGGTGTCCTGCTGGCAGTCGCGCTGCATGAGGCAACCCATGGAGATGAGCGGCATGGTCGCAAAGCCAAACTCCTCGGCGCCCAACAGGCAGGCGACGGCAACATCGGTGCCGTCCATAAGCTTGCCATCGGCCTCGAGCACCACGCGCGAGCGCAGGCCGTTTTGCAGCAGCGTCTGTTGGGCCTCGGCAAGGCCAAGCTCCAGCGGCAGACCCGCATGCCAGATAGAGTCGCGCGCAGCGGCACCTGAGCCGCCGTTGTGGCCACTGATCAAGATCTTGTCGGCAGCACCCTTGGCCACACCGGTGGCGATGGTGCCGACGCCGGCCTCACTGACCAGCTTGACCGACACGCGTGCGCCGGGGATGGCGTTCTTAAGGTCAAAGATCAGCTCTGCCAGATCCTCGATAGAGTAAATATCGTGGTGCGGCGGAGGCGAGATCAGGCCGATGCCGGGCGTGGACTGACGGACCTCGGCGATCCAGGGGTAGACCTTCTTGCCGGGCAGGTGGCCACCCTCGCCGGGCTTGGCGCCCTGGGCCATCTTAATCTGAATCTCGAAGGCACTGCACAGGTAGCGGCTCGTCACGCCAAAGCGCGCACTTGCCACCTGCTTGATCGCGGAGTTCTTGGAGTCACCGTTAGCCAGCGGGGTCTCGCGACGCGGGTCCTCGCCTCCCTCGCCCGAGTTGGAGCGTCCATGCAGGCGATTCATGGCGATGGCCATGCACTCATGCGCCTCTTTGCTGATGGAGCCATACGACATGGCGCCGGTGTTAAAGCGGCGGACGATGTTGAGCGCGGGCTCCACCTCGTCGAGTTCCACCGGCGTGCGGCCGCTGGCATTAAAGTCCAGCAGGTCGCGCAGGCGCACGGCACGACCGGTGCGGTGCAGGCGGGCGCTGTACTCCTTAAAGGTGTCGTAGCTGTCCTCACGGCAGGCGGTCTGCAGCAAGTAGACAACCTGCGGATCGATGAGGTGATCCTCGCCGCCGAGCGGGCGCCACTTGGTCAGACCCAGCGTGGGCAGCTGATCGGGAGCCGGGCTCTTAAGGATAGCGAGCGCAGCGTCGTAGCGCTCGTTTTGCTCACGCTCGACGTCCTCGACACCCATACCGCCCACACGGCTCACCGTGCCGGCGAAGTACGCGTTGACGAACTCCGGCGTAAAGCCCACGGCCTCGAAGATCTGCGCCGAATGGTAGCTCTGCACCGTAGAGATGCCCATCTTGGACATGATGGAGACGATGCCGGCGGTCGCAGCCTTGTTGTAGTTGGCGATGCCCTGCTCGGCCGTCACGTCCAGGTCGCCGCGCGCCGCCAGATCGCGGATGCACGCGTGTGCGTTGTACGGATAGATGCCGCTCGCGGAGTAGCCCACCAGTGCTGCAAAGTCGTGCGGGGACACGGCGTCACCGCACTCCACCACGATGTCGGCAAAGGTACGCACGCCGGCGCGGATCAGGTGATTGTGCACGCAGCCCACGGCGAGCAGCGACGGCACGGGCACCTCGCCCGCAGCGGCATGATCGCTCAGCACCACGATGTTCACGCCGTCGCGGACCGCAGCCTCAACGTCCTCTGCAAGCTGCTTGAGCGCAGTCTGCAGCGCGCCTTCGCCGGCATCGCGGCGGTACACGGCACGGAAACGGCAAGTCTTAAAGCCCACGCGGTCGATGGCGCAGATGCGGTCGAACTCCTCCTCGTTGAGCAGCGGGCGCTCCAAGCGAACCAGCTGGCAGGCCGTACGGGAGTCCTCGAGCAGGTTGCCGTGGTTGCCCAGGTAGAGCGTGGTCGAGGTGACCATATGCTCGCGAAGGGCGTCGATGGGCGGGTTCGTGACCTGAGCGAACAGCTGATAGAAGTAGTCAAAGAACGAACGCGTCTTCTTGGACAGGCAGGCCAGCGGCGCATCGATGCCCATCGAGGCGAGCGGCGCCTTGCCCTGCTGGGCCATGGGACGCACGACCTCGTCAACATCATCCCAGTGATACCCGAGCTTAGCCATGCGCACGGCGGCGGGCACCTCGGCGTCCTCGGCGGGCGTTGCCGCGGCGGGCCTGTCGAGCGCGTCGACCGTCAGCGTCTCCTCGGCAATTGAACTGCGTCCCAAATCTTGGACGCCCTAAATAGCGACTAGGCCGCGAGGGCCTGATTCCGGAACTCCTCCGGGGT
>CALLSU010000093.1:0-41680 GCA_938011935.1 uncultured Collinsella sp.
GCCAGAGCATGGGGGGCACGCCCGGTCCCGTTCCGAACCCGGAAGCTAAGCCCCATCGCGCCGAGAGTACTGCGGGGCCAGCCCGTGGGAGGCCAGGGCGCCGCTGACCGGTGGACGGCACCGAGCCGTCAATGGAATGGAAAAGGGGGAGGCCTCGCGGCCTCCCCCTTTTTTGCGTTTTATAAAGAGCTGTAATACAAGAACTCGCCTTCTTTTAGCTTGTCTTACTGTTTGGCTGTATTTTGAGTCCTTCTTTTGTATTTGCGCGATAATAACTCCCATTGGCGTTAGGGAGGACTTGATGTTTACCGTTTTTGTCTTGGGCAATATTGCTTCGGGTAAGTCGACTGCCTGCCGCTATCTCGAATCTCATGGCGCCATGCTTATCGATCTGGACGAGCTTGCCAAATCGCTGTATGTGCCAGGCTCCGATATCGTCAATGCCCTCGCGGAAGAATTTGGCTGGGATATTTTGGATGAGGAGGGCGGCATTCGCCGCAGCATCCTCGCTTCTCGAGCTTTCGCTTCTCCTGATTCGGTCGCACGGCTCAATGGCCTTGTGCACCCCGTTCTCATTGAACAGCTTTCGCTTAGGATTCTCGATCCGGTTTGTTGTACGGTTTCGTCCCCCCGTTATCCCTTTGCGGTTGTCGAGGTTTCTGCCCCGACTGGTTTTGAGGATGCTTTTGGCCTGGCTGATGAAATTCTGGTTATCAGTGCTCCTTTGGCAGTTCGTCGCGAGCGTGCCATTCATCGTGGTATGGAGTCCTCTGATTTTGATGCTCGCTCTGCATGCCAACCTGATGAGGCTTCGCTTTGCAATCTCGCTACGACGGTAATCGATAATGCGGGAGGCGATAATTCGCTCTTTGAACAACTGGACGCATGGCTTGTGCGCCATGGCTTCGGGGATGTAACGGATAAGGAGGAGGCCGATGCCTAAGACACGTTTCTTTACGTGGTATCGCGTTGCGCCACTTGCCGTTGTGCTCGTCTTCGGCTTTATTTCGCTCGTCTACTCGTATGCTCCTGCCGCCTTCTTTAAGCCTTTGTATCCAATTGACTACGAGGCGTATGTAAAGCAATCGAGCATTTCGCACAATCTTGATCCATATCTGGTGTGTGCTGTCATAAAGTCGGAATCGAATTGGGATCCCGAGGCTGAGTCGAATCAAGGCGCTCGGGGATTGATGCAGCTGATGCCCGAGACTGCCCAGGATATGATTGCCAAGGGTCTTGTCGATGGTAGCGAGTATTCCGCCGACAACCTTAACGATCCCGCTACGAACATCGAGTTTGGCTGTGCGTATCTTTCGTATCTTCTAACGTATTTTAACGGGTCGACTGACAGCGCCATTGCCGCCTATAACGCCGGCATGGGCAATGTCGACGGATGGGCGCAGCAGAGCACGTCGCTTCATAATGCAATCACCTTTCCCGAGACGCAGGCGTATCTGATTCGTGTCAATAATGCCTGGGTTCGCTACAAGACCCTCTATCCCGATCGGTTCGTATAGGACTATGCCTGCCGCCTGCGTATACTGCAGATATATGAGTTAGGAGTATCCATGGCGGAATTTGAAGTTGAGCGTGTTGGAGGAGAGCTCAAACGTTTTGGCGTTGAGGGCTCTGAGGTGCCGTTTGAGGTCGTGTCTCCCTATGAGCCTGCAGGTTCTCAGCCTAAGGCCATTGAGTCGCTTGTGCAGGGTGTGAGGGACGGAGATCGCTATCAGGTTTTGCTGGGCGTGACTGGTTCGGGCAAGACCTTCACGATGGCTAAGACTATTGAGGCCCTGGGGAAGCCGACGCTGGTCATGGCTCCCAATAAAACGCTCGCCGCTCAGCTTGCGAGCGAGCTCAAAGAGTTCTTTCCCAACAACGCTGTGGTCTACTTTGTCTCGTACTACGACTACTATCAGCCCGAGGCGTATGTGCCGCAAAGCGATACATATATCGAGAAAGACTCCTCGATTAACGAAGAGGTCGAGATGCTGCGCCATCAGGCGACCGCGTCACTGCTCTCTCGACGCGATGTGATCGTTGTCGCATCGGTCTCGTGTATCTATGGCATTGGCTCTCCTGAGGACTATGCGGGTCTGGCTCCAAACGTCGACAAGAAGGTGCCGCTCGAGCGCGATGACTTTATCCATGCACTTATCGACATTCAATATGATCGCAATGACTATGACCTAGCGCGCGGCACGTTCCGCGTGCGCGGCGATGTTGTCGACGTGTATCCGCCTTATGCCGAGCATCCGTTGCGGTTTGAGTTCTTTGGCGACGAGGTTGAGCTTATTGCCGAGATCGATGAGGTTACCGGTGAGATGCTTCGTGAGTACGAGGCCATCCCCGTATGGCCGGCATCGCACTACGTGACCGAGAAGCCGAAGGTCAAGGCGGCTCTGAAATCAATCAGTGAAGAGTGCGAGAAGCGTGTGGCCGAGCTCAAGGCGACCGACAAGTTGCTCGAGGCACAGCGTCTGCAGCAGCGCACCGACTATGATCTCGAGATGCTCGAGACCATGGGTTTTTGTAACGGTATCGAGAACTACTCGCGTCATCTGGACGGTCGAAAACCGGGCGAGCCGCCGTTTACCCTGATCGATTACTTCCCTAAGGACATGCTCTGCATCATCGATGAGAGCCATGTGACGGTGCCGCAGATTCGCGGCATGCACGAAGGTGACCGCTCGCGTAAGGTGACGCTGGTGGAACACGGTTTTCGCCTTCCTTCGGCACTCGATAACCGCCCGCTTCGTTTCGATGAGTTTGAGGCAAGGATCCCCCAGTTCATCTACGTTTCGGCCACGCCGGGCGACTACGAGCTGCGGGTGAGCCAGAACGATGTTGAGCAGATTATTCGTCCGACCGGCCTGCTCGATCCCAAGATCGATGTGCGTCCGGTTCGCGGTCAGATTGACGATCTTGAGGACGAGATTCGCGAGCGCGTTGCCCGCAAGGAGCGCGTGCTGGTGACCACGTTGACCAAGCGCATGGCCGAGGACCTGACCGACCATCTGCTTGATGCGGGCATTAAGGTCAATTACATGCATTCTGATACGGCGACAATGGACCGTGTCGAGATCCTGCGAACGCTGCGCGAGGGCAAGATCGATGTTCTCGTTGGCATCAACCTGCTTCGCGAGGGCTTGGATCTTCCCGAGGTCTCACTGGTGGCAATTCTCGATGCCGATAAGGAAGGCTTCTTGCGCAACCGCCGTTCGCTGATTCAGACGATTGGCCGCGCGGCCCGTAACGCCGATGGCGAAGTCATCATGTATGCTGACGTTGTGACCGATTCGATGAAAGAGGCCATCGAGGAGACGCAGCGCCGTCGCGAGATTCAGATGGCATATAACGAAGAGCATGGCATTGTGCCCAAGACGGTGCGCAAGGCCATCAACGACATCTCAAGTTTTATTGCCGAGGCCGAAAAAACCGTGGGTTCCAAGGGACGCTCGAAGGGCGACTCTCTTGGCCATGGCGCATTCTATACGCCCGATGAGTCGGGCGAGGGTGGCGTGCCGGAAACGGTGGCGCCCGAGCAGACACTTGCGGAGCAGTTGGAAGAACTGCCGCATGACGAGCTCGTGCGGATCGTCGAAACCATGGAAGAGGATATGCGTAACGCTTCTGCCGCCATGGACTTTGAGGAGGCGGCGCGCCTGCGCGATGCCGTCGTTCAGATTCGGGCGATGCTCGAGGGTGCGTCTGAGGACGAGACGATCGAGCGCTTACGTTCGCAGGCTCGCAAGGGTTCCACGTTCGCATCGGGCAGAAAACGCCAGGGTGCACGGTTTAAGAAATAGCGAACATGCCCCGAGTTCCCTGCGGAGCTCGGGGCATGCGTCTTTTGCGCGCTGGAATTCGTGCGTTAGAGGTCTGCGATCAGGGCTTCGGCACAACGGATGCCGTCGGTGGCGGCGCTCATGATGCCGCCGGCATATCCAGCTCCCTCACCGCAAGGGTAGAGGCCCGGGGTCGACACGGCATGGCATGTTCGGTCTCGGGTGACGGTGACCGGTGAGCTCGAGCGAGTCTCCACGCCGGTAAGGACAGCATCGGAGCGGTCGTAGCCTCGTAGCTTTTTTCCAAGTAGGGGAAGTCCCAGGCGGAGCGACTCGACGATATGCTGCGGCAGGGCTTCGTCAATTGCCGTCCAGGTCACACCGAGCGGATAGGTGGGCTTTACCTTTCCGGGCGCCTTGCTGGCGCGTCCTGCGAGGAAATCTCCGACGAGCTGTGCCGGTGCGTTCCAGTTGGAACCGCCCAGGCGGTAGGCGGCCGCCTCGCAGGCGCGCTGGAGCTCGATGCCGGCGAGTGGGTCATCGTTGGGAAGGTCCTCAGGCGTGACGTTAACGAGCAGGGCGGCATTTGCGTTGCGTCCGTCGCGGGCATTGAGACTGGCGCCGTTGACGCACAAGTGGCCCTGCTCGGAAGAGGCGGCGACAACCTGCCCGCCGGGACACATGCAAAACGAGAACACGCTGCGGCCGTTGGGAAGATGGGCGACGAGCTTGTAGGGGGCTGCTCCGAGGGCAGGATGTCCCGCCGAGGCTCCGAATTGGGCTCGGTCGATGTCGCGCTGCGGATGCTCGATGCGAACGCCCATGGCAAAGGTCTTTTGTGCGAGGACCACGTTGTGGTCCTTAAGGAGCTCAAAAATATCGCGAGCAGAATGCCCGCAGGCGAGGATGAGGTGCTTTGTCTCGATTGGCTCGCAAGCGGTGTCTTGGGACGATTGGACATCAATACCGGTGATGGCGCCAGACGCGTCGATGCGAATGTCGACGAGCTTCGTTCGATAACGGACGACACCTCCGAGCTGCTCGATGCGCTGGGATATAGCGGTGACGACCGTGGGAAGGATGTCGGAGCCAATGTGCGGCTTGGCATCCCACAGAATATCGCGGGGCGCACCCGCCTCGACGAAGGTTTCGAGGATAAGGCGATGGGCGGGATCTTTGGTTCCCGTATTGAGCTTGCCGTCCGAGAAGGTCCCCGCGCCGCCCAGGCCAAACTGGATATTGCTCTCGGGGTCGAGGATGCGCTCCTTTAGAAAGAGGTCGATCGCCTGCGAGCGGCGAAATGCCGGGTCGCCGCGCTCGATGAGCAAGGGCTTAAGACCTGCTTCGGCGAGCGTAAGCGCAGCGAAAAGGCCGGCGCATCCGGCGCCGACAACGACAGGGCGTTCTTGAGGTACGTCGGAGGCGGGGGAGGGGAATGAAGGCTCATCGTCTTCTATCGCGCGTACGCGCGAGCGGTCACGCTCGGCAACGCTGTCGACCGCTTCTCGCTCGAGGTGGGGACTAGTCAGCTCAACACGAAAGCTCAGGATAAAATGGACGTCTCGTTTTTTGCGAGCGTCGATTGACTTGCGGTGGAGCTCGATGGACTTGATCTCGGAGTCCTTGCAACGTAGGACGCGCTTGGCGACTCGCTTGCCAACAATGAGACAGGCATTTTCATCGTCGGCTTCATCGAGCGACGCGTTGACTTGGGTGATTTCGATCATCGAGGTCTCCTTAGAGGCAAGAAAGAGGCCGTCCGGTATCCCAGACGGCCCGAATGCGTTTTTGATTATAGACTGCGCGGCTACAGGCTGCTTGCAGCGCGAATGCCCGAGATCCAGGCCCACGCAAGGTTAAAGCCTCCGCAATCGGCGTCGATGTCGAGCGCTTCACCGCAGACGTAAAGCGGGGCGTCGACAACGCTGCGCGCGCGTAGGCTGGGTGTTGAGATGCTCTCGACAGATACGCCACCACGCGTGACCTGCGCTGAGCGCTCCTCGGCTGTTCCCTTGACGAGCAACTTAAAGTGCTTGAGGATCGAGACCAGGTGGATGACATCGTTGGAGCCTGGATGGCACTGCTCGAACGCTGTGCAGACGACGCGGGAGAGTTGCGGGGCGAGCATGCCGTCGAGCCAACGGGGATCGCGGGGCGAAAAGCCGCCGAGCAGCTCAACGCGCCGGTTGAGCGTATCGAGCAACTCGTCTTTGGAGAGGTCGGGGAAAACGTCGAGCAGGATCGTATCGCCGTGCTGGATACGACGAGAGAGGTTGAAGACAGCGACGCCCGAGATACCGAAGGTTCGAAACAGCACTTCACCGTCTTCGTGCCAGAGCTCATTATGATTGCGGGCGAGCGTCAAGCGGGCGCGGACGCGCAGGCCATCCAACGTCTTGAGCGCCGCCCGATCGCCAAAGACCGTTGCCGATACGGGGCAGAGGATGGGGCGCAGCGAAGTGAGGGGGAGGCGAAACGTATCGGCGATACCGGTGGGGTTGCCGCCCGTGGCGATAATTACGGCATGTGCCTGCAGGGCCACGTTCTTGCGAGGGACATCAGCGAGCGCTTTCCGAAGCGAGCGGAGCTCCGATTTTCGGTCGTCGTGCTTTTTTGCCTTGAGCGCCCGCGCTGGACGGTCTATTTGGAGTGCCCAGCCTTCGGAAGCTTTGTGCGCCGAGGCAACGTAGGCTCCGCAGATTAAGGTGATACCTAGGCGGTCGCAAACGTTGAGAAGCGCGTCGCGCACCGATTCGGCGCGAAGGGAGCGCGGGTACAGCCGGCCTTCCTCGGAGGTTGTCATGATACCCAGCGAGGAGAAGAAACCCATAAGCTCTTGTTCGGGCTGGGGGCCCATGACGGATGTGACGAATGCTGGGTGGTTATACCGCTGAGGATCGATCGATTCGTTGGAGAGGTTGCAGCGGCCGTTACCGGTCGCAAGGAGCTTAAGGCCGCAGGCGACATCGCGCTCAACGATGCAGACGCTTTTGCCAACGCGTGCGGCCGTAATGGCGGCGGCGAGGCCTGAAGCCCCGCCGCCGATTACCAGGACGTCATAGAAGGCGCTCGCGTTCACTTAGGCCTCGTCGGTCTCGTGCGGGGTAATAGCCTCGACGGCAGAGACTGCCTTGGGCAACATGCCATCGGGCAGCGCGGTCTCGACCTCGCCCTTATCGCAGGCCTCGGCGAGTGCCGGATTAATGGGAAGCTGCCCCAAGATGTCGAGGTTATAGCGCTCTGCGACCTCGGGGAGCTTGCTCTCGCCAAAGACCTCGATCTTCTTGCCGCAGTCGGGGCACTCAATATAGCTCATGTTCTCGACAATGCCCAGAATGGGGACGTTCATCTTCTCGGCCATGTTGACCGCCTTGGCGACGATCATCGAGACCAGATCCTGCGGGCTCGTGACGATGACGATGCCGTCGACGGGCAGCGACTGGAAGACGGTGAGCGCGACGTCGCCTGTTCCCGGAGGCATGTCGACCAGCAGGTAGTCGATGGGGCCCCACGAGGTCTCGCTCCAGAACTGCCTAATGGCGCCTGCGATGACCGGACCGCGCCAAAGGACGGGGTCGGTCTCGTTTTGGAGCAGCAGGTTGGAGCTCATGACCTTGACGCCGTGCTCGGAGATTTCGGGCAGCATAAGGTTGCCAAGGGCATGGACGTGGCGTCCACTCATACCGAACATCTTGGGGATAGAGGGACCGGTGATGTCGGCATCGAGGACGCCGACCTTGTGGCCGTGACGGGCAAGCTCGGTGGCGATGGCACCGGTGACAAATGACTTGCCGACACCGCCCTTGCCGGAAAGCACGGCGATGACGCGCTTGACCTCGGACAGCGTGTTCTCCTCAAATTGCGACGGCGACGTTTGTCCGCCGGCGGCCTGTGCGTGTTCGCAACCCATGTATGACTCCTTTGTATATGCTGGGGCCGGGGCCCCGCGATGTGACACGAGCGTCATTGTACCCTCGTTTGCGAGCGGGAGTCATTTGCGATGCGTTTGGGCCGAGCGTGCTTGCAATACGATGGGCCCAAGCGAATGGGCGGGCTTACTGAACTTTGCTGGCGAACTCGAGGTATTGCATGCGCTGCAGCTTGTCGATCGTCGAGGCGTAGGGGCTGTCTTCCGATTCCAAGTCGTAGCGCAGCCCGTCGGCACCGAGATAGCCGGCGACATTGATGGTGGGCACATCTGACCTTGTCGCAAGCAGGGCCTTTTGGTAATTGGTGAGCGGGGCGCCGATCTTATTAAGGGTAATGGCTGCAATCTCGTTTGCCCCGACGGTGTCGTAGACGTTGAGCTCGGTATTGCCGGCGATCTCATAGTTAGCCCAGACGAGATATGTCGACTGATAGATACGGAAAGCGTGGCTTGCCGTATCTTCCTGAGGGTACAGCTCGTCGTTGAGAGTCGTTGCGGCGCTCGGCTGATGGTCGCCAAAAAAGACAAGAACAACCGGTCTGCCGATGTTGCGGAGCTCGTTGATAAAGTACTCGAGGTCCCGGTCGGATGCGTTGATGCAGGTGAGATAGGTGTTGAGCGCGCTGTTGGCGCCTTCGCTGGCTCCCTCGACCCAATAGTTTGTCAGCTCTTCGGCGGGAACGGTGCCATAGTCGTAGCCGCCGTGATTTTGCATCGTGACGTCAAAGATGAACTGCGGCGCTTCGTCGGTTCTAAGCAGGTCGAGTATCTTGTCGTAGGTGGCGTAGTCGCATACGCCGGCATGGTAATAGGGCGCACCTTCGAAATCGCCGATTGAAAGAAAGTCTCCAAAGCCCAGCTGCTGATAGATTTTATCTCGATGGTAGTTGACGGGGTTTTGCGGGTGCATAGCGGTAGTGGTATACCCAAGCTCTTTAAGGTCCTTTGCCAGGCTGTTTACGCCATTCATCTGATACAGCTGATAGGGGATCTTGCCTAATCCGACAAAGGCCGTTGTCGCTCCGGTCAAAAATTCGAATTCGGAGTTCGCCGTTCCGCCACCGGCGACCGAAGCGAGCATGGTGCCGCGAACAAGTGTGTCGGGAAGCGAGTTGTAGAATGCGGGGCCGGAGTACCCGGCCGCCTGGAGCTGCTCAAAGCACGAAAGGTCGCTAAAACTCTCGTTCATGATGGCAACAATCGTCGGCTTGATTTCATTGAACTGGGCAACGGCCGCCGCGCGCTGTTCGCTCGAGCCATATGTGCTGTCGTAGACGGCGGCGAGCTCCTGCTCGATGCTCTGCGCCTCATCGGGCGTATAGTCTTCGGGCTTCTCAATGGGCAACTCGTTGACCATTTCGGTGAACGAAGTGATAAAACCCTGAGACGCATACGTGGTGATGGGCTGCCAACGGTCAAATCCAAAATCCAGCGCCTGCTCCAAGTCGATGTTGGAAAAGCCTGAGAGCCCCACAACGGTCACTAGCAGAAAAGCACAGAGGTTAGCGGCGATAGCGGGGAAGACATGGGTGGGCGTACGGAGCTTTCGCGGTCGGATGAGCGAAAGAAGCCCCAGGGAAATCTCCAGCAGGGCGAGAGAGGTTACGATTCCGGCGGTAAAGGTAAACTCGTATCCCTCGCTCACTTCCATTGCGGTGCCAAGGGCCAAGATATCGCTTGGCAGGATGGCTTCGCCTTTAAACGTTATGACGAAGTGCTCGGCAATGCCAAGGACGCAACAGACGACGGGCACGAGGACCATGACGCCTCCATGACGCTGTCCCAGCAAATAAAGGGAGAGCAGAACCGTCGCGAGCAACCCGACGGAAAACCCGAATGAGTTGGCGGGAATGCGATAGAACGTTTCGTTGCAGGCAATTTCGATTGAAACGAACGAGAGCGCTGAAACAGCGGCGATGACAAGGATGTCGCGGCAAATACAGGCAACCGTTCCCGTCGCAAGGTCGGTTTGGTCGATAAGTCCCGAAACCAAGGGCTCGACAAGAAGCATGACGGCGGCAGCACCGAGCGCCGAATAAGAAAGGACCCATAGGGAGCTGCCCTCATTTACGAGCGATTGATTCGTAATCCATGCAGCTACCACGCCGAGCGGGATGAGGAGCGTCGCGCACCAAAAGACGCGGGCAATGGGTGGCTTTTCGTTGCGTTTGATTGAAAAATACACGCGCACGACGACGGCGGCCACGATAAGGACGGCGATGAATATGGGCAGATTGGCCATGTCGCTCGAAGTGATTTCAAGGGGGATATCTTCGGTCATGGACGTTCCTCTGGTACAGCAAATTAAGTTCAGTATTAGATTACTGTAACCTTTCCACGGCATTTCGAGAAACAAAGCGCCCGATACGCAAAGCTAAAGGTCTGCGAATCTTGTATTACGAACATCTGTGCGCGTCGAGTGCGCTAAACTCATCGGCAGTATGATTCGATGCAATAGGAGGCAAGGAGCTTCCATGTCTGATTCCTCTATCGTTATTCGCGGCGCTCGTGAGCACAACCTCCGTGATATCGATGTTTCCATTCCGCGTGACCAACTCGTGGTCATTACCGGTCTTTCTGGCTCGGGCAAGAGTTCGCTGGCATTCGACACTATCTATGCCGAGGGCCAGCGTCGATACGTCGAGAGCCTTTCGAGTTATGCGCGCCAGTTCTTGGGCCAGATGGACAAACCCGACTTGGATTCAATCGACGGCCTTTCGCCGGCGGTGTCGATCGACCAAAAGACGACATCTAAAAACCCTCGCTCGACGGTTGGCACCGTAACCGAGATTTATGACTATCTGCGTCTGCTGTTCGCCCGTGTGGGCACCCCGCACTGTCCCGAATGCGGCCGCGTCATTGAGCGCCAGACGACCGACCAGGTCGCCGATAAGGTCCTGGCGGCGGGGGAGGGCCGCCGCGCGTTTGTGCTGGCACCGGTGGTGCGCGGGCGAAAAGGCGAGTACACCAAGCTGTTTGAGGACCTTCGCGCCGAGGGCTTTAGCCGCGTGCGTGTCGACGGCGAGGTTCGCTCGCTTGATGACCCTATCGATTTGGATAAGAAATTCAAGCACGATATCGAGGTCGTGGTCGACCGCATCGTGATTCGCGAGAACTCGCTGGGCCGTATTGCCGAGTCCGTTGAACAGGCGACTGCGCTGGCGCACGGCAATGTGAACGTATACTTGCTGCCCGACCGCGACGCTCCCGAGGGGACCGAAGGCGAGTTGCTGGAGTATTCGCTGGCGTTAGCGTGCCCGGAGCATGGACACTCCATCGATGACCTGCAGCCGCGTGATTTCTCGTTCAACGCGCCCTATGGCGCGTGCCCCGAGTGCGATGGCCTGGGCTTTAAGAAGACGGTCGATGCCGAGGCCCTAATCGAAGACCCCTCGAAGTCGATCGCCGACGGGGTCTTTGGCAGCCTGTTTGGCAACTCTAACTACTATCCGCAGATTTTCGCTGCGGTCTGCAAACACTTTAAGGTGAGCGTCGATACGCCGTGGGAGGATCTGCCTCCGCGGGTGTGTCGTGCGTTTTTAGACGGCATGGGCGACCAGAAGATTTCGGTCGACTATCAAAAGCTCGATGGGCGCCGCAGCCAGTGGGACACCAAGTTCTCGGGTGTGCGCAATATCCTGTACGAGCGCTATACCGAGACGACGAATGAGAACACCAAGGCGCGCTTGGAGAAGTACATCCGCGAGGAGCCGTGCTCGAGCTGCCACGGCGCTCGTTTGCGCCCCGAGATGCTCGCCGTCACCGTGGGCGGCAAGTCCATTTACGAGGTTTGTTGTCTGTCGTGCCGTGAGTCGCTCGAGTTTTTTGAGGGCCTGGAACTCACCGAGCGCCAACAGTTTATCGGCGGACGCATCGTCAAGGAAATCCTGGAGCGCCTGCGTTTTCTGGTCGATGTCGGACTCGACTATCTGACCCTCGATCGTGCCTCGGCGACGCTTTCCGGAGGCGAGGCCCAGCGTATTCGCCTGGCAACGCAGATCGGCGCCGGCCTCATGGGTGTCCTGTACATTTTGGACGAGCCATCGATTGGCCTCCATCAGCGCGATAACGAGCGCCTGATCAAGACGCTTGAGCGCCTACGCGATATCGGCAATACCGTCATCGTCGTCGAGCATGATGAGGATACGATTCGTGCTGCCGACTATGTGATCGACATGGGCCCCGGCGCGGGCGTGAACGGCGGACACGTAGTCGCGGCGGGAACGCCTGCCGATATCATGGCGTGTCCCGAGTCGATGACGGGCGCTTATCTGACCGGCAAACGAATGATCCGGGTTCCCGATGAGCGCCGCAAGCCCGGTCGCGGCTGCCTTAAGATCACGGGCGCCCGCGCCAACAACCTCAAAAACGTTACCGCCAAGATCGAGTTTGGTACGCTTACGGTCGTTACCGGCGTGTCGGGATCGGGTAAGAGCTCCCTGGTTACCGACACTATCGCACCTGCCCTTACGAATGCCATTCACCGTTCGACGCGCCCTGTGGGTCCGTATAAGAAAATCGAGGGCATCGAGTGTATCGATAAGGTTATCGATATCGACCAGTCGCCGATTGGCCGCACGCCGCGTTCCAACCCTGCTACGTACATTGGCCTGTGGGATGATCTTCGCGCGCTGTTTGCGAGTACGCCGGAGTCGAAGGCGCGCGGCTACTCGCCGGGACGTTTCTCCTTTAACGTGAGCGGCGGTCGCTGCGAAGCATGCAAGGGCGACGGACAAATTAAGATCGAGATGCACTTCCTTCCCGATATCTATGTCCCCTGTGAGGTCTGCGGCGGCAAACGCTATAACCGCGAGACGCTTGAGGTCACCTACCGTGGTAAGACCATCTCGGACGTGCTCGACATGAGCGTCACCGAGGCACTGGCCTTCTTTGGGAATATCCCGCAGATTAAGCGCAAGCTCCAGACGCTGTACGATGTAGGCTTGGGCTACGTGAGCCTGGGCCAGCCCGCTACGACGCTCTCGGGCGGCGAGGCGCAGCGTGTGAAGCTCGCCAAGGAGCTTCATCGACGCCAGACGGGCAAGACGTTCTATATTTTGGATGAGCCGACGACCGGCCTTCATTTTGAGGACGTCCGCCAGCTGCTCGATGTGCTGCAGCGCTTGGTCGATGCGGGCAACACGGTGCTGGTGATTGAACACAACCTTGATGTCATCAAGGTTGCCGACCGCCTGATCGATATGGGCCCCGAGGGCGGTAACGGCGGCGGAACCGTCGTGGTTTCGGGCACACCGGAGCAGGTTGCGGACTGTCCGCAGAGTTATACGGGCAAGTTTTTGGCGCCGTTGCTCAGGCGTGACCGGGAGCGTCAGGCTCAACTTGATGCTCAATAAATAGGCGATTCAGTTTATGGGCGCCATCGACTCCTTGTGATTCGATGGCGCTTGCTGTGTCGAAGTGACGTATGCAGCCGAATTGGACATATACTTAATCCTTGCGTCCGAATGCGAGGGAAAGGATATGCCATGGCAAAGGCTGTAAAGACGCCAAAAACCAATGCGATGCGCGAGCTGGAAAGCGCCGGCATTTCCTATGTTCTACATACGTACGAAGACGATGGTGATGAGTCGGCGGGCCTGGGGGTCGCGATTTCGGAGCAGCTTGGCGAGGAGCCCGGACAAGGATTTAAGACCTTGGTCTGCGTGACGCCGTCCAACGACCACGTCGTGTGCTGCATCCCTGTTGCCGACGAGCTCGATCTAAAGTCCGCCGCGCGTGCCGCGGGGGAGAAGTCCTTGGCCATGATGCATGTGAAGGATTTGCTTGCGGCGACTGGCTACGTTCGCGGCGGCTGCAGTCCGGTCGGTATGAAAAAACGCTACCGGACGCTCATTGATGAGACATGTGTCCTTTGGGATACCATTTTTATTTCGGGAGGCAAGCGTGGTTATCAGCTTGAGCTTGCACCCGATGATTTAATTGCATTTTGCGGGGCGACGGTCGCCCCGATTACGAGAGAGGACTGAGCGATGCCGCAGGAAGAATTGAAGTGCGGAGCTCATTTTGCAAAAGAATCTGCGCCTCAGACACCCTCATCCGAAGCTTCTTCGTCGCGAGACGACACTGACGACATGGGCTCGTCGGACTACTCCACGGTTGGTCGTTCCGCCGGGCTTATGACCATCCTGACCATCGTGTCTCGCGTCACCGGCTTTATCCGCACATGGGCAATGGCGGCCGCTATCGGCATGTCGCTGCTCTCGTCCTCCTATCAGGTCGCCAACAACCTGCCCAATATGCTCTACGAACTCGTGATGGGCGGCATGCTCGTGACGGCGTTTTTGCCCGTGTACATGGGCGTGAGGCGTGAGCAGGGTCGCGAGGCCTCGAACGAGTACGTGGGCAACCTGCTCGGTATTCTGCTATTGGTGCTGGGTGGCATTTCGTTGCTGGGGACCGTGTTCGCTCCGGGCTTTATTTGGACGCAATCGTTCCTTTCGGGTGACGGCGGCAGCATGGATACCGCTGCGTTCATGTTCCGTTTCTTCGCCATCCAGATTCTGTTTTATGGTTTGGGCTCGGTGTTCTCGGGCGTTCTCAACGCACACCGCGACTACTTCTGGTCGACGTTTGCCCCGGTCCTCAACAATGTGATCGTCATTGCGAGCTTTATGGGCTTTGCGCCCGTGTCCGCACAGTTTGGCGAACGTGCCGGCATCATCTTGATTGCGGCCGGTACGACCCTCGGTGTCTTTGTTCAGATGGCTTGTCAGATCCCCGCGCTTGGCAAGCACGGCGTGCATCCCCATATCCATATCGACTTTAAGGACCCCGCACTGCGCCAGACGATTGCGCTCGGTATCCCGACGCTGCTCGCCACGGTGTGCATGTTTGTCTCGACTTCTATCACCAACGCTGCTGCGCTGGTGGTCCAGCCCGAGACTGGTCCTTCCGTCATCGCCTATGCGCGCCTGTGGTACACGCTGCCCTACGCGCTGATTGCCGCCTCGCTTTCGACGGCGCTCTATACCGAGCTCTCTCACGACGCACAGGAGAAGGATTACGACAGCGTTCGCACGGGCATTTCGCGTGGCGTCGCCCAGATGCTGTTCTTCCTGGTTCCGTTCGCGCTGTACCTGGTTGTCTTCGCGCGTCCGCTCAACATGATCTACTGCGCTGGCAAGTTCGATGAGTCCGGCGTGGCGCTGGTGTCCGAGTTCCTTGTCTACCTGGCGTTCTCGCTGCCGCTCTACGGCGTGGTCGTGCTGATGCAGAAGAGCTTCTCTGCCTTGCTCGACATGAAGCCCTATAGCCGCTATTGCCTGTATTCCGCCATCGGCCAGGCCGGCTCGGTTCTGCTGTTTGGCGTTGTACTGGGCTTCGGTATGCCGGCAATCGCGCTTTCGTATGTCGTCGACTACGTGATCTTGGTCGGTTGCTCGCTGTGGTGGCTGCGTCGTCGTCTGCGTGGTCTTCAGGTTAAATCTATCCTGCATGGCGGTTTCTTTGGCCTTTTGCTCGGTGGCCTGGGTGCTGCCGCAGGCGCCGGCGTCATGTGGGCGCTTGAGCACTTTGTCGGGGCACTTGGCGGCTCGATTCTGATTACTCTTGGCTACGTTTGCGTTGCGGGTGTCGTCTCGCTTGCTGTTACCTTTGGCCTTGCCGTCGTCCTTAAGATGCCCGAGGTCTCGGCGCTGATTCGTCGCAAGTAGGTGCGCGTGGCCGGTCACGACAACATTCCAACGCTTGCCGAGCAGGTTTCGCGCGTTCCCACGCAGCCCGGCTGCTACCTTTGGAAAGACGCCAAGGGCGATGTCATCTACGTGGGCAAGGCGAAAAACCTGCGCGCCCGTATGCGTCAGTACGTGACGCTGCAGGACGAGCGCCAGAAGATCCCGCTGATGATGCAGCTGGTGGCGAGCTTTGACTATATCGTGGTGGAGACCGAGCACGAGGCGTTGGTGCTCGAGCGCAATTTGATTGGTCAGTACCATCCGTACTTTAACGTCGACCTCAAGGATGACAAGAGCTACCCCTTTATCGCCATTACAAAGGGCGACCTGTATCCCGCTATCAAATACACGCGTGAGCGTCATAAGCCGGGAACGCGCTATTTTGGACCTTATACCGATAGCCGCGCGGCACGTGAGACGATAGATACGCTGCGCAAGGTTATCCCCATCTGCTCCGCATCCTGTGCGGAGTGGCGTCGTTGTCGCCGTATCGTCGAGTCCCACAAGGGCGAGGAAGACATCGTCAATATGATTTGCGCGCAAAACGGGCGCCCCTGCTTTGACTACCATGTCGGGCGCGGCCCGGGTGCGTGTGTCGGCGTGATTTCCCCGGCAGACTATGCCAAGAACGTCAAGCGTGTCGAGCGCTTTTTGTCGGGCCATCGCAAGGATGTCGTCGATGAGCTGACCTCCGAGATGACGGATGCCGCTGAGGCGCTCGACTTTGAGCGCGCGGCACGCGTCAAACGTCGTTTGGAGGTCATCAGGGGTCTGGACGATCGTCAGCAAGTCGTTTTTCCCTCCAGTGTCGATATAGATGTCATCGGTTTCTATCGCGAGGAGACCATCTCCGCCGCTTGCGTCTTCGTCGTTCGCGAGGGCCGAACAGTTCGCACCTGCGAGTTCATTCTCGACAAGGGTCTTGATGTTGACGAGGAAGAGCTCCAGTCGGGCTTTCTTAAGCGCTATTACGACGAGACGGCTGATATTCCAGCTGAGGTCAACCTTTCCGTCGAGCTTGAGGATGCGGAAGCGCTGGGGGAGTGGCTTGCGGGCAAGCGTGAGCGTTCCTGCCATCTCCATAGGCCGCAGCGTGGCGAAAAGCACCGTCTGCTCGATATGGCATCCAAAAATGCGCGCCATGCCCTCATGCGCTACATGATGCGAACGGGGTACGCTGACGACCGCACCAATCAAGCGCTCCTGGAGCTCGAAAGTGCGTTGGCGCTGCCATCGCCGCCGTTGCGTATCGAGTGCTTCGATATCTCTACACTGCATGGCACCTTTACGGTCGCCTCGATGGTGGTGTTTACCAACGGGCGCGCCGACAAGAGTCAGTATCGTCGTTTTAAAATTCAGGCCGAATTGGACGAGGCAAACGACTTCGTGTCGATGTCCGAGGTTTTGGGACGACGTTATGCTCCCGAGCGCATGGCCGACGAGCGCTTTGGCTCGCGCCCCGATTTGCTCGTTGTCGATGGCGGTAAGCCGCAATTGACCGCTGCGATCAAGCAACTTGAGGCTCTTGGGCTCGATATACCAGTTTGTGGCTTGGCAAAGGCCGATGAGGAGGTTTTCGTGCCTTGGGACGAGACTCCCGTCGTGCTGCCGACCGGGTCCGCGTCGCTCTATCTAATTAAACAGGTGCGCGATGAATCGCACCGTTTTGCCATCACGTTCCATCGCGAATTGCGCGATAAAGCCATGACGGTTTCGGTACTCGATGACGTTCCAGGCGTGGGACCCACCAGAAAACGTGCCCTTATGCGCCATTTTGGCTCGATGAAGCGTTTGCGCGCGGCGAGCGAGCAAGAGATCGCGGAAGTTCGAGGCATTCCTGCCGATGTCGCCAAAGCGGTTCACGAGGCGCTCGTTGCATGGAATGCCGAGCGCGCCGAGGCGGCGGCAAAGCAATCCGAAAACTAAACACGCCTCTAAACAACTGATATACATGATTGCGTGATTTTCAATCATTTATTTCACGGCGATTACCAGCCGATTTCGGGTTTAATTGACGCTAAAACGTTTGACTAGCCATGGTGAACAACCCTGCTATCCTGCGGGTTGACGAAGACTGATATCTCACCTCGTCGATACATACTGTCTGGCGAATCGTTTGTCAATGAATTCGGTGAACGGTAGCAAATACCGTTCAAGCGTATGTATGTATCGGTCGCCGAGCGCGGCACCTCAGTTGGGTTCGTCGGTAGGTAAGGTATATATCGTCCGCAAGTTGCGCGGGGGCACGTCTAGGCGCTCCCGGGTAAGATTCTCTATTGATAGGAGAAGACATGGCCATCATCAACAAGGGTATGTCCAGGCGTTCGTTCCTCGGCCTCACCGGCAGCGTCGCTGCTGTCGCAGGGCTTGGTCTCACCGGCTGCGGTGGCAGCTCTAGCGACGAGGGTTCCGCTTCCGGTTCCACCGATTCCGCCAACCGTGGCGGCGGCGTGATCACCGCTGGTTCCGCTTACGCTCCGTCCAGCTTCGATCCCGCCAGCACCGGCTCCGCTGTGGGCCTGGGTGCTAACTGGCACGTCGTCGAGGGCCTCTACGGCATCGATTACCACGACTACAGCACCTTCAAAGAGCTCGCCACCGACGATCCCAAGTCTGTGGACGACACCACTTTCGAGGTCACCATCCGCAAGGGCGCCAAGTTCTCCGATGGCACCGAGGTCACCGCTGACGATGTCGTTGCCTCCTACACCGCTTGCGCCGCTTCCGCTACCTATGCTCCGTTCTTCCAGCCCTTCGAGTCCATCGAGGCCAAGGACGCCAGCACCGTGACGGTCAAGACCAAGGTCCCCAACTTCTCCCTGCTCAAGGATCGTCTGGCCATCGTCCGCGTTACCCCGGCCACCCAGACCGAGGAGGATCGCGCCAAGCAGCCGATCGGCTCCGGCCCCTGGATGTACGACTCTATCTCCGATACCGAGATCACCCTGGTTCCCAACCCCGAGTACAACGGTGAGTATGCTGCCGAGGATAAGAAGATCCAGTACAGCATCCTGACCGACCCCACCGCTCGCGTTACCGCTCAGCAGGAGGGCTCCACGCTCGTTATGGAGCTCGTTACCGCTGACGCCGTCGACCAGCTCGAGAGCGCCGGCTGCAAGATCGATAACGTTCAGGGTTTCGGCACCCGCTTCATCATGTTCAACGTCGCCAAGGAGCCTTGGAACAACGTCAAGGTCCGTCAGGCTGTCATGTATGCGCTCGACACCGAGAAGATGGTCAGCAACACCTTCGCCGGCCTTGCCACCGCTGCCAGCTGCTACCTGCCCAAGAGCTTCACCAACTATCATGAGGCTTCCACGGTGTACAAGACCGACGCCAAGAAGGCTAAGAAGCTCATCGAGGAGTCTGGCATCACCCCGGGTGCCATCACCCTGCGCACCACCGACAACGAGCAGATTAAGGGCATGGCCGCCCAGGTCAAGAATGACCTCGACGCTCTCGGCTTCGATGTGACCATCCAGACCGATACCTCGCCGGCCACCTACGCTGCCATCGACGGCGGCGAGGCCTACGATATCCTCCTTGCCCCTGGCGATCCTTCCTGCTTCGGCGCCGACCCCGACCTGCTGCTCAACTGGTGGTACGGCGACAACGTCTGGATGCAGACCCGTTGCCCGTGGAAGGAGTCCGCTGAGTGGCAGAAGCTCCACGGTCTCATGGACGAGGCTCTTGCCGCCGAGGGCGATGAGCAGCAGAAGAAGTGGAACGAGTGCTTCGACATCATTGCCGACAACGCCGTTCTGTACCCCGTTGTCCACGTCAAGACCGTCTCCGCTTCCTGGGACGATCCGTCCACTGCGCCCAACGGCGAGGCCCTCGATGGCTTCAAGGGCATCGGCACGACGAGCATGTCCTTCAGGGGCGTTGCGACCGTCAAGGCGTAAGACTCGCTTGAGTCTGTATGCAGGATGTCGGTCGTTGGGACCGTATCCTCATAGTTGAAACAAAGACCCGGGCGACCTCGATGTCGCTCGGGTCTTGTAATGAGTATCCGTGCTCATATACCAGTTGGTCCTACCGACAAAAGAAAGGGGAGAGAACGTGAACAACTTGCTACGTTTGATTGGAAGGCGTCTTGTGGCGCTGCCGATCATGGCATTGGGCGTCACCGTCCTGGTGTTCTTCCTTATGTCGTTCTCCAAGACCGACCCCGCCTACACGGCGTTGGGTGACGGTGCCTCGCCCGAGGCGGTTGCCGAGTACCATGAGAAGTATGGTCTGGACGACCCCTGGCCTGTGCGCTACGTGCGCTATATGGGCGATTTGATCCATGGTGACATGGGCACCTATGGTGCTGCTCGCAACTCCGTTGCCAAGCGCATCTCCACGGCCCTGCCCGTCACGATGCAGCTGACCTTCATCGGCCTTGCCATCGGTGCGGTCGTTTCGTTTTTACTCGGCGTCATCGCGGCACTGTATCGCGACAAATGGCCGGACCAAGTGATCCGCGTCTTTTCCATCGCCGGCTTGGCAACCCCGTCGTTCTGGCTTGCCGTTCTGTTGATCCTGCTGTTCTCTTCCTACCTTAAGGTGCTTCCGGCATCGGGTGCTCTGCCTCACTTCACCACGAATCCGGCTGGCTATCTGGGACGTATGATCATGCCCGCTATCGCCTTGGCATTTCCGCTGACGGGCCAGATGACTCGTATCGTGCGTACCGCCATGGTCGAGGAGCTCGATAAGGATTATGTCCGTATGGCTCGCGGCGCCGGCGTTCCCGAGAAGGTCGTCGTCGGCATCAACGTTCTTCGCAATGCGCTGATCACCCCGGTCACCACCCTCGGTCTTAAGATCGGTTACCTCATGGGCGGCGCCGTCGTCATCGAGGTTATCTTCAACCTCCCCGGCATGGGCACCGCGATTCTGCAGGGCGTTCAGGGCAACGAGGCGAACCTGGTTCAGGGCGTCGTTATCGTCGTTGCTCTTGCCTTCATCATCATCAACATCGTGGTTGACATGCTCTACCTGCTCATCAACCCGCGCATCAGGACGGTGTAGATTATGGTAAAGATTCGAGAGAAGCAAACCGAGCAGCTCGAGAAGGCTGCCTCCAAGGGGCTCAAGCTCGGTGGCTGGAAGAAGATGACGCTGTCTTCTAAGATTGCCGCCGTCGTGTTGGTGCTGGTCGCCCTGACTGCGATTCTGGCGCCCCTTCTTGCCCCCTATAGCCCGGTCGAGATTTTTACGGCTCGCCAGGCTCCCGGCAACGGATTTATCTTCGGTACCGACGATAAGGGTCGCGACATTCTGTCGCGCATGCTCTACGGTGGTCGTTACTCGCTGATTATCGGCTTTGGCGCCACTGCCATGGCTCTGGTCTGCGGCTCGGTCGTGGGCGCCCTTGCGGCGGTTTCGCGCAAGGCCGTTTCCGAGACGATCATGCGTATCCTGGACATCATCATGTCCATCCCGGGCATCGCCCTCGCGGCCGTCTTCGTCTCCATCCTGGGCAACTCCGTGCCGTCGATCATCTTCGCCATCGGCTTTATGTACACTCCGCAGATTGCCCGTATCGTGCGCGCCAACATCGTGTCCGAGTACGGCGAGGACTATGTCCGCGCGGTCATCGTTTCCGGCGCCAAGGCTCCGTGGATTTTGATCAAGCATGTTCTGCGTAACTGCATCGCCCCGATCATGGTCTTCACCGTTACCCTGGTCGCCGACGCCATCATCTTCGAGGCCTCGCTGACCTTCATCGGCGCTGGTATCCAGGAGCCCACCGCTACCTGGGGCAACATCCTCGCCGACGCCCGCGGCGGCGTGCTCGCCGGCCGTTGGTGGCAGGCGCTGTTCCCGGGCCTGGCCATCATGATCACCTGCCTGGCGCTCAACATCCTCTCCGAGGGCATTACCGACGCCATGGCCGCTGCTCCCTCCGCCGCCCTGGATCCGACCGATTCCTCCAAGCGTCGCGAGGCCGACCTGCTGGTCTCCGACCCCGTTCGCGCCTACAAGGAGCAGGCCCAGTCCCTCTCCGCTCGCCTTGGCGCCCTGCGCGATGTCGAGCTCAAGCGTGACGATCGCCATGTGCCCGACGAGTCTGTCGAACCGATTCTCTCGGTCCGTGACTTCTGCATTCAGTTTGAGCATCACGGCGATATCAACGTCGTCGACCATGTCAACTTTGACGTCCGTCCTGGTCAGACCATGGGCCTGGTGGGCGAGTCCGGTTGCGGTAAGTCCATCACCACGCTGGCCATCATGGGCCTGACCGACGATGACGAGCACCTTTCCGGCGAGGTCCTCTGGGAGGGCCGCGACCTGCTCAAGATGAGCAAGAAGGAGTGGTTCGGCCTGCGCGGTACCGATATCGCTATGGTCTATCAGGACGCCCTGTCCTCGCTCAACCCCTCCATGCTCATCTCTGCCCAGATGAAGCAGCTCACCAAGCGCGGCGGCACCCGCAGCGCCGAGGAACTCCTGGAGCTCGTGGGCCTCGACCCCAAGCGTACGCTCGAGAGCTACCCGCATGAGCTTTCCGGTGGCCAGCGTCAGCGTGTCCTGATCGCTATGGCCCTTACCCGCGACCCCAAGCTGGTCATCTGCGACGAGCCCACGACCGCTCTGGACGTTACCGTCCAGAAGCAGGTCATCAAGCTGCTCAACGACCTTCAGGCCAAGCTCGGCTTTGCCATGATCTTCGTCTCGCATGACTTGGCGCTGGTCGCCGAGGTCGCCCATAACATCACGGTTATGTACGCCGGTCAGGTTATCGAGCAGGCGCCCACCAAGGAGCTGCTCACTAACCCGATCCACGAGTACACCCGCGGTCTTCTGGGCTCCGTTCTGTCCATCGAGAGCGGTTCGGGCCGTCTGCACCAGGTGCCCGGCGCCGTTCCGAGCCCGCGCGATTTCCCCAAGGGCGATCGCTTCGCGCCCCGCTCGAGCCATCCGCGCATTGGCCTGGACACCCGTCCGGTCTTCAAGCGCGTGCCCGGCACCGAGCACTTCTATTCCGAGCTCCCCGACGAGGTGCTCAAGGCAAATGGTTTGACCCCTCACGCGGAGGTGATGTAGATGAGCGAGACCGCAGTCAACGGCGTCGAGCCGATCATCTTCCTTGATGACGTCCACGTCACCTTTAGGACCCGTACCGGCTCGATTCTGCACCCCAACCTGGTTCACGCCGTCCAGGGTGTAACGATTAGGCTCATGCCCGGTCAGACGATCGGCATCGTCGGCGAGTCCGGTTGCGGTAAGTCCACCACCGCCAACGTCATGTGCGGCCTGCAGGCCCCCACGAGCGGCAAGGTCTACTTTAAGGGCAAGGACGTAACCAAGCGTACCGCCGAGGACCGTCGCCACATGGGCCGTGTCATCTCGGTCGTGTTCCAGAATCCGGCTACGGCGCTCAATCCCCGCATGGTCGTTCGCGAGCAGCTGCTCGACCCCATGCGCGTCCACAACCTGGGTACCGAGGCCGAGCAGGAGAAGCGCGTCAAGGAGCTCCTGGAGCTCACCGGTCTGCCCAGCTCCGCCGCCGAGGTTCTTCCCGGCCAGCTTTCGGGCGGCCAGCGCCAGCGCGTCGCAATTGCCCGTGCCCTGTCGTTGAACCCCGATGCCATCATCGCCGACGAGCCCACCTCGGCTCTGGACGTTTCGGTCCGCGCGCAGATTCTGAACCTGCTGACCGACCTTAAGAAGGAGCTCGGCCTGGCCATGGTGTTCATCAGCCATGACATCCAGACGGTCCGCTATATCTCTGACGACATCATCGTTATGAATGGCGGCAAGATCGTCGAGCAGGGCGAGGCCAAGCAGGTCTTCCAGCACCCTCAGGACCCCTACACCAAGATGCTGCTCGGTGCTGCGCCGTCGCTGCTGCATCCCAAGCTCGGCGAGTAGCCTCGCTTTCCCTCCCGTGCGCCCGGTTCCCTTGCCGGGCGCACCTCCGTTGCGATTTCGAAAGGTTGGGTTCACGAGCCATGCCAAGTGCTCAGGAGCTACAACAGCAATTTGGTGGGTATCGGGGCGCCATGCCCCGTCCATCAGATTTCGATCTCTTTTGGAAGGACCGCATGGCCGAGGCCGACGCCGTCGGGCTTGACTATGCGATCGAGACGGCATCGGTCACCGATGCCGTGACCTGCCAGCTTTTCGACCTCTGGTATACCGGCATGTGTGGCGCTCGCCTGCATGCCAAGTACCTTAAACCCGTCTCGGACGAGCCCGTGCCATTGGTACTTCAGTTCCATGGGTATCCGGGTGCAAGCCGCAGCTGGTTTGAGCAGGCGTCGTTTGCGGGCATGGGCATGGCACTCATCGCCCTCGACTGCCCCGGCCAAGGAGGTCCCTCCGAGGACATTGGTGGATTTGAGGGCACAACGGTCGCGGGCCATATCGTCGCCGGTATCGACGGCGATCCGGCCAACCTCTACTATGTCCGCTTGCACCAAGATATTCGCATCCTGTGCCGCATCGTTCGCGAGCTCGAGGGCATCGATCTTGCCCGTGTGTTTGTGAACGGCGCGTCGCAGGGCGGCGGTTTGGGCATTGCGACCTGTGCACTTAACAGCGAGCTTATCAATCGCGCCGCCATCCTCTATCCCTTCCTGTCGGATTTCCGCCTGGTCTGGGATTTGGATGCCGACGACATTGCCTACGAGGGCCTGCGCTATTGGTCTCGCTGGTTTGACGAGGACTCGACTCGTATCGACGAAGCCTATGCCAAGCTGGCGTACTTCGATTCCAAGAACTTTGCCCCTATGGTCAAATGCCCCGTGCTGTTTGGCACCGGCACAGCCGATACCGTCTGTCCGCCAGCGACGCAGTTTGCGGTCTATAACAACCTGACCTGTGAAAAGCGTCATGAGTTCTTTGAAGGCTTTGGCCACGAGGAGATTCAGGATTTTGACGATCTGATCATTCCGTTTTTCTGCAAGGGAGGGGAGGCTCATGTCTAAGTGCGAGAGCAATGTCAATGAGCTGATTGTCTCCGACCTTGTGGGGATTCCCGGAACGGTCTCGTCAAGGCTCGCTGATTTCCGGGATTGGCGCGGTGATGCTTCTGCGGATGTTTCCGAATTAGAGATAGCCGCTTCGGACCTTGAGGTTTGCGGGCCGAGTATTACGGCGATCGATTTCGCCAATCCGTATGCCCGCTACTCCGAGGTTTCCTTTGAGCTTGGTGGCGATGTGGTCCACGCACGTTTGATCGAGCCTGCCGGTCGCGCCCGAGCATCCGAGCTTGTGCCGCTATGTCTGATGTTTCACGACATCGACCGACCCGTGCGGGGATGGCATCACATGACGAGGTTTGCGGCCATGGGATATGCCGTGCTTGCGCTGGACGATGAGGCGATTGGATCCAGCGAGCTGCAGCAGGGGATTGCCTCTCCTGCTTTTGTTAAGCGCGTCCGTTGGGGTTGCGCGATGGCGAAGGTGGCGCGCAATCTTGATGGCGTGGACCCCGACCGCATCTTTGCATGGGGCGAGGGCCTTGGCGGCGGAGTCGCGCTGGCGGTTTCTGCTCTGGACGAGCGGGGCCTCGCCTGCACGGCGGTTGCCAATCCAATTCCCGGTGGCCTCGAGGCGTTGTCGTCTCGGGTGCGTGGATCGGTGCTCATGGGCACATCGCTCATGGATGCCGTGAGTGATCCCAAGGGCCAGTTTGCCGTATTCAACGGTCTTGAGTGTGACCGGAGGCATATCATCTATGCCAAATACGCTCATGAGCGCATCAACGCGTTTGAAAACGAAGTCATCGACTTTTTTAACCAAACGTTCTACCCGTGTTCTTTGGCCTAGACGGCCTGGACACTGCCAACAAGAGTGGGTGGCATAGGGCCGCCCGCCAGACAACTAAGGAGATTCTTGTGGCAACTCAGAAATTCACCGGCGTTATCCCTCCCGTCGTTGTTCCCGATACCGAAGACCACCAGCTCGACGTTGCCTCCTTTGAGCGCAGCATCAACCGCATGATCGATGCCGGCGTCGATGGCCTGTTCTTCCTGGGCTCTTCGGGCGAGGTCGTTTTCTCCACCGATGAGCGTCGTCGCCAGATCATCGCCGAGGCCGTTCGTATCGTCGACCACCGCGTGCCCGTCCTGGTCGGCATCATCGATACCGAGACCGAGCGCATGATCGAGCACGGTAAGGTCGCTCAGGAGCTGGGCGCCGATGCGCTTGTCGCCACCTGCCCGTTCTATGCCCTGCAGGGCATGACCGAGGTCGAGGAGCACTTCCGCATCCTGCACGAGGAGCTCGACCTGCCCATCTTTGCCTATGACATTCCCGTCTGCGTTCACACCAAGCTCCCCTGGAAGCTCCTTGCCAAGCTCGGCGCCGAGGGCGTCCTTGCTGGCGTCAAGGATTCCTCGGGTGATGACATCTCGTTCCGCTATCTCGTTCAGGAGAACGAGAAGAACGGCCATCCGATGAGCATCCTCACCGGTCACGAGGTTGTTGTCGACGGCGCTTACCTCGGTGGCGCCGACGGTTCTGTCCCGGGCCTTGCCAACGTTGAGCCCGAGGGCTACGTGCGCCAGTGGAAGGCCGCTCAGGCCGGCGACTGGGCTACCGTCAAGGCCGAGCAGGATCGCCTCAATGAGATTTCGCACATCTGGGACGTCACCTCGGGCGTCCAGGGCTATGCCGGTGGCGTCGGCGCCTTCAAGACCGCTATGAACCTCATGGGCATCTTCGACAGCCCGACCATGCCGCGCCCGGTGAAGGCCATGACCGGCGAGAACGTCGAGGCGATTAGGAAGGTCCTTCAGGACAACGGTCTCCTGTAAAGCTTCCCAGGCACCCGACCTCGCCGTTCAACCGTGTGGCCATGACCCATTAGGTCAATGGCCACACGGTTTCTCGGCGATCTCGGACACCTGGAAAACCTTTACTGCGCTGTGACGGCTAGCCTGACGGCGCATTTCCTGTAGTTGTTTTTATCTCCGAAGGAGAGCGACATGGAGAACAAGTACGTCTGCTCTGTCGATATCGGCGGAACTAAAATTGCGACTGCCATCATGGAGTACCCGGCTGACGGTAGTGTGCCCCATCCCGTTTTTGAGGCCGAGATTCCTACCGAGGCCCAGGAGGGCGGCGAGGCCGTCTTCCAGCGTATCGAGGCGTCTATCAAGGCCGCTCTTGAGGCGAATCCCGATGTCGAGGTTCTCGGTGTCGGTATCGGTGCCGCAGGCGTCGTCGATCCCAAGACGGGCGCCATTGCTTATGCCAATGAGATCATGCCCGGCTGGTCCGGCGTTCAGTTGGGGCCGCGTCTGCGCGAGGACCTTGGTCTTCCCGTTGCCGTTGTGGGCGACGTGCAGGCTCATGCTCTGGGCGAGGCCCACTGGGGCGTCGGCAAGGGCAAGTTCTCCGTCTTGTGTCTGGGCATCGGTACGGGCATCGGCGGCGCATATGTCGAGAACGGCCGCGTGATGCAGGGCTTCCATGGTGCTGCCGGTCATATGGGCCACATCGAGTGCTCGGCTGCCGCCGGCATTCCCTGCGCCTGCGGGCGTTCCGGCCATCTTGAGTCTGTTGCTTCGGGCACCTCGATTGGCCGTATGTACGACGAACGCTTCGGTCGAGTTGACCCCAGCCGTCCTTCGGTCGGTCGCGACGTGAACGACCTGTGTCGTGCTGGCGACGCAAAGGCGACCGAGGTCATCCATGACGCCGGCTTTGCGCTGGGCGCCAGCTTGGGCTCGCTTGCCAATATTCTGGATCCAGAGGTCATCGTGCTTTCGGGCGGCGTAATTCATCAGGGTCCCGATTGGCGTTCGCAGACGTGGAAGGATTCGGTGCACGAGGGCTATGCCAGCCAGGCGCTCGATCCGCTCCAGGACACGCCGATTCTCATCGGGTCTCTGGAGGGCGATGCTCCGCTCATCGGTGCCGCCGAGCATCTTCTCGCTTCGTTAAAGTAAACGTATCTGCTGTAGGATCCTCCCGAGACAACACGCCTCGGGAGGCTGTTCTGAGAAAGGTTGCAGCCTTATGACCGTCGATCCTTTGATTCAATCCCTGAAGGGTAAGCTCGTCGTGAGCGTTCAGGCGTATATGGGCGAGCCGCTTCGTACGCCCGAGACCATGGCTCAAATGTCTCGCGCTTGCGAACTCGGCGGCGCCGCCGCCATTCGCTGCCAGGGCCTTGCCGACATTGCCGCCATTAAGGGTCGCTGTGAGGTTCCTGTTATTGGCCTATGGAAGGATGGACACGAGGGCGTTTACATCACGCCGACGCTGCGTCACGCCCGCGCCTGCGTTGCTGCTGGTGCCGATATCGTGGCGATCGACGCCACCGATCGTCCGCGCCCCGATGGCAAGACGGTCGAGGATACCTTCCGTCCGCTGCACGAGGAGGGTGTGCTCCTGATGGCGGATTGTGCCACCATCGAGGACATTCGCCGTGCGGTTGATATGGGCTTCGACCTGGTATCTACCACGCTCTCTCACGGTGTCGCCGCCATCGACTGCACCATGGCCGATGGCCCCGACCTGCCGCTCCTGCGTCAGGCGACCGAGGAATTCCCCGGCCTTCCCATCATTTGCGAGGGTCGCGTGCATACGCCCGAGGAGGCTCGCGCCGCGATCGATGCTGGCGCCTGGGCCGTTGTCGTCGGCACCGCCATCACGCACCCCACGAGTATTACAAGTTGGTTCAAGGCTGCGCTTGAGGCGTAAGACAGGCCTCGTATCCGCTCGGGGCGGTATACTCAATAAAGGCAATTGACCGCGCGGGATCCGGGTTGCTGGGTCCCGCGCTTGTTTTCGGGAGGCAGCACATGCAAAAGGGAGATGCCATGGATGCGGCGGAGCGCTCGGAGCGCATCCCCGATATCGTCATCATCACCGGAATGTCCGGATCGGGCCGCACGCAGGCCATGCACGTGTTCGAGGACATGGGCTATTTTTGCATCGATAACCTGCCTCCGCGTCTGATCGCCCAGCTTGCCGAGCTCGTCGGCATTAATACGGGCGTGGGCAGGCATCTCGCCGTCACCTGCGATTTGCGTAGCCAGGGCTTGTTCGATGAGCTGCTCGATGCGGTCGCCGCGCTCGAAGAGCGTGAGATGAGCTGCGACATCGTGTTCCTGGAGGCTTCTGACGAGGTACTGATTCGTCGCTACAGCGAAAATCGCCGCCGTCATCCCATTGCCAAGCCGGGGGAGACTACGGCCGATGCGATTCAGCGCGAGCGCCTGCAGCTGCAGGGTGTGCGCGATCGAGCCGATATGATTATCGACACGAGCCGCCTACGCACCTCTGCGCTGCGCAACAAATTGCGCATGGCGTTCTCCGAGTTGTCCGACCAGCAGCTCATGGACGTTCACGTGTTCTCGTTTGGCTTTAAGCACGGTATGCCCGTCGAGGCGGACATTATGATTGACGTTCGCTTCCTGCCCAATCCGTTCTACGATCCCGAGATGCGCACCATGACCGGTCTCGATAAGAAAGTCTCCGACTTTGTTCTGGACCATCCCAAGACGCAGGAGTTCTGGAAGGCCTGGACGCAGCTGCTCGATACGGTCATGCCCGGTTATATCGCAGAGGGCAAGCCGCAGCTTTCTATTGCCATCGGTTGCACGGGCGGTCAGCACCGCAGCGTTGCCATCGCCGAGGCCACGGCGCGTTATTTGGAAGGCGCCCAGTATCACGTGAGCATTTCCCATCGCGACTTGTCGCGCGCCAACACGAAAGCATAGGCCTGCATGTCGTTTACCGCCGAGGTGCGTGACGAGCTTGCGCGCTGCGAACCCGAATGTGAATACTGCGATTTGTCGACGCTTGCCGCCCTGACGCGTGTGAGCGGTACGCTTTCGTTGGCCGGCTCCGGGCGGTATCGTTTGACGGTCGCGACCGAGACGGGTGCCGTCGCGCGCACGATGATCACGCTGACGCATCGCATTCTTAAGCTCAAAACGGAATTCACCGTTCGTAAATCGGTCTTGCATAAGGTCCGTAACTATCTCATTACCCTGCCCGATCAACCCGACCTGGACAAGGCTCTGGTGCTGCTGGGCATTCTAGACCGCAGGGGAGGGCTCGTTGCTGGTGTTCCCCGACACATCGTTGCCCGTCCCTGCTGCAGGCTTGCCTACATCCGCGGCGCGCTCATCGCGGGCGGCTTCGTGGCCGATCCACGCGGCGATTTTCATTTGGAGATCGCGGTGCAGGGCGAGCAATATGCTAAGGGGCTTTGCGACCTGTTGGGGCAGATTGGGGTCCATGCTCGTGTTAATGCACGGCGGGGGTCATATGCCGTGTACATTAAGAGCGCCGAGGAAATCGAGCATCTATTAAAGCTGATTGGTGCCAAGCGCAGCGTTGCCGAGATTGAGGAGGCGCGCGCGGTCAAGTTGGTTAAGAACGATGTGAACCGTCGCGTGAACGCCGAGCTCGCCAACCAGACCAGAAGCGCCGGTGCTGCCCAACATCAGCTTGCGCTTATCGATGAGCTCGAGCAGCGCGGCCTTCGCGATGCGCTTCCGGATGCCTTGGCGGTCTTTTGCGACCTGCGCGAGCGCTATCCCGATCTGTCGCTGCGTGATTTAGGGGAGATGGCTGACCCTCCCTTGTCGAAGTCGGCCCTCTACCATCGAGTTTTGAGGCTTGAAAAGCTCATTGAAGCAAACCGGTAGTTTAAAGTATCGACTTATATACGGATTTAGCTGCTATTTTATTCTTTAAAACGTTTTAACGTAAATTTGATTTTCAATTTCGACTATTCTCGTGAAATTCAAGTCAAAAAAAAGGTATATTAGGCGAGTGGTTAGTTTGTGGGCCTCAACGGCGGGCGCTGTAGCTTGCGGGGGCCTTACGAAAGGAGACACAATGGCAGTAAAGGTTGCTATTAACGGCTTCGGTCGCATCGGTCGTCTGGCTTTCCGTCAGATGTTCGGTCATGAGGGCTCCGAGATCGTCGCTATCAACGACCTCACCTCTCCCGATATGCTCGCTTACCTGCTGAAGTACGACTCCACGCAGGGCAACTACGCTCGCGATCACGAGGTCGTTGCTGGCGAGGATTCCATCACCGTTGACGGCAAGGAGATCAAGATCTACAAGGAGGCCGACGCCAACAACCTGCCTTGGGGCGACCTCGACGTCGACGTCGTTCTCGAGTGCACTGGCTTCTACACCAGCAAGGCTAAGGCTCAGGCCCACATCAACGCTGGCGCCAAGAAGGTCGTCATCTCCGCTCCGGCCGGCAGCGATCTGCCCACCATCGTGTACAACGTCAACCACGAGACGCTGACCGCTGAGGACAACATCATCTCCGCTGCTTCCTGCACCACCAACTGCCTCGCCCCGATGGCCAAGGGTCTGAACGACTTCGCTCCCATCGTGTCCGGCATCATGACCACCATTCACGCCTGGACCGGCGACCAGATGCCGCTCGACGGCCCGCAGCGCAAGGGCAACAAGCGTCGTAGCCGCGCCTGCGCCGTCAACATCGTCCCCAACACCACCGGTGCTGCCAAGGCCATCGGCCTGGTTCTCCCCGAGCTCAACGGTAAGCTCATCGGTGCCGCCCAGCGCGTCCCGACGCCGACCGGCTCCATCACCAACCTCTACGCTGTCGTTGACAAGAAGGTCACCGTCGACGAGGTCAACGCCGCTATGAAGGCCTACGCTTCCACCATCTCCGAGACCTTCGGTTACAACGAGGACGACATCGTCTCCACCGACATCATCGGCGAGACCCACGGCTCCATCTTCGACGCCACTCAGACCATGTGCTCTGACCTCGGCAACGGCCAGACCCTCGTTCAGGTCACCTCTTGGTACGACAACGAGAACTCCTACACCTCTCAGATGGTCCGCACCATCAAGTACTTCGAGAAGTTCGTTGCTTAATTTAGCTTTTAGCGAATAGCTCGTTGAGCGTCTAAAGAAGGGCGCGGCCTCATAGGGCTTACACCCTAGGGTCGCGCCCTTTTTATAGGAAATCGTCTGCCGTAATGGGAGGCAGACACGTACGAAAGGTAGAAGCAAACATGGCCTTTACCAAGAAGACCGTCCGCGACATCGATGTCGACGGCAAGCGCGTTCTCGTCCGCGTTGACTTCAACGTGCCTATCAAGGATGGCGTCGTTGGCGACACCACCCGCATCAAGGCTGCCCTGCCCACCATCAACTACCTCGTTGAGCACAACGCTCGCGTCATCCTCATGAGCCACCTCGGCCGTCCCGATGGCACCGGCTTCCAGCCCGAGCTCTCCCTTGAGCCTGTCGCCAAGAAGCTCGCTGAGCTCTCTGGTCTCGATGTTGCCTTTGTCGCCGACACCTACGGCGAGAAGGCCGCCGAGGCTGTTGCCGCCGTCGAGCCGGGCAAGGTCCTCGTTCTCGAGAACGTCCGTTTCGACAAGCGTGAGAAGAAGAACGATCCCGAGATCGCCAAGAAGCTCGCTTCCTATGGTGACGTCTTCGTTCTCGATGCTTTCGGCACCGCTCACCGCGCCCAGGGTTCCGTCGTGGGCCCCGCCGCTTACCTGCCTGCCGTCGCCGGCTTCCTGCTCGAGAAGGAGGTCGACACGCTGACCGGCATCTTCGCCGAGCCCGAGCGCCCCTTCGTCGCTATCGTCGGCGGTTCCAAGGTTTCCTCCAAGATCGGCGTTCTCGATCACCTCATCGACTCCGCTGATACCCTGATCATCGGTGGCGGCATGGCCTACACCTTCTTCCTGGCTCAGGGCCTGACCGTCGGTCAGTCCCTCAAGGAAGAGGACTGGGTCGAGCGTGCCGGCGAGATGCTCAAGAAGGCCGAGGAGAAGGGCGTCAAGATCCTGCTCCCCATCGACAACCGCGTTGCCGATCACTTTGGCGAGGACGCTGTCCCCGAGGTTGTCGCTTCCGACGCTATCCCCGACGATCGTGAGGGCATGGACATCGGTCCTAAGACCGAGGAGCTCTACGCCGAGGCTGTCAAGGGCGCCAAGACCGTGTTCTGGAACGGCCCCATGGGCGTCTTCGAGTTCGATAACTTCGCTCACGGCACCCAGGCTATCGCCGAGGCCGTCGCCGAGGCCGACTGCACCTCGATCATCGGCGGTGGCGACTCTGTCGCAGCTGTCAACAAGTTCAACCTGGCCGACAAGATGAGCTGGATCTCCACCGGTGGTGGCGCTTCCATGGAGCTCGTCGAGGGTAAGGCCCTGCCCGGAGTGGAGGCGCTTCTCGATGCCTAATCGCACCCTTCTTATCGCTGGTAACTGGAAGATGAACAACGACGTCGCCGAGGCCGCCAAGCTCGCCGACGAGCTGGCTCAGGCTCTGCCCGAGGTTCCGGCTGGCGTCGAGGTGCTCGTCTGCCCTCCGACCATCGACATCACCACGGTTCATGACCGCATTCAGGCTGCCCCCATCGCCCTCGGTGCACAGAACGTGTACTGGGAGGCCAAGGGTGCCTTCACCGGTGAGTCCTCTTGCGACATGCTCAAGTCCGCTGGCTGCACCTACTGCATCATCGGTCACTCCGAGCGTCGCGACTACTTCCACGAGACCGACGAGGATCAGAACAAGAAGGCCAAGGCTCTCGTTGCCGCCGGTCTTGTTCCCGTCTTCTGCTGCGGCGAGTCTCTCGAGGTCCGCGAGGCTGGCACCTATGTCGAGCACGTCGTGAACCAGGTCAAGGCTGGCCTTGCTGGTCTTGAGATCACCTGCCCCAAGCAGGTCGTCGTCGCCTACGAGCCCATCTGGGCCATCGGCACCGGCAAGACCGCTACCGCCGAGGACGCTCAGGAGGTCTGCGGCGCTATCCGTGAGACCCTCAAGGAGATGTTTGGCGAGGAGCTCGCCAACGGCATCCGCGTTCTCTACGGCGGTTCCGCCAAGCCCGGCAACATCGCCGAGCTCGTCGCCAAGCCCGACGTTGACGGCGCCCTCGTGGGCGGCGCTTCGCTCAAGGCTGCCGACTTCGCCTCTATGGTCGTCAAGGCAGGCGAGTAGGACATATGGCACAGCGTCATCTTCCTGCACTCCTGATCATTATGGATGGCTGCGGCCTGGCTCCGGCCGATGGCGAGAACGCCGTCGCCGCTGCCAAGACGCCCTTCCTTGATAGCCTGTACGAGAAGTATCCTCACACCACGCTCGGCGCTTCGGGCGAGGACGTGGGCCTTCCCGACGGCCAGATGGGCAACTCCGAGGTGGGTCACCTCAACATCGGTGCCGGCCGCATCGTGTTCCAGGAGCTTTCGCGTATCAACAATGCCATCAAGGACGGCTCCATTGCCAAGAACGAGGTTTTCGTCAAGGCTATGGACGATGTCAAGGCCGAGGGTAAGACTCTCCACCTCATGGGCCTTATGAGCCCTGGCGGTGTTCATTCTCACATGAACCACGTCGAGGCCCTGGTCAAGATGGCTGCCCAGCATGGTGTCAAGACCGTTCGCGTCCACGCCTTTATGGATGGTCGCGATGTCGACCCGCAGTCTGGTGCCGGCTACATGAGCGAGTTCTGCGCCTTCCTGGCTAAGATTTCCGAGGAGACCGGTTGCGACGCTCGCGTTGCCACCGTCTCGGGCCGCTATTGGGCCATGGACCGCGACAACCGTTGGGAGCGCATCCAGCGTGGCTACGACGTCATGGTCAACGCGTCCGATGCCGATGCCGACCCCGTTGCCGGTATCAAGGCTTACTACGAGAAGGATCCGCGCGGCGATGAGTTCGTCGAGCCCTTCGCTGCCCACAACGAGGGCATCCACGAGGGCGACGCGGCCATCTTCTTCAACTTCCGTCCCGACCGCGCTCGTCAGATGACCCGCGTGTTCACGGACAAGGAGTTCGACGGCTTTGAGCGCGAGCAGATCAAGCTTTCGCACTTTGTGACGATGACCGAGTACGATCCGACGTTTGACGTCGAGGTCGCCTTCCCCAAGACGTTCCCCGAGAACGTCCTGGCCGACGTCATCGCCGCCAATGGCCTGAAGCAGCTGCACACCGCCGAGACCGAGAAGTACGCCCACGTGACGTTCTTCCTCAACGGCGGCATCGAGGAGCCCAAGGAGGGCGAGGAGCGCGTGCTCGTCGCTTCCCCCAAGGTCGCTACCTACGATCTGCAGCCTGAGATGAGTGCTCCCGAGGTTACCGAGAAGCTTGTCGCCGCTATCAACGAGGATCGCGCTGATTTCTACATCGTGAACTTCGCGAACTGCGACATGGTTGGCCACACCGGTGTCTTCGACGCCGCCGTTAAGGCCGTCGAGGCTGTTGACGATGCCCTGTCCAAGGTTGTCCCGGCGATTCTCGCTAAGGGCGGCTTTGCGCTGATTACCGCCGACCACGGCAACGCCGATCACATGTTTGACGTTGCTTCCGACGGTTCCAAGCATCCGTTTACGGCTCACACCACCAACCGCGTGCCGTTCATCATTGTTGATGAGAAGGCACAGCTCACCGGTATCGAGGACGGCCGTCTTTCCGATATCGCTCCGACCATGCTCACCATGGCTGGTGTTGAGCCTTCCGCCGAGATGACGGGTCGCGTGCTCGCCACCGAGGCCTAAGAGAAAACTCCAAGCGTTTTCTTGCAGGGGGTTGCCCATATTTGGGCAACCCCCTTTTTGGTATTTCTGCCATTTCCGCACCGTCCCCGAGTGGCAGGTAGGGGAGAGCGGGGGATTGTGGTACAGTACTGGAGTTTGAATTGTTCTATTAAGGAGCTTATCTATGGGTCCGTTCCAGATTCTTCTGTTTGTCGTTTGGGCTGTCTCTGCCGTGGCGTTGACGATTCTCGTCCTGATGCATTCCGGTAAGGGTACCGGCGTTTCGGATATGATCGCTAGCTCGCTGTATAACTCCAGCTCAGCCACAGGCGTTATGGAGCAGAACCTTGACCGCCTGACTGTCATCATGGCTGTCGTGTTTGCCGTGTGCGTCGTGCTGTGCATGTTCTTCTTCCCGCAGGGCATCGTCGGCTACTAAGCACGAGCCGCATAAATATTCAAAAAGGGTCCCGTAAGTGCGGGACCCTTTTTGTTTACATATTTGTAACAGAGTCAAAATATCCCCACATACTTCGCCTAACTAAAGAAATTCTCGACCGTTAACCGGAATTAGCCCCAAATCGTGCATAAAATGCGCTAATGTATTGCAAAACGTTGGACCGTTGTGCATAACCAGCCATTGCAGCGGGCGGCGTTTTGATGGTTCGGATCGGATTGTCTCGACATGCGTCCGACTGAACATTTCTTTGTCCTATCTCATAAGGAGGATGGCATGGCTGATTCTATGTTCCACCAGCCCGTTATGGGTCGTCGCGCCTTTGTTGGCGGCACCCTCGCTGCGAGCTCCATGGCTTTTCTTGCCGCATGCGGCAAGAAGGGCGGCGACGCTTCCGGTTCTGAGTCCGGTTCGACGCTGAACTTCTACATCAACAACCCGGTCTGCATCGACCCCTACAACGTCCAGGAGGACCAGGGCACTCAGGTCGAGTACCAGCTCTTTGACGCTCTGACCTCTTACGACGCCGAGAAGGGCGAGATCGTTCCGCTGGCTTGCGAGTCCTTTGAGTCCAACGACGACGCTACCGAGTTTACCTTCAAGATCAAGAAGGCCAAGTTCCACAACGGTGACGACGTTACCTCCAAGTCCTTCAAGCTCGGTTGGGAGCGTCTGGTCAACACCAAGTCGGCTGTCGCTACCGAGTACGGCCCTTCCGAGGTCTCCTATCACCTCTCCATGGTCGAGGGCTATGACGATCTGCTTGCCGGTAACGCTACCGAGCTCAGCGGTGTTACCTGCCCCGACGATGAGACCCTCGTCGTCAAGCTGGCTTCCGCTTACGCCGACTTCCCCTTCGTCGCCTCTCACCCGGCTCTGGCCCCGGTTCCCGAGTGCGCCGAGTCCGATGTCAAGAGCTTCTACCTTGCCCCGGTCGGTAACGGCCCGTTCATGATGGACGGCAAGTGGGAAGATGGCCAGGAGATCAACGTCAAGAAGTTCGACGATTACTATGGCGACAAGGCCAAGATCGATGGCATCCACTTCCAGGTCATCAAGGACATGGAGACCGCTTACAAGGAGTTCCAGGCCGGTAACCTCGATGTCTGCGACGTTCCCGTCGCTCAGATCGATGCCGCCAAGAAGGATCGCGGCGTGTCCAAGGACGGCTACACCATGGGTGACAGCGAGCGCATGCTGCTCGGCGCCGAGCCTTCCACGTACTATCTGACCTGCAACACCACGGCCGAGCCGTTCAACAACGCCGACCTGCGTAGGGGCATCTCCCTGGCCATCAACCGTGAGGCCATCTGCAAGACCATCTTCAAGGGTACCCGTACTCCTGCCGACGGCATTGTTCCTCCGGGCATCGATGGCTACAAGGAGGGCGCATGGGAGTTCTGCGCCTACGATGTCGACAAGGCTAACGAGTACCTCGACAAGGTTGCTCCCGCTGGCGCTAACGGCGATCGTGGCATTAGCGTGACCCTTTCCTACAACCAGGACGGCGGACACAAGGAGATCATGGAGTCCATCATCGGCGACCTCGCCAAGGTTGGCGTTACCGCTGTCTCCGATACCCCTGAGTGGTCTGCCCTGCTCGAGCAGTATCAGAACTTTAACTATCAGTTCGGTCGTCTGGGTTGGATTGCCGACTACCCGATCATGGACAACTTCCTGTATCCGCTGTTCCACTCCGACTCCCTCGGTGGCGACAACCGCTCCGGTTACAACAACCCCGAGTTCGACGCCAAGGTCGACGAGGCTCGTACTATTGTTGACGACGAGGAGCGCGTCGCTAAGATGCAGGAGGCCGACGCAATGGTCGCTGCCGACTGCCCGGTCATCCCGGTGATGTTTTACACGCACACCATCGCCGGCTCCGATCGCATTAAGCACCTCTATGTCGATCCGCAGAAGCACGCCGATCTGGGTACCGCTGAGCTCGCCTAAGAGTTTGCAGCTTCCGTGAGGGTCAAGTATTTACGTAGACCTCATGGGAAACATACAGTTCTCCCTAACCTGGGGTAAACTGGCTGATGGTAATTTTGGGATGCCGGTCTGGCGATCGGCATCCCATTTAGGTTAATCCCTAGATAGGGGAGTGGTATGGGTAAGTACATCGTTAAACGTGTGCTTCAGTTCATCCCGGTATTTTTGGGCGTTACGCTGATTCTGTTCGCCCTCCAGAATATCGTGCCGGGAGATCCGATCAAGCTGATCGGTGGAGACAAGGCTCTGTCCCCCGAGGTGGAGCTTCAGCTTCGCGTCCGCTATCACCTGGTCCAGTCGGACGAGGACGGCAACGCGATCCTTGACGAGAACGGCGACCCCGTTCAAACGTCGCTCGTGGACCGTTACTTGTATTACATGAACGGCCTGCTTCATGGCGATCTGGGCAATTCGTATCAGCGCAAGCTGCCGGTTACGGAAATCTTTGCCCAGAAGTATCCGTATACGGTCAAACTTGCCGCGTGCGCCATCGTGCTCGAGGCAATCATGGGTATCGGTGCGGGTATCATTTCGGCGGTTAAGCGTTATTCCTTCTGGGATATTTTGGTAACGCTCACCACGTCGATTCTCGTTGCCGTCCCGGCTTTCTGGCTCGGTATGTTGCTGCAGCTGTTCTTTGGCGTCATTCTCAAGGACGCCACGGGCGGTGCATTCTCCATGCCGATTTCGGGTGCCGGCGGTTCCAGCTCTCAGTATCAGGATTGGATGCACTATGTGCTTCCGACCATTACGCTGGCTTCGGTTTCGACCGCTTATGCCGCCCGCATTATGCGCTCGCAGCTGCTTGACGTCATGAACCAGGATTACATCCGTACGGCAAAGGCGAAGGGTCTCTCCAATCGCGCGATCATCATCAAGCATGCGCTTAAGAATGCACTCATCCCCGTCGTTACCTATATTGGTGTCGACTTTGGTGGCATGCTTTCGGGCGCCATCCTGACCGAGACGGTCTTTAACTGGCCCGGTATCGGCTATGAGGTCTATCGCGCCATTAGCATGCGTGACTGGCCCATCGTTATGGGCGGCGTTACGCTCATCGTCGTCGTCGTTATGGTGATCAACCTGCTCGTCGACATTAGCTATGCATTCCTCGACCCGCGCATCCGCCTTGGCGGTCCGTCGGATAAGGCCTAAGGGAGGTACGTCTCATGCAGGAAACTGATTCTCAGTCTCAGGAGCAGGCTACCGCCACCAAGGCCGCATCTGCTCCCGCCAAGTCCCGCACGCTGTGGGGCGACGCTTTTAAGCGTCTTCGTAAGAACAAGCTCGCCGTTATCGGTGTCTGCTGGATCATCATCGTCGTTGTGGTTGCCCTGACCGCAGATCTGTGGGCTAAGCCCTGGCTCGGTTCGCCGACGGCTTCCGACTCGACCACCATGGCCGAGACGTCGCTGCTGGCTCCGTGTGCAGAGCACCCGTTTGGCACCGACGCCCTTGGTCGTGACATTCTCGTCCGCGTTATCTACGGTGCGCGCGTTTCGCTGTCCGTCGGCATTATGGCCACCGCGATCTCCACGCTGATCGGTCTGGTCATGGGTGCTCTGGCGGGTTTCTACGGCGGCATCTGGGATACGATCATCATGCGCTGTGCGGACATCTTCCTGGCGTTCCCGTACGTGCTGTTCGTTGTCGCCATGATCGCCGTTATCGGCCGTGGTCTTCAGAACGTCTTTATCGCCATCGGTATTCTCGGCTGGCCTTCGATTGCGCGCGTCTTCCGCTCTGCAATCTTGACGGTCAAGGAAAACGACTATGTTGACGCTGCGCGCGCGATGGGTGCATCCGATGCTCGTATCGTCGTGCGTCACATCTTCCCGAACTCCGTCGCCTCTATCGTGGTCTACGCAACCATGAACATTGGTGGCGCCATTCTGACCGAGTCCGCTCTGTCCTTCCTCGGCATGGGCGTTATTCCGCCTACGCCTTCGTGGGGCTCCATGATTCAGGACGGTCAGCAGTATCTTCTGACCGCTCCCTGGATGATGATCATGCCCGGTCTGGCAATTCTCTCGACGGTGCTCGCCTTCACCCTGCTGGGTGACGGTCTGCGCGACGCCCTCGACGTCAAGATGAAGGACGCATAAGGATGAAGAAGAACAAGAACTATGTGGACCTGAAGGACCAGCCGGTTCCCGAGGGCCAGCATCTGCTCGAGGTCGATGACCTTAAGATGTATTTCCACACCGAGGATGGCGTCGTTCGCGCTGTCGACGGTGTCTCCTACACGCTCGATCGCGGCGAGACCCTGGGAGTCGTCGGTGAATCCGGCTCCGGTAAGTCCGTGACCGCCATGACCATCATGGGCCTTATCTCGATGCCTCCGGGAAAGATCGAGGGCGGTGACGTTCGCTATCGCGGTCGTTCTATCCTCGAGATGACCGAGGAAGAGATGCAGCACATTCGCGGTAACGATATCGCGATGATTTTCCAGGATCCTATGACCTCCTTGAACCCGGTCTATAAGATCGGCAAGCAGGTGGGCGAGGGCCTTCGTCTGCACCGTGGCTACTCCAAGCAGGAGGCGCTCAAGCGCGCTACCGAGCTTTTGGACCTCGTTGGCATTCCCGAGCCCGAGAAGCGCGTCAATGAGTATCCGCACCAGTTCTCTGGCGGTATGCGTCAGCGCGTCATGATCGCTATGGCTCTTGCCTGCGATCCCGATATCCTGATTGCCGACGAGCCCACGACGGCTCTGGACGTTACCATTCAGGCTCAGATTATCGAGCTCATGCAGGAAATGCAGGAGAAGAACGGCAATGCCATCATCATGATTACCCATGACCTGGGCGTCGTCGCCGACATGGCCGACAAGATCATGGTTATGTACGCCGGCCGTCCCGTCGAGTTCGGTACTGCTGAGGAAATCTTCTACGAGAGCCGCCACCCCTACACCTGGGGTCTTATTCGTTCCATTCCGGAGCAGGCCATCGAGGAGAAGAAGCCGCTGACGCCGATTCACGGCAACCCGCCTTCGCTCATGAACCTGCCCGAGGGCTGCGTCTTCTCTCCTCGCTGCCCCTATGCGACGGACAAGTGCCGCAAGCAGCGCCCCGAGCGCGTTGTCACCGAGTCCGGCCACTATTCTGCGTGCCATTATTCCGGTGACCCCGAGTTCCTCAAGAACGCGCCTGAGACGTCCCGCACGCGCAAGGATTCCAAGAAGGGAGGCGAGGCGTAAATGGCAGACAATAACGAGCGCACTCCGCTGCTGAAGGTCGAGCACCTTTCTAAGGAGTTCCCCGCAGAGTCCGGCATGTTCGCCAAGCGTTTTTCCAAGCGCGTCGTCTCTGCTGTAAACGACATCTCGTTTGAGATTTATCCTGGTGAGACCTTTGGTCTGGTTGGTGAGTCTGGTTGCGGTAAGTCCACGACGGGCCGCACCATCATGCGCCTGACCAAGCCGACGGCAGGCAAAGTGTTCTTCCAGGGCAAAGACGTTGCCGAGATGAGCAAGCACGAGATCAAGGATATGCGTCGCGAGATGCAGTTCATCTTCCAGGACCCCTATGCTTCGCTCAACCCTCGTATGACCATCGGCGAAATTGTTTCTGAGCCCATGACCATTCATGGCGTGGGTACAAAGGAAGAGCGTATCGAGCGCGTCCGCGAGCTGCTGGACGTCGTCGGTCTGAACCCCGAGCACATCAACCGCTATCCGCACGAGTTCTCGGGCGGCCAGCGCCAGCGTGTCGGCATTGCCCGCGCCTTTGCGCTCAAGCCCAAGCTGATTATCTGCGATGAGCCCGTCTCTGCGCTTGACGTATCCATTCAGGCCCAGGTTCTGAACCTTCTTAAGGAGCTCCAGGACAAGTTCGGTACGGCTTATCTCTTCATTGCTCACGACCTCTCTGTCGTGCAGCACATTTCTGATCGCGTTGCCGTTATGTATCTGGGCAAGATGGTCGAGGTTTCGGACTGGAAGACGCTCTATAGCGAGCCTCACCACCCGTACACGCAGTCGCTGCTGTCTGCCGTGCCGGTGCCCGATCCGGATATCCAGAAGACCCGCAAGCGCATTATCCTCGCCGGCGATCCGCCGTCGCCGCTGGACCCGCCGACCGGCTGCCGTTTCCACACGCGCTGCCCGATCGCGCAGGGCATCTGCTCCGAGAAGCTTCCCGAGTTTAAGGAAGTCGCACCGGGTCACTGCTGCGCCTGTCACTTCGCGGAGCCGTTCCCGATCAAGGAATCGCACATCGACCTGTAGTCGGTGATCTGTCCGGGCCCGCCCTGGTATTGCTTTTCAGAACGTCCTCGGACATTCAAGAAACCCCCGCTGCGCACTTCGTGCGGCGGGGGTTTCTTGCGTCCTGACGCTCCTATTTGGCAAGGTGTTTTTTAGA
>CALLSU010000094.1:0-1417 GCA_938011935.1 uncultured Collinsella sp.
GGTAAGGGAACGCCATGGCACAGCAGCCGCAGGGCAAGCATATGGAAGTTAAGCATATGGATGACTCGGACAAAAAGCGTCGCGCCACGATACTCAAGGGCGTTTTCGTAGTGTTGTTGCTGGTCGCGGTCGGCTGCGGCGGCTACGTGCTCTATATGAATCATCTAGAGCAGCAGCGCGCCGGGGAGATGAGTGCAACAGGCAAGCCCGCCACGAAGGTCGAATCAAAGGGCAAGGAGCTGCCGGACAACCCCATCGACTTCGCTCCGCTCATTCAAGAGAATGCCGATATCTATGCGTGGCTCTACATTCCGGGCGCGGATATCAACACGCCCTTGCTGCAGAGCACGACGGACGACCTGTTTTACCTGGACCACGACAAGGACGGCAAGTACGACCCCTACGGTACAGCGTTTAGCCAGATGGCAAACGCGCGCGACTTTAGCGATCCCGTCACGGTGATCTACGGCCATGTGAACGGCGGCGTGTTCCACAACTTGCATAACTTTGAGGACGCGGAATTATTTAACGAGAACTCCTAGTTCTATATCTACACGCCGGGCCATATTCTGACGTACAAGATTGTCTCGGCCTATCAATATGACGACCGCCACATTCTCAACTCGTTTAACTTTGCCGACCCCGCCGTGCGCCAGGACTACTTTAATTCGGTCTGTAATCCGGACGCATTGCTCAAAAATGTACGTGACGGCGTGACACTTGATGCAGATAGTAAGATTGTGCAGTTGAGCACCTGCATGCTCGATAGTTCGCAGGGCAACTCGCGCTATATTGTCAGCGGTGTGTTAACAAACGACCAGGAGACAAAATAGTCATGAACCCCCGTGGCAAGCACTTTATCGATGCGGTGGATCCCGACGAAAATCAAGTAAACAATCCCGAGCAGCAGGTTCAGGATGTGGCGGAGCCTGTCGAGCCTCAATGGGAGACCAAAGGCACTCCGATGCCTCAACCTGACGAAAAATCTCAGAGCAAGGCCGAGGCTCCGTCCGACGCATCGGCAAAGACCGATGAAGCTGCGGCGCAGCCTGTTGATGAGGCAGAGTGGCCTTCGCTTGATGAGGCGGGACCTCAGCGTCGTCGACGCTCCAAAGAGTCGATTAAGCGCATCAAGCGCCGCTGCCGTATCCGCACGTTGTTGATCGTGCTGCTCGCGATTGGTGCGGTTGCTGCCGCCGGCTGGGGCTTTGTGAATCATAGCGTGAACCAAGGCAAAAAGAAGATTGAGGAAAAGACCGAAAAGGTCATTAAGGCCAAGGGCGACACCATTACCTATAACGGCAAGAAGTATGCGCTCAACAAGCATATGGCCACGGTGGCGTTTATTGGTTTTGATGGGCGCGACAACGACGATGGCACCCAGAAGGGTCAGTCCGATACCGTGATGGTTGTGGCA
>CALLSU010000095.1:0-1372 GCA_938011935.1 uncultured Collinsella sp.
GCGCAGGTCATGCGCCAAGTATGTGACCAAATCGTCCTTGCGATGTGACTCGTCACGCAGGGTTTGCTGGACTTTGCGCTCGCGATCGCGCACACGGTTGAGCACACCCTCGACCTCCAGGAAGTCGCCGTCGATGTTGTCCCACGCGTCGGGATGATCGATCAGACGGTCCTGAATACGGGCGGCAAGCACGCGGTCGGAATGCTGCTCACCCTGCTCATAGCCCTGGTAGTACAGAGCGCGGCCGCAAAAGAACAGGACGCACACGGCGAGCGCCAAGACAAAGCCAAGCATGTTGAATACAAAGCCGGCATCGAACAGCACCGGTCCCTCAATGCCACCGAGTGCCATGGCGCCGATCGCCAGCGTCATGACCCACGCGGCACCGCCGATCACCACGCAACGACGCACGATTTCAAAGCGATCGATCAGCAAGAAGCCGATGAGTAGCACCGCTAAGATACCGGCGATGTTATCAGTGCCGATCAGCAGCAGACTCAGCAAAAAGAGCAGCACCGTCGCAAGCGCGCGATTATCGACGACCGCCCTCACGTATTCAAAGAGTCGATCGGGCACCTCAAACGCCTGCTTATCGTCTTTTGTCATGTCCATGTCCTCGCAAACAAAGGCGTTATTCGATGATATAGCCGACGCCCCAAACGTTTTTGATAAAACGCGGCTTCTGAGCGTCGTCACCGATCTTTTCGCGCAGGTGACGAATGTGTACCATCACCGTATTGTTGGAGCCGGGCATAAAATCCTCGTTCCACACCGCGCGGAACAGGTCCTCCACGGGCACCACGCTGCCGCGATGCTCGGCCAGATACAGCAAGATGGAATACTCGATGGGCGTGAGGCGCACCGGCGCACCGTCCACCGTCACGGAGCGAGCGTCACGGTTGATCTCGAGGCCGTCGAGCTGGAGGGTCGGCGACTCGGTCGCCTGCGCGCGGCTGCCGTAGCTGGTGTAGCGGCGCAACTGAGCATGAACGCGCGCGATGAGCTCCAGCGGGCGGAACGGCTTAACCACGTAATCGTCCGCGCCAAGAGAAAGGCCTTCGATCTTATCCTGCTGGGCATCGCGTGCCGTCAACATAATTACGGGATAGGTATGGCCAGCACGGATGGTACGCAGCAGCTCAAAGCCGTCGATATCGGGCAGCATGACATCGAGCAGCGCCAGGTCAAACTCTTGCTCCAGAATTGCCTTGGCCGCATCGGCCCCGCTGTAGGCGATCTGGACGTCAAAGCCCTCCTTTGTAAGGTAGATACCAACCAGGTCGGCGATGGCCTTCTCGTCATCAACTACCAGTATGCGCTCGTTCATGCGTGCTCCTCTCGCGCTCCATTATGCCCGAGGCGGCGCCCGCCA
>CALLSU010000096.1:0-19159 GCA_938011935.1 uncultured Collinsella sp.
CGGTCCGCATCTGATGGTGTCGACGTCAATGGTATACGGGTGCATCATCGACGTCTTCAATACAGAAGATATCAGTGCGGAATGTTCCGGAGAGAAACCCCCGTCACGCCCCCGGATTCCCTGCGTTTACGGCCTTGAGGTCGGCGGGCGGAGAAAGACGTGGTTGTGGGGGATACGTGTCCCGGTTGCTGTTTCGCGGCAAAGCCGCGAAAAGAGCACCACTTTGGGGTGAGTGGGAGACGTGGCTGTTGCGACAACTGGTCCCCGCCATAAATTACCCTTGGCATACTTGCGTGAAAACCTGCCCGTGCTACACTTGCAATTGCTGTTTCAGGGCGGGGTGAAATTCCCCACTGGCGGTAAATCGGGCGGTGTCAAAGGGACGCCGTGGCGCAGGCGAGATGCCTGCGACCGAGCCGATGAGTCCGCGACCCGTGTGTGCGTTGGTTCGCATGCCGGCTGAACTGGTGAGATCCCAGTACCAACGGTTAGAGTCCGGATGAAAGAGGCAGGTGATCTTATGTCTGAACAGTCGCAGCATATCCATTTTGAGAACACGAATAGGTGGAGCACCAAACAGCTCGTTACCATGGCGTTGATGTGCGCCTTGGGAGCACTGTTTATGTACGTGCAGCTGCCCATCCTTCCCTCGGCGCCGTTTTTGACGTATGACCCGTCGCTGGTGCCGGCGATGGTGTGTGGATTTGCGTATGGCCCTGGTGCCGGCACCGCTGTTGCCGCTATGGCGATCGTTATCCATGCGCTTACCACGGGTGACTGGGTCGGCGCGCTTATGAACCTGGTTGCTACGCTGGGCTTTATTCTGCCCGCGGCGATCGTCTACCAAAAGATGCACACCTACAAGGGCGCCGTGATTGGCCTGGCGCTCGGCGTTATTGCCGCTACGGCGTTGTCCATGGTCGCAAACCTTACCATTGGCGTTTGGTTCTGGTATGGCTCGGTCGATGTGATCGCCCCGCTCGTGCTTCCCGCCGTTTTGCCGTTTAACCTCATCAAGACCCTGCTCAACTCGGTGTTGACGCTGGCGGTGTACAAGGCGGTCTCTAATCTCATCACGCCCAAGAAGGACCAGGTCAAAGGCCGCGCATGATTGAGTGTCGGGGCGTTTCCTTTAGCTATGACGGCGCTGCACCGGCGCTCGATGGCATCGATCTGAACATCGAGGATGGCGAGTTTTTCTGCATCCTCGGCGGAAACGGGTCGGGCAAGTCGACGTTTGCCAAGCACCTGAACGCGCTGCTGCAGCCCGATGCGGGAACGGTGTGCGTCAACGGCATGGACGCGTCCGATCCCGAGCTGGTCTACGACATTCGTTCGACCGCGGGCATGGTGTTCCAGAATCCCGACGACCAGCTTGTGGCGACGCTTGTCGAGGACGATGTTGCGTTTGGTCCCGAGAACTTAGGGGTCGAATCGGCCCAGATCGCGCAGCGCGTGCGCGAGGCGCTGAAGGCCGTGGGTCTGGTGGGCTTTGAGCGCCACGAGACTCACGCTCTCTCGGGCGGACAAAAGCAGCGCGTGGCGCTTGCCGGTGTGCTCGCCATGGAGCCGCGCGTGCTCATTTTGGACGAGGCGTCCTCGATGCTCGATCCGCGCGGGCGCAAGGGCCTTATGAAGGCCTGTCACGCGCTGCACGAACGCGGCATGACCATCGTGATGATTACGCACTTTATGGAAGAGGCCGCCGAGGCCGATCGCGTTGCCGTCTTCCAGGCGGGCCGCGTTGCCATGCTCGGTACGCCCGAGGAGATCTTGACGCGGGCGGACGAACTCGCGCGGCTGAACCTGGATATGCCGGCATCGTGCTGTCTTGGCAGGGCGCTTCGCGCGAAGGGCGTGCCCATTTGCGCGAAGGTGCGCGAGGCGGATATGGTCGCCGATATAGCGCAGGCTTATGCCGAGCGGAGTAGGACAGGCATCGCCGGACGGCCTTTCGCATCCGATTCTCGTATTCCCGACAACGTCTCCTCTGCAATCGATGGCGCAGACGCGTCGGAGCCCGTCATCGAGATTTCGCGCCTTTCGTATAGCTATTCGCTGAGCGCCCGCGAGCGTCGCCGTTGGCACAAGCGCTCAGCCGCCGAGGGTGCATCGAACAAACAGGCCCTCTGGGGCAACGACCCTAGCAGCCCCTGGGCGTTGCGAAATGTGTCGCTAACGGTGCGTCGTGGCGAGTTCCTGGGCCTTGCGGGTCATACCGGTTCGGGTAAGTCGACGCTGGTTCAGCATCTTAACGGCCTGATTCGTCCCCAGGAGGGTTCCGTTTGCGCATTGGGGCTCGACCTGGCAAACAAGAAAGATGCCGCCGCGGTTAAGGCAAAGGTCGGCGTGGTGTTTCAGTATCCAGAGCGTCAGCTGTTTGCCGAGACCGTGGCACAGGACGTGGCATTTGGTCCGCGTAACCTTGGCTTGTCGCAGGCCGAGGTTGCCCGCCGCGTTGAGTCATCGCTCGCGCGCGCGGGCCTCGACCTGGCCACGGTGGGCGACAAGAGCCCCTTTGAGCTCTCGGGCGGGCAGCAGCGGCGCGTGGCGTTTGCTGGCGTGCTTGCCATGGAGCCCGAGGTCCTGGTACTCGATGAGCCCATGGCGGGGCTCGATCCGGCGGCGCGCAGTGATTTCTTGGAGCTCATCAATCGACTTCACCGCGATGGCCTGACCGTCGTCATGGTTTCGCACAGCATGGATGACCTGGCCAATTGCTGCGACCGTATCGTCGTAATGAACAAAGGTGCGGTGTTTGCCGAGGGCACGCCCGCTCAGGTGTTTGCGCATGCGGATGAGCTTAAATCAATCGGCTTGGGTGTTCCCGCTGCCCAGCGCATGGCGCTGGCGCTTGCGAAGACAGACGTGCCGCTACGCTTTGACGGCCTCTATACGGTTGAGTCGTTGGCCGACGAGTTGGCAGATTTGCTGATCGGTTGCTCAGACGGTTCTTCTAACGTTTCGGACAAGGCCAAATCCAAGACGGTCGCGCGAGAGGAGGGCTGCTAATGGAGGCGTTTTCGTTTGGCAGCTACTATCCCGGCGATAGTGCAATCCACCGCCTGGACCCGCGAACCAAGTTGCTCTTGGGCTTTGTGTTTCTGATCACGACGCTCACGGTCAGCAGCTTCCGCGGACTGGTCCCGGTCGCAATCTTCGTTGTCCTGATCTATGCCGTGTCCCGGGTGCCGGCTCGTCGCGTCCTGTCATCGATGGCGCCGCTGCTGGCGATCGTCGCGGTGGTCGCGGTGCTCAACCTGTTTTCCGACCAGAGCGGGCGCATTCTGTGGCAGCTCGGCTTTTTGCAGATAAGCGAGGGCTCGCTGCATTCCGCCGCCTTTATGGCGTGCCGCCTGACCTTGATGATGGCCGGTATGAGCGCTATCACGCTCACCACACCGACGCTCGACCTCACCGCGGGTTTTGAGCGCCTGCTCGCGCCGTTTGCGCGTGTGGGACTTCCTGCGCACGAGCTCGGCATGATCATGGGTATCGCGCTGCGCTTTATGCCGCAGTTTGCCACCGAGATGAAGCAGACGGCCGATGCGCAGGCGAGCCGCGGTGCGCGCGTGACGGGAGGCCCGCTCGGCGGCGTGCGTATGCTCGGCAGTGTGGCGATTCCGCTGTTCACGGGCGTGTTCCGTCATGCCGAAACGCTGTCTGCCGCCATGGATGCCCGTTGCTATCATGGCGAGCAGGGCCGCACACGTCTGCATGCGCTTGCATTTGGCCGCGGCGACGCGTTGGCGGCGGTGGTGACGGCGTTGCTGCTCATCTGCGTCATTGTCATCAATCTTCAACTTGTTTAGGCGCGATTCGAGCGCAGGAAAGGGGTCCCTATGACCGACAACGACCGCACGGCGCAGCTCGAGCGCGCCTGTTCGTATCTTAGGCGTATTCCGGCGTGGTATCTCGCCACGATCGACGTGACGGACGGACATCAGCCGCGCGTGAGGCCGTTCTCGTTTGCCATGGTTGATGATGGCAAGCTGTGGTTTTGCACCTCGCGTGATAAGGATGTGTGGGCCGAGCTCAGCGCGAACCCCAAGTTTGAGGTTTCGGGTTGGAAACCGGGGGAGTGTTGGATTGTGCTGACCGGCGAGGCCGCGCTCGAGGACGACGCGGTCGTGAGTGACCGGGTGCGCCAGGCGGGCTTTAAGCACATGGTGGGCATTGGCGAGCAACACGATAGTGCCAACGACGGCCGCCTTGCGTTTTTCTCGGTGCGCAATATCGCCGCCCGCTTCTGTGATATCGACGGCAGCGAGGAGCGCCTGGAGCTTTAACCATAGGGTAGCTAAAACAGCCCCGACCCAAAAAGACTAGTGACAGGGGGACACATGGACGGATTGAATACGGTGTTGGAGTATCTGACGTCGGTACCGGCATGGTATTTGGCGACGAGCGTTGACGGACAGCCGCATGTGCGTCCGTTTTCGTTTGCGCAGATCCAGGACGGCAAGCTGTGGTTTGTAACGGCGCGCACCAAAGACGTGTGGCAAGAGCTGCTGCAAAATCAACGCTTTGAGGCCACGAGTTGGTGGCCGGGCCATGGCTGGCTCATCTTGCGCGGGCGTGCGGGTCTGGATGACCAAGCCGCTTCCGATATGCGCGAGGCAGGCTGGAAGCACCTGGAGCGCCTAGGCGAGCACTACGAGGGCGCAGACGATTCCACGCTCGTCTTCTTTAGCGTGGAGGAACCCGAGGCCTTTATCTGCAACCATGACGAATGGGTGCCGGTCGAGCTCTAAACGAGTCTCTCAGCAAGCTTCGACAATTCAAATTCTCGCATGTAGCGGGCCCCACATTGCAACGTCACCGTAAGGTGCGCTGAGCAATATGGGGCCCGTATTCATTTGTCAATTCCTTCGAGTGAATGTGTCGGGACTGTTTCAATGCATGAATATGTAAAAGATTTGCGTATATATGCATCTTTTGGTGCTAAAGTTTCAACCCACTTCATAACGACGGCTGCGAGATACGTATTGGTGCATAACTGCAGACAAGGAGTCCGATATGTCTTTAAAGGTTGGAATCGTCGGTGCGGCTGGATATGCCGGCGCCGAGCTCATTCGCCTCGTCCTCGGTCATCCCGAGTTTGAACTTGCTGCCATTACGTCCAACGCCGATGCCGGCCAGCCGTTGTCTGCGGTGTACCCGAGCTTCGCCGGCGTAAGCGATCTTGCCTTCACGACGCATGATGCCCCCGAGCTCAAGAACTGCGACGCGGTCTTTTTGGCCGTGCCGCACACGGCTGCCATGGCACAGGTGCCCGCCCTGCTTGCCGCGGGAGTCTCCTGCATTGACCTCTCGGCGGACTATCGCCTGAGCGATCCGGCCACCTTTGAGGCCTGGTATGCCGCCGAGCACACGAGCCCCGAGCTACTCAAGAGCCGCGCCTTTGGTCTGCCCGAGCTGTTCTGCCAGGATTTGGAGACCGCTGCATCCGACCACGCCGACGGCAAGCCTGTACTGGTTGCCTGCGCCGGTTGCTATCCCACCGCAACGAGCCTTGCCGCCGCGCCTGCCGTGCGCGCCGGCTGGGTTGCCCAGAGTGGCCCCGTGATCGTTGACGCTATCAGCGGCGTGACGGGTGCCGGTAAGTCCTGCAACGCCCGTACGCATTTTTGCAGCGCGGACGAAAACCTGGAGGCCTATGGCGTGGGCAAGCATCGTCACACGCCCGAAATCGAGCAGATCTTGGGCCTAACCGATCGTGTCGTCTTTACCCCGCACCTGGCACCGCTCAAGCGCGGTCTGCTCTCTACGGTGACGATGCCGCTTGCGCCGCAGGCTATCGATACCTTGACCCTTGAGGACGTTGTCGACCATTACAAGCAGTTCTACGCCGGTCGCACCTTCGTGCGCGTACTCGATGCCGGCCAGCAGCCCAAGACGGCTTCGGTCGTCGGCACCAACGCCGCCCAGATCGGCCTCGCGCTCAACAAACGCGCGGGCGTTCTGGTGGCTACGGGCGCCATCGACAATCTGTGCAAGGGCGCAGCAGGCCAGGCGGTCCAGTGCGCCAACATCGTCTTTGGTTTTGATGAGCGACGAGGCTTGCCCACAGTGGCGTGCCCGGTGTAGCACATTCGATTGTTGACGATTTGGTAGTCGGGCATCGAGTGGGGCGCCACTCTTAAGCTGGTCTCATGATTGTGGCTGGCATGGCGCACCAACCGATGCCCATTTTTTGTTTGACATAAGGAGTCATAAAGACGATGAATACAGAGCAGTTCGATATCAAGATCCGTGCCGTAGAGGGCGGCGTAACGGCGGCAGCCGGCTTTAAGGCGGCGGGCATCCATGCCGGATTCCGCAAGAATCCCGAGCGCCTGGATTACGCGCTCGTCGTGCCCGATAAACCCTGTCCCGGGGCCGGCGTGTTTACGACTAACCGCTTTTGTGCGGCGCCCGTGCAGGTGAGCCGTGCCAACCTGGGCGGCGCCGACAAGGGCTATGGCATCATCGCCGGTGTTTCTATCAACTCTGGCAACGCCAACGCCGCCACGGGTGAAACCGGTCTTGCCTGCGCGCGCGAGACCTGCAACATCGCCTCGCAGGTCATCGGCTGCGAGCCCCAGCAGATTCTGGTCGCCTCCACGGGCGTAATTGGTCAGATTCTGCCGATCGACACGTTTGAGACCGCCGTTCCTGCCGCCTACGAGGCACTCTCCGCCCACGGCGGCGCCGATGCCGCTCGCGCTATCATGACGACCGACACGCATTCCAAGGAGTATGCCGTGTGTTACCGCAGCGAGGCCGCGGGGCACGCAGGCAATGCCTATACGGTGGGTGGTATGTGCAAGGGCTCGGGCATGATCATGCCCAACATGGCCACCATGATCGCGGTCATCACTACCGATGCCCCTGTCGAGCCGGCGGCGCTCCATGCCTTGTTGCTCTCTACCGTCAAGCAGACCTTTAATAAGGTAACGGTCGACTCCGACACCTCGACTAACGACACCTGCATCATGCTTGCCTCCGGCGCTGCTGCCGCGGATGCCGAACCCATTGTCGAGGGCTCCGACGCCTTCGATGAGCTGGCCTTTGCCGTGCATGAGGCGTGCGAGAGCCTGGCGCGCAACATCGCCGCAGATGGCGAGGGCGCATCCAAGCTCGTGACGGTTAACGTCACCGGTGCCGCGAACGACGAGGAGGCCGATATCGCCGCCCGTGCTGTCGCCAACTCGCCGCTCGTCAAGACCTGCATCGCCGGCCACGACTGCAACTGGGGCCGCGTTGCCATGGCGCTCGGCAAGTGCGGCGTGCAATTTAACCAAGAAGATGTGTCCATCGATATGATGGGTATGCCCGTCTGCCGCGACGGCCTGACCGTTCCCTTTGACGAGGACGAGGCGCTGCGTCGCTTTGAGGCGCCCGAGATCGTGATCTCAGCAGACCTGGGCGCAGGGGACGCGGCGACCACCGTGTGGACTTGCGACCTCACGCACGAGTACATCTCCATTAACGGTGATTACCGTTCCTAGAGTCCCGATGTGCCGCGTGTCCCGCTGCAATCGCGGGCAACGAGGTGCGGCGCGATAGCTACACGAAAGACGAGGCAGACTATGAAGTTCGCACGCGATTGCCGCTCGAACGAATCCAACGAAGTTACCGCGCAGCTGCTGTTCGAGGCGCTGCCATGGATTAAGAACCTGACCGGTAAGACGGTCGTTATCAAGTACGGCGGTGCCGCCATGGTCGACGAGCAACTGCGTCGTGACGTGATGAGCGACATCGTCTTGCTCAAGATTATCGGCATGCGTCCTGTTATCGTCCACGGTGGCGGCAAGGCCATCAACGAGGCGCTCAGCCACTACGACATCCCCGTCGAGTTTAAGAACGGCCAGCGCGTGACTACGCCTGCCACCATGGACATCGTGCGCGAGGTACTGGGTGGCAAGGTCAATCAGGAGCTGGTCGCGGCGCTCAACCACCACGGCAACCTGGCCGTGGGCGTGTCCGGCAGCGACGCCGGCACCCTTATCGCCGAGCCACTCGACCCAGAGCTCGGCCGCGTAGGCAAGGTCACGCACGTCAACACCGACTATATCGAGCGTTTGCTCGACAGCGAGTACATTCCCGTTATCGCCACGGTCGCGGCGGGGGAGGACGGTGGCTTCTTCAACATCAACGCCGATACCGCCGCCGGTGCCGTTGCGGCGGCGCTTCATGCGCACAAGGCGATTTTTTTGACCGATGTCGACGGTCTGTACAAGGACTTTAGCGACAAGGATTCGCTTATCTCCAACCTGACGCTCGACGAGGTCAATGAGATGCTCTACGGCGGCGAGGTCGGCAAGGGCATGATCCCCAAGCTGCGCGCCGCCGTCGATGCGCTTACCGCTGGCGTGTTCCGAGCCCACATCATCAATGGCACGACGCCACACTCGCTGCTGCTGGAGCTGTTGACCAATGCTGGCGTCGGCACCGTGATCCATTCCACCGAGACAGCCTACGAATTCGATACGCATCCGCACCCGCTTTCGACGTTTGCGGCGCGCCTGACCGAGAACCTCGACGAGGTCGAGAAGCTCCAGACGGTCTAGCTGACCCGCGGTCGTCGCGTCCCTGCACCCATAGCCCTGCGCCGTACGGCGCCTAACGAAAGGCATCCCATGTCACTTGCAACTCAACAATCGCTCGAATCCCATTACGTTATGCATACTTTTGGTCGCTCGCCGGTAGAGTTTGTCGAAGGCCACGGCATGAAGCTCATCGGTGACGATGGTCGTGAGTATCTCGACTGTCTCGCTGGTATTGGCGTGTGTAGCCTAGGCCACGGTAATCCTGCAGTGCTTTCGGCGCTCGAGGCTCAGACCAAAAAGCTTCTGCACGTGTCTAACTACTTCTACATCGAGCAGCGTGGACAGGTCGCGGCGCTGCTGTCCAAGCTTGCCAACGACGACGTAGATGGTGCGTGCGTTCTGGCCGATGCCATTGCCGCCGGCGATGAGACCACGGCCGCTGCGCTCGGTGCCCCGGCTGCGGATGAACAAGTGTGGGAGACGTTTTTTGCCAACTCCGGCGCCGAAGCCAACGAGGGCTCGATGAAGCTCGCGCGTCTGTACGCCAAGCGTGCTGGTAACGGCGGCAACACCATCGTATGCATGCGCGGCGGCTTCCACGGCCGTACGCTCGAGACCATTGCCGCCACCATGCAGGATTGGCTGCAGGACAGCTTCCGCCCGCTGCCGGGTGGCTTTGTGGCCTGCACGCCCAACGATGTGGACGAGCTGCGTGCGATCTTTAAGCAGCTGGGGAGCGAGATTTGTGCCGTGATGCTCGAGCCGATCCAGGGTGAGAGTGGCGTGCACCCCATGACCGAGGAGTTTATGGCGACAGCGCGCGACCTGGCACACGAAGTGGGCGCCGTTCTTATCGCCGACGAGGTCCAGTGTGGCATCTTCCGCTCCGGCAAACCGTTCGCTTACCAGACCTATGGCGTGGAGCCCGATATCATGAGTCTTGCCAAGGGCATCGCCGATGGCGTTCCCACGGGCGCCGTGGTGGCGAAGAAGGAGATCGCCGACGTGTTTAAGCCCGGCGATCACGGTTCGACCTTTGGCGGTAGCTGCTTGGCTGTCGCGGCGTGCGCCGCGACGCTCTCTGCGCTCGTGCGCGGCGATTATGCCGAGCATGCTGCCAAGGTGGGTGCTTATATGGAGGCAAAGCTCACCAAGCTGCCGCATGTGGTCGAGGTGCGCGGTCGCGGCTTAATGCTCGGCTGCGATTTGGATGACGCTGCGGGCGATGCGCATAATATTGTTGCCCGCGCGCTGGCCGCTGGCGCCGTGATTAACGCGACCGGAGCTCATACGCTGCGTTTCCTGCCGCCGCTTATCTGCGAGGAAGCCGACGTGGACAGCCTGATCGAGATTTTGTCGGACGTTTTGGCCTAACACAGCGCGCTTCGCTCCTCGCGTGCTACGCTGGAAAACGCTTCGCGTTTCCTCAGCTCCGCACCCTTGCGGGTTCGAATCCCATGTGTTGGGCACAAAAAAGAAAGGCCTCCATCACTGGAGGCCAAACAATTCAATGGTGGGCGATGAGGGATTCGAACCCCCAGCCTTGTGCGTGTAAAGCACCTGCGCTAACCGTTGCGCCAATCGCCCGCAGGGATTGAGTATAGCGGAAACCCCGTGCTGTTCACCGCTAATCCATAACGAAACTTACGCGGCGACTTCGGCGCCCTTGTCCTCGTCGATAAAGAAGCGCTTGTACCAGATGAGGAACGTCAGCGTGGTATAGATCTTGCGCTGGTTGAGCGCGCGACCCTCAAAGTGATCGTCGAGCAGTTTCATGAGCGCATCGGTGTCAAAGAAATCAGCAGCCCACGGTGCGGTGAAGTATTCCTTTACGTAGTCGTAGTATTTTTGCTCGCGCAGCCAGAACTTGACCGGTACGGGGAAGCCCACCTTCTTGCGCGTTGCCCACTCGTCGGGCAGCGTGCGGTTGGCGGCGTGACGCAGAACGAGCTTGCAGCCTTCTTCGTTAACACGGTAGCTGGCGGGAATGTGCTCGGCAAACTCCATGACCTTCTTGTCCAGGAACGGGACGCGAAGCTCCAGAGAATGCGCCATGCACATCTTGTCTGCCTTGAGCAGGATGTCGCCCGGTAGCCACATGTTCATATCCAGATACTGTTTCTTGGAAAGCTCGCAGCAGTTGGGAACCTGCTTGTAGTACTCGGCACACATCTCGGCGGCGTTCTTGCCAGTGTCATAAGCGGGCTTGAGCACCTCGTCGACCTCGGAGGGATCGAACACCTTTGCCTGACCCACATACCAGCGCTCGGGAACCTCGGCGCATTTCGTCAGGAAGTTGTGGCCCTTAAAGTAGGGGAGATGCTGAACGAGCGAGCCCAGGGCGCGACGTACGCCGAGCGGCACGCGCTTCTTAAAGGAGCGCATCTCGGGGGTGTCCTCGTACCACTCATAGCCGGCAAACAGCTCGTCGGCACCCTCGCCCGAAAGGACGACGGTGACCTCCTCGGAAGCCATCTGCGCCAGATAGTACAGCGGCACACTGGACAGGTTCGATTGCGGCTCGTCCATGTGATACTGGATATCGGGCAGTGCATCGAAGAACTCGTCGGCGGTAATCATCTTACGCACGTTCTTGATGCCCAGCTTGTCGGAAAGCTCGGCAGCGTAGTTGGTCTCGTTGAAGTTCTTGTAATCAAAGCCGACAGAATACGTGGTGTCGGGCATGAGACAGGCGGCAATGTAGCTGGAGTCCACGCCGCCAGAAAGGAACGAGCCCACCTTAACATCGGCGATTCGGTGTGCAGCGACGCTTTCGTGCACGACCTTGTCGCACTCGTCCACGTACTCCTCGAAGGTCTTGGAGTTGTCGTCGGTGAAGTCACAGCTCCAGTAACGCTTGATGTCCATGGTGTTGGTCGTCAGGTCATACGTAAAGCAATGCGCCGGGGCAAGCTTGAACACGCCCTTAAAGAAGGTCTCCTCCGTGGCGGGGAATTGCAGCGTCAAGTAGGGGCGTAGCGCGTCGTGGTTGACAGCCTTCTCAAACTTGGGATGGTCCAGGAAGCTCTTGATCTCGGAGCCAAACAGCAGTGAGCCATCGGATGCCTGGTAGTAATAAAACGGCTTGATACCAAAGATGTCGCGAGCGCCGAAGAGTTTGTTCTTGTTCTGGTCGTGAATCACGAACGCGTACATGCCGCGTAGGCGGTTGACCAGGTCCTCGCCCCACTCCTCGTAACCGTGTACCAGGACCTCGGTATCGGCGTTGCAGTGGAAGGCGTAGCCGGCTGCCTCCAGCTCGGCGCGAAGCTCCTGGAAGTTGTAGATCTCTCCGTTGAAGACAATCGTGACCTTGCCGTCGTCGCTCGACATGGGCTGAGCTCCAGCTTCGGAAAGATCGAGAATCGAAAGACGACGGAAGCCAAGGGCAACGTTGTCGACGATATGCTGGCCGCCCATATCGGGACCACGGTGGATGATGCGATTCATCATGGCCGTGAGAACCAGCTCACTCTGTTCATCTGTACCGGTAAAACCGACAAAACCGCACATGCAAGATCCTTTCTGCTGACGGCTCAGGTGTACTGCCGCAAGGATCGCGGCAGCTGATGTCAAATAATCTTTACTATCATGCCAATCTTTTGTTTCGTGATAGGGCATAAGCGCCGAGCGAACCGAAAAAACCACGGCGTGACTCGTCCGGGCTTCCGGTAGCGGTTCCAAGATTTAGCAATCTGTGCCCGATACAAGATTGGGCGGCATATTACGATGGCTGCTAGTATTGAAAGGGTTTTGTTGAATCGGTTTGGTCTCGAGGCAATTGAGGCTGGGCTTAGCGAGAGAGGTCTTTGTATGTCGAGTCCGACACAAGAGAAGCTAACTCTGATGCGCTATATAGAGTTGCTCGAGGAAGATGACCTTGTTGTTTCCAGACCGAGCGCTTCGTGCGACCAGCGCATTGAGTTTGCAACTGATGACTCGCGCCAGGTGCGTCCGGGCACGTTGTTTGTCTGCAAGGGCCGTACGTTTAAGCGCGAGTACCTGCTTTCGGCAATCTCCGATGGCGCCGTGGCCTACGTTTCCGAGGTCGATTACGATGTTGATCTTCCCGCGGTGATTGTGAGTGATATTCGTCGCACGCTCGCCGTGGTGGCAGATGCCTTTTATGGGCACCCGTCGGGTAAGGTGAAGGTCTGCGCCTTTACAGGCACCAAGGGCAAGTCGACCTGTAGCTTTTATCTGCGCGGCATTCTCGCCAACGAGGCCAAGATTACGGGCTGTCATCGACCCGCTCTTAATACGGGCATTGAGTTCGACGACGGCATCGAGACGGGCCCTTCCAAACTGACGACCCCCGAATCCTTCATGCTGCAGTCTCGCATCGCGCATGCTGCGGAGGCGGGTGCCCCGTGGCTGGTTATGGAGGCATCGAGCCAGGGCCTCAAATACGAGCGCACGGGCAAGATCGCCTTTGAAGTCGGCGCCTTTACCAATATCGGCGAGGATCACATTTCGCCGATTGAGCATCCGACGCTCGAGGATTACTTTGCCAGCAAGCTCAAAATTTTCTCGCAGAGCCGTTTTGCCGTGGTCAATCTCGATATGGATAAAGTCGATCGTGTGCTCGAGGCGGCATCTCGTTGCGAACGTACGGTGACGTTCTCCCTGACCGACGAGCGTGCCGACGTGCTTGCGCTGGCGATTCGCAATGGTGACTGCGGCGTGGTGGCAACGGTGCGCACGCCCCGCTTTACGCGCGACATGGTGATTCCCACGCCGGTTAAATTCAATGTGTCCAACGCGCTTGCCGCTATTGCCTGCGCCGAGGCCCTGGGCATTTCCGAAGAGGGTATCGTCCATGGCTTTGAGGGCGTCTTCGTTCCCGGCCGTATGGAGCTCTATCCGTCCGTATCGGGCAAAATCTTGGGCGTCGTCGATTTTGCACATAACGGCATGAGCCTCGAGACACTTCTGCGCGACTTGCGCGAGAACTATCCCGAGCGCGAGCTGGCGGTTGTATTTGGCGCTACGGGCGGTAAGGGTGTCGATCGACGCACCACGATGGGCATCGCCGCTGGCAAGTATGCCGACCGAATCGTGATTACCGAGGATGACCCCGGCCCCGAGGATGTCGAGGATATTTGCGCCGAGATCGCGCGCAACGTTCAAGCGCAGGGAAATGATAACTGGCAAATCGTGACTGATCGCGTTGCCGCTATCGAGACTGCCGTGCGCGAGACCGTCCGTCCTGCCGTGGTCATCGTGACCGGTAAGGGCGAGGAAGAGTGTATGCTGCGCAAGAACGGACCCGAGCCTTGTGAGCGTGACGGTTCGATTCTCAAGCGCACCCTTGCGGCGTACGATGCCTAAGACCAGAAGCCCCTTCTACGTAAATGGAGTGACCATGTCCCACAATACCCTGCCGACCGTCGCTGAGCTTTCGGGCGAGATGCGCGAGCGTCTTGCCAAGGTTAAGTACGTCTTTACCGACCTGGACGCCACGATGCTCGCACCCGGCTCGTGCGTGCTGCGCGATAACGACGGCAATCCCTCGACCAAGCTCGTCGAGGCGGTTGTCGCGCTCGCTCGTGCCGGCATCCAGGTGGTCCCCACCTCGGGTCGCAATCGCACCATGATCCACGAAGACGCCCGCGTGCTCGGCCTCAACTCCTACATCGGCGAGATGGGCGGCCTGGTCATGTACGATCTCAAGGCTAACGATTGGGAGTATCTGACCGGCGATATGCCCTACGACCCCGCCTGCGGCCTCACGCCGCATCAGGTGATCGAGCAGACCGGCGTGTGCGAGAAGATTCTCGCCCACTGGCCGCATAAGATCGAGTACCACAACGACATGTCGACTGGCTACAAGTACCGCGAGGTCACCGTCGGCATGCGCGGCGATGTGCCCGACGACGAGGTCCAGGCCATTCTTGACGAGGCCGGCTGCGGCCTGGTCTGGGCCTGCAACGGTCACCTGACGCATCTGTCCAAGCCGACGACGCTCGAGCTCGAACGCGTCGAGGATGGCCGCGCGTTTAACATCAATCCCGCCGGCCTCAACAAGGGCGTTGCCATCGCACGTTTCTGCGAGCACCTGGGTATCGAGCGCGAGGAGACGCTGGCGCTCGGCGATTCCGAGTCCGACTTCTACATGGCTGACCACGTGGGCACGTTCTGCCTGGTCGAGAACGGTTTGACCAGCGCCGGCGCGCCTGAGTTCCTGGATGCCTGCGATAATGCCTACGTCACGCGAGGCAAGATTGTCGACGGCTGGGCGGCAACGGCCGAGCTGCTGGTCGCGGCTCGTTCGTAGTGCGGTCCTATCGCGCTGAGCCATATCTTTTCGAGAGAGAATCTGGTGAGGTCATGTCCGATATTGAGAATCTGGCTGGTGACACGCGCCCCATTGGCGTATTCGACTCGGGCCTGGGCGGTCTGACGGTTGCGCGTGCGATTGCGACGGCGTTGCCGCACGAGTCCGTCTACTACTTTGGCGACACCAAGCGCTGCCCTTACGGCACCCGCACCGAGGACGAGGTGCGCTCGTTTGCACTGCAGGCGGGCCGTTGGCTGTCGAAGCACGACGTCAAGATCATGGTCATCGCCTGCAATACGGCGACCGCTGCGGCCTTGCGTTTGGCCCAGCAGGTGCTCGACGTCCCCGTCATCGGTGTGATCGCACCGGGCGCACGCGCGGCAATCAACAGCACCCGCACGCGCCGGGTGGGCGTGCTCGCCACCAACCTCACCATTCGCTCAGGCGCTTACACGCGTGCCATTCAGGACCTGGATGCCGGCGTCGACGTATACGGCTGCCCTGCCTCGAGCTTTGTCGAGGTCGTTGAGCACGAGCTCGCCTCGGGCGCGCATCTGCAAGAGCAGTGGCTCGAGAACGAGGACATCTTTGATACGCCTGCCGTACGCGCGCTGGTCGGCGCCACGGTTGAACCGCTGCGCGACCACGGCATCGATACCGTGGTACTCGGCTGCACGCATTTCCCGCTGCTCGTGGGGCCTATTCGCCATGCGTTGGGGCCCGGGGTGCGCGTGGTGAGCTCCGCCGAGGAGACCACGCGCGAGCTGACCGATATTCTCACGCGCCGCGAGCAGCTGGCGGGCGACGCAGCCGAGCCGCAGCATCGTTTTGCGACGACGGCCGATAACATTGCCGAGTTTGCGGTGGCGGGCAGTTTTATCTTTGGCCAGCCGCTCAAGAGCATTGAGCATACCGATATCGATGAACTGAAATAGATATAAGGTCACCGACCAAAGGCTTACTTTCACCTTTTGCCGAAAGGATATTAATATGGAGTACATGCAGGTCAATCGCGCCAGCGGCCGCGCCGCCGATGAGCTGCGCCCCATCAAGCTTACTCGCGGCGTCATGAAACACGCCCACGGTTCGTGCCTGGCCGAGTTTGGCGATACGCACGTGCTGTGCGCTGCCACTATCGAGGAGGGCGTGCCGGGCTGGCGCAAGGGCGCCAAGGCCGGTTGGGTAACGGCGGAGTATGCCATGCTGCCGGCATCGACCGGCAAGCGCTGCAAGCGCGAGCACGCCAACCGCAAGGGTCGCTCCATGGAGATTGAGCGTCTGATCGGCCGTAGCCTGCGTACCGTCGTCAACATGAAGGCGCTCGGCGAGTACACCGTCACCGTCGACTGCGACGTGATTCAGGCAGATGGCGGCACGCGAACGGCGAGCATTACCGGCGCCTGGGTGGCGCTGCACGACGCCCTTGCCATGTGGGTCGAGGCGGGTAAGCTCGAGCGCATCCCGCTCACGGGCCAGGTCGCCGCGATTTCCATGGGCGTTGTCGACGGCAACACCCTGCTCGACCTGGATTATTCCGAGGACAGTCACGCCGAGGTCGACATGAACCTTGTCGCCACCGATACCGGTGAGATGATCGAGCTCCAGGGCACTGGCGAGCAGGCGCCCTTCGACCGCAAGCGCCTCAATGCCCTGCTCGATTTGGGCGACAAGGGCATTGCCGAGCTCATCGAGCTCCAGCGCCAAGCCCTCGCCTAACCTACCAAAAAGGGATGTTAATTATGACAGGTTTTATCTGCGGAAACGCCGATAGATAAGGTTGATGCCACATGAAAGGGGAGACGCCGAAGGGCCAGTCCCTTTTACGTGACTTTGCTATACGGACAGGGAGACCACTCATGGCACTTGAGAAGATCGACATCGACACCCTCGACCCGGCGGCGACCATCGTCGTGGCAACGGGCAACGCCCATAAGCTCACCGAGATCGAGGCCATTTTGGGCAAGGTTATGCCCGAGGTTCGCTTTGTGGCGCTCGGCCAGCTGGGCGACTTTGAGGACCCCGAGGAAAACGGCACGACGTTTTTGGAGAACGCCATCATCAAGGCGCAGGCTGCCGTCGAAGAGACGGGGCTCATGGCCATTGCCGACGATTCGGGCCTGGTCGTCGACGCGCTGGACGGTGAACCCGGTGTGTATAGCGCGCGCTATGCGGGCGTTCACGGCGACGATGCCGCCAACAATGCCAAGCTGCTCGTTAACCTGGAAGGCGTGGCCGACGAGGACCGCACTGCGCGCTTTATGAGCGTCGTTGCGCTCATCGACACGGACGGTTTGGTCACCTATGGTGAGGGCGCCTGCGAGGGCGTTATCGCACACGAGGGCCGCGGCGATCACGGCTTTGGCTACGACCCGCTGTTCCTGCCGGTCGACACGCCGGGCAAGACCATGGCCGAGCTGACGGCGGACGAGAAGAACGCCATCAGCCATCGATTCTATGCGCTCGAGCACCTATCCGCCAAACTGACGGGCGAGGAGTAGGCCGTGCGTGCGGTGGTGCAGCGCGTGCTTAACGCCGGCGTGACGGTCGACGGCGAGTGCGTGGGCAAAATTGGGCGCGGCTATCTGGTGCTGCTGGGCGTGGGCCACGGCGACACGCGGGTCGAGGCCGATAAGCTGTGGAGCAAGCTCCGGGGCTTGCGCATTAACGAGGACGAGAACGGCAAGACCAACCTGGCACTTTCCGATGTCGACGGCGAGGTTCTCGTGGTGTCGCAGTTCACGCTGTTCGCCGATTGCCGTCACGGCCGCCGTCCATCGTTTACGGATGCCGGCGCCCCCGATGTCGCCAACGAGCTCTACGAGTACTTCCTGACGCTTGTGCGCCAAGATGTCGAACACGTGGCGCACGGCATCTTTGGCGCCGATATGAAGGTCGACCTGGTCAACGACGGTCCATTCACCATCGTCCTGGATACCGATACTCTGTAAGTAGCTAATTAGCTACTTGCGTATGGCCACAACAGGGTGCTATAATATTAGAGTTTTGTCTATCTTAGGGGTATTATCCCCTTTTTGAATTGCACCTTCTGGAGGCCCTGTTCATGGAAGAGATGGAAGTCAATCACGTCGACGACATCCACGAGAAGCTGACCGATATGGTGGGCGATCGCGTTAAGGTGAAGGCCAACATGGGCCGTACCCGCGTCGTCGAACGCATGGGCACCATCAAGAGCGTCCATCCGGCAGTCTTTATCGTCGAGGTCGACGAGCGCCGTGGCCGCAAGTCGCGTCAGTCCTACCAGTATATTGATGTTCTCACCGGCCAGGTCGAGCTGTTTGACCCCGAGAGCGGCGAGCACATTTTTACCCCGCTCGGCAATCAGCTCGAGGAGCACTAGCGGTGACCGATTGGTCCCTGACCCTTTCCGCGCCGGCAAAGATCAACCTCTATCTGGGGGTTCATACCGAGCGTGACGACCGCGGCTACCACAGGGTCGATTCCCTGATGGCAGCCGTCGGTCTTTCCGATTCCGTGACGGTCGCGCCGGCGCAGGCGCTGACCGTCCAGACGGTTCCGGCATCAGATTTTCCCATGCAAAAGAATACGGCGTATCGGGCTGCGGTTGCTATGGCCGAGCATTATGGTTGCGAGGCAAACATCTGCGTGACGATTGAGAAGCGCATTCCATTGTGCGCCGGCTTGGGCGGCCCCTCGACGGACGCGGCCGCGGTCATTGTCGCCTTGGCGGAGCTCTGGGGAATTGATCGCACCGACCCCGCGCTCGACGACATTGCGCGGGGTATTGGTGCTGACGTCCCGTTCTTTTTGCACGCGAGCCTTGCGTTCTACGTAGGTGGGGGAGACGTGCTGGCAACTGAGTATCCCGCGCTGCCCGCAACGCCCGTCGTGTTGGTCAAGCCGCGCGAGGCAAGCGTTTCAACAATTGAAGCCTATCGACGTTTTGACGAGGCTCCGGTGCCTGCAGACAAGCCCGGCGCGATAGCTTCTGCCTTGCATGCTGGTGATGCCGAGACGGCATATGCGCTCATCCATAACAACCTAGGTGTCATTTCCGCACAGATGGAGCCGCAGATTCAAACGGTTCTCGATTGGCTGCGTAAACAGGACGGCACCGTTGCTGTAGATGTGTGCGGATCGGGTGCCTGCTCATTTGCCATTTGCGACACCGCCGCCACGGCCGAAAGGCTTGCCGACGCTGCCCTGCAAAACGGCTGGTGGTCCTGCGCGACGGAGCTCATTCCCAACACGGTTCGCATCGAAGTGCCAAAGAAGTAAAAATTTCTCTAGCACACGACGGAAATCTTTGTTACTATAGTCGAGCTAACGGGTTGTGGCTCAGTTTGGTAGAGCACTGCGTTCGGGA
>CALLSU010000097.1:0-2891 GCA_938011935.1 uncultured Collinsella sp.
GCAATACGTGCAGGAGGTTAAATCGGATCCCACGCGAGGGCCGGTTCGGGTTATCGAGGCCGACCGCGCGATTGGACGCGAGCTATTTATGCAGCTCGAGGTTGTCGCCGATGAGCTTAAGGACAAACCTCATTCGCTCGTTGCGATCGACAACGTGCCCAATCTCGAGCAGCACGAAACCGAGGACCTCATCGATCGAATCCGCAGCTTACGTGCTACGGGGACGGGGGTCTTTATTGCCTGCCGCCCCTCAAACCGATTGCTTATCCACGGGCTGGGCGATTCTGTAAAAGTCAATGCGCAGATGCTCAAGGTGCACGCCTATGAGTATTCGTCATGGGCCACGGCGTTCTCGATCAGCACATCGCTCGATTTTTATCGGCTCACACAGGGTGTGCCAGAGCTGGTATCGGCCCTGCAGACGGGAATGTATGGACAGGGCGATGTTGCCGGCTTGCTCGAGAACGAAATCGTCAACGTGTACGGTGCGGCGCTGGCCGATCTCGCATCGCTCGAGAACAACCTGTTGTTTACCGTTGCCTGTTTGATGGTACTGATGGGCGAGGGTAGCATTGCGGAGCTAGAGGCGTGCGGCGTGAGGCTTTCGATGATCGACCAGTCCATCTTTGTGCGCGATTATCCGATTTTTGGCGTGGATCCGTCTGATCGCACCTTTAGGTGTTTGGGCGCCAAGGACAATGCGCGCCTGAGGTTGCGAAAGCTTGTTGCCGAGATCCGTCCCGAACTAGTATCGCGGGCTGCTCGCATTTTGATTAAGGCAGGCCGATGCGATTTAGCCATGGACCTGGCTGATGCGTTCTTGGACCGTCGTGTGGTGTTGGAGCTAGCCGGGCAGTATGGGGCCGATCTTGCCCTGACCGGGCATGGAGGGGACATTTGCCGTGCGGCGTCGGCGATGATCAATGCAGAAAATCAGGAGCAAGAGCCGGCACCCGCCGAGGCACTCGGCGTGTATCTGGCGGCTGTCAGCGTGTGCAATACAAAGCTAGCAAGGTATATGGCGTCCGTTATCGAACGTGCGGGTGACCAGGCGGCCCGCGAGGTCGACCCCGCTACCTGGAAAATAGCTCAGGCGCTCACTATCGCCTTTTACGGCGACAATGACCTGGGGCTTCCCGCCAACCCTGTTTTGCAAGAACAGACATCCTGCGAGGTACTCGACATGCTGTCCGCGCATATCGAGGTCAAGCGCCATCTAACCGAGCGAGCGGAAGACGGTGATGTTCTCGCGAAGTTCAAGGTGTGCAAAGTCTACGATTGCGAGCTCGACATCGCGGGGATTCTCATACAGGCCGACCATATGCTGGTGGAGCTGTTCGACGGCTCGTTTGCAAAACCCGACGAGCGCGATGACAAGATGGCGCAGAAACTCGATGCGCTCGATATCCGCGGGCTTAAGGCGCCATCCATTTGGCTGCGTATGGTATTGGCAGCGCGGCGCCTGCTCGCGGGCTTGCCCGTGACCGACGATGTGGCATTTGGCGAGCTCGATCGCTTTGCGGTGCGTGTTCGTGACAATCAAATTCAGCTGTTTGGGCTATTGCTGGAGGGCTGGCAATCGCTGGCGGAGGGGCGGCCGGTCAACGCAAAGTTCCGCGCGGTCCAGGTGCTCAAGCTCGCCGACGAATCGATTGCGTACGTGCGCGAAAACGCTTTGCTGCTGGAGCGCGTGGCGTATCTGCGCAATACGTCGCTGGTATCGGTTCGCGAAGAGGCAGAGCTGCTCGATATTAGCAAGACACAGGTCGGCGGCTCAGAAGCCTGGATCGTGGCACTGCATTTGGCCGCTGCGGGCCGCGATAGCGATCTTGCCGCTTGGATGTCTATGAATCGCTCGGGGATTTTAGATCCATCGTATCGGCTGTTCGCGCGTCTTGCGATGCATTGTCTGGGCGAGCCTGCCGTTAGGATTCGCAAGAAGCTTCCGGTGCGCGAACTGTCGCGGTATTCACTACGCGATGACTTTGAGGGCGAAAGTGAGCACCTGTTCCAGGCGGGCGAGGTTGAGGCTGTCGATACCATCGGCCATATTGAGATGCGCATGTTTGGCGCATTTCGCGCCGAGCGCGACGGTTTTCCCATCACGGATAAGATGTGGCGCCGCAAAAAGGCGGCAACACTTGCCGAACGCCTTGCGTTGGGTATGGACGCCATGGTCGACCGCGAGACAATCGCCATGGAGTTGTGGCCCCATGCCGAGTTTAACGCCGCGCGCAACAACCTGTATTCGACGGTATCGCGCTTGCGCTCGGCTTTGGGTCCAACGCCGGATGGCAAGTCGTGCGTGCTCATCCAAAACGAGTGCATAGGGCTCAACGGCGACTACGTTAAGACCGATGTAAGACTCTTTGATCAGCTGAGCCGCGAGATTCTGGGAAATCGTATGGGTGCGAGAGGGCCTCACCTGATTGAGCTATGTCTTAAGGTTGAGCAGCTCTACGCGGGTCCGCTGTATGTTCCCACCGGTTGCAATCCCACGTTCTTTACGCGTATGCGCCACATTATGCAATCCAAGTACATCGACTGCATGATTAGGGGAGCGAATGCCGCTCTCGAGGAAAATGACCTGCAATCGGCAATTTGGCTCGTGGAATCGGGGCTTCGCCAGGAGACGGCGCGCGAGGACATGGTTCGCTGCGCCATGCGCGTTTACGGCGCGGCGGGACGACGTCGCGATGTCGTTGAGCTGTACAGCGGCCACATGCACCACCTGCGAGAGCAGGTTCAAGGCGTGCCCGAGCCTGAGACAAGGCGTCTGTATGAGCGCTTGGTCGAAGGCAGGCTCAAGCGCGTGCTTGTCGAGCGATAAAAAACGGGCGCCCGAATCACTCGGACGCCCGCAGACTTGCTCGGTATGACCAGCCGGTTTT
>CALLSU010000098.1:0-1963 GCA_938011935.1 uncultured Collinsella sp.
TGGTGCCCGGCACTTGCGGCGCCTCTTCAAGCAGCGCTTTGAGCTCGTTCAGAATGGAAACAGGCTGTCGGTCGACGGCGTCCAGATGAAGCGTGGCCACACGAATGGGCGGCTGGTATTCAAATGAGCCAAAGAGTACGGGCGACCCCAAGAATCGCTCGATTTCTTCTGCGATCGCGTCGGTCTCTTCGGGATCAAGGTCGTCGAAAAGCGCCACGAACATCGGCCCCGTCGAGCGGAACAGGCGACCCTTGCCGCGCGAACAATCCATGAGGCAGGCGGCGCTCTCCGCCAAAACGCGGTCGCTCGCATCAAAGCCAAAGCGGGCATTGACCTTGGCGATGTCGTCGATTTTGATGGCGACCAGGCCTGCCTTGCGCGCCACGCGACGCATTTCGCCAATGGCGTTGACCAGGGCGTGGATATCGCCCAGGCCGGTCACGGAATCGGTCGTATCCGCCAAACTTCGGTTGATAATCATGCCCACATACATGTTGGGCTCGGTTTCGGTGCTATCCAAGCGGTAGCCCGTGCACTCGCACAGCGCATATTTGCCAGCGGTATTCATGACGCGATACTGCATGTAATGGAAGTGCCACGCGCCGTTTACCACCATATCGAGCTCGCTGCGCACGTTGTCGCGGTCCTCGGGGTGAACGCGAGCGAGCCACATATCGAGCGAGTTATAGGGATGCTGGGAGGGTAGGTCAAAATCGCGCACGGCATTAATCGACCATTGCGATTCGCCGGTATCGAGGTTAAGGATAAACGGATAGCGCGTCTCGGAGCTCATGGAGATCGCTTGGAACACCCGGTCGTTGCAGGGAGGCTGATCGGCGATCGGGCGCATGGATGCGTCGTTTTCCTTCGGCTGCTGCATACGGTGCATGAGCTTGTAACGATACATTTTGCGGTCGGCGTCCATGGTCATCTGGCGACGCGTATCGCCAGCGAGTGGGTCGACGCGCGAGCAGCCAAAGCTAAAGCTAGCGATCATGGGCGCTTTGCCGCCCGATGTTGCCTCGATAAGGTTGGCGCGCGTCCGCTCCAGGCGCTGCTCGAGTTCGGCTTCATCTGTCGTGGGGGATACGAGTACAAATTCGTCTCCACCAATGCGGAACAGTAGGTCATCGTGCTCCATAGTTTCGGTGAGCGCACGGCAGATGCTCAGAATGTAGCGATTGCCTTCTGCGTGGCCAAACGTATCGTTGCAGTGCTTGAGGTGGTCGATGTCGATATAGGCGCAGGTGAAGGGAGCACCTTTGCGCCAGAGCTGATCGACATGGCGGTCGAGTGCGCCGCGATTGCCAAGATTGGTGAGCGAATCGATATAGGCGCCGAGCTCAAGCAGCTCGCGTTCTTGCTGCAGGATGGCAAATGTCTTCTGTAACTGCTCGCCGATGGCGCACAGCTCCGGGGGCAGCACGGTAACATCGAGCTCGGCGGTCGAGGCCCCGCTCGCAAGTCGCTGAAGATAGGCAATGATCGATTGCTCGCCCAGGCGATACGACTCGTTCATGATGGATAACCTCCTTGGGCACAACAGCGGTTTGTATCATATCCCCAATTCGGTTTGGATTGGGGGCATAAGTTAGCCGATGGGGACAAACGCCCCTTCGGCGGTAGTGTTTTGCGCGTAAGCGTATCAGTTGCGGCCGTCGCCATCGAGCAGCGCTTCAAAATCCTCCGCCGGCATGGGGCGGTAGTAGAGGAAGCCCTGGGCGTAGCGGGCGCCCATGTGGCGCAGCATGTTCGCCTGCTCATTGGTCTCGACGCCTTCGATTACAACGGGCAGATGGAGCGATTGTGCCATCTCGAGCATTGATGAAACGATTTGTGCGCTACGGCCTTGATCGCCGTCGGCGAGCACAAACGTGCGATCGAGTTTGATGACGTCGACGTTGACGTTCTTGAGCATCGCGAGCGTGGACTGGCCGGTGCCAAAATCGTCCATATAGGTCGA
>CALLSU010000099.1:0-17194 GCA_938011935.1 uncultured Collinsella sp.
CAGTTTATCTGGCCCGAGTAATAAGACGCGCCCGATGGCAAGATTGCCGTCGGGCGCGTCTTTGATGTATCGATTTTTAGCCGAGGCAAGTCCAGTTGACGGGGATCGAGCCGTGCTGTTCGAGTAGACGATTGGATGCCGAGAAGGGGCGCGACCCCATAAAAGCGGGGAGCTGCGCCGTGGCACGGTTTGCCGAAAGCGGCGAGGGGTGCGTAGAGGCCAGGCAGAACTTGCCGGTTGCCTTGCCCGCGCCGGTCGCGGCGAGCTTGCCCTCGACCATCTGCTGGGCAAAGCGGCCCCATGCCAAAAAGACTACCGGCTGGGGTAGCTGGCAGCAGCGCTCGATGACGTAGTCGGTAAGCGTGCTCCAGCCCAGCTTGGCGTGCGAGTTCGCGGCATGCTCGCGCACGGTGAGCGTCGTGTTAAGGAGTAGGACGCCCTGTTGTGCCCATGGGGTTAGGTCTCCCGTGGCGGGGATGGGGCAGTCCAGATCGGCCTTGAGCTCCTTATAGATGTTGCGCAGGCTCGGCGGCAACTTGGTTTGCGTCGCGGGGACCGAAAACGACAGCCCCATGGCCTGATTGGGTCCGTGATAGGGGTCTTGACCCAAGATGACAACCTTGACCTGGTCGGCCGGCGTGTAGGCGAGGGCATTGAGGATATCGTCTTGTGCCGGGTAAATGGTCTGCTCGGCACGCAGAAGGGCGATGCGCTTGAGCAGCTGGTTCGTCGTGTCACGTACCGGCTGCGGCGCATCGCCCAACCAAGTTGCTATGTTGCGGTCGCGCGTTGCGGTGTCCATGGAGCTCCTTTATGCCAGATGCTATGTCGGCATCTATTGTAAAGGCGCACCGGTTACCTGTATGCCGCGGCTGCACAAGGAGTGGGGCCTACGAGACGTGCTCGGGCGCTCCTGCCATGCGAGCCTGTCCATGTGCGCGAAGGCGCGGAAGCTCGACGGTTGCCGCCATAACGCCAGTGAGGATGAGGGCGGCGCCAAAGAAGGCGATGGGGCTCAGGACCTCGCCGACCAGGAAGAACGAAAAGACGGCGGAGCAGACCGGCTCGAGCGAGAAGGCGAAGCCGGTGGTCTCGGCAGGTACGTGGGGCTGCACGAGCGTCTGGGTGATAAAGCCGTAGGCCGAGCAGATGAGTGCGAGCGCAACGACAACGACGATTTCGTTGGGCGTGCTGGGAAGCGTGAAGCCGCCAAAGGCGCATGCCGCGATGCCCGAGAAGAGGCCGCCAAAGCCAAGCTGCCAAACGCCCAGAGCCAGCGGATCGACTTCCTCGACAAAGCGCTTGGCGATGATAATGTGGCCGGCATAGATAAAGGCCGAGAGCAGCATGACCATCGCGCCCGGGTTCAGGCTGGTAAAGTCGGCGCCCGAGAGCAGCAGCATACCGCAGGTGACGATGGCGGTTCCGATGAGCACCTTGCGCTCGGGGGCGCGACGCAGCAGAGCTGCGTTGGCAAACGGCACGATTACGACCGTCAGACTCTGCAAAAAGCCGGCGGTTGAGGCGGAGGTGAGGCTGGAGCCCAGGCACATGCAGGTGAGCTCGGTTGCCATGATGGCGCCGATGATGGCGGAGCGAATCATCACGTCACGGTTGATGCGCACCGCGTGCTTGTGGAAGAGCAGCAGGCAGGCCACAAAGGCGATGATGCAGCGCAGCGCAACAATGCTCGTGGCGTTCATGCTGTCCATGCCGATCTTCATGAGGGGGTACGAAAAGCCCCATGCGACGGGAACGGAAAATGAGAGCGCGATTGCTTTTTTGCGATCCATGGGACTCCTTTTGTTACAGAACGGTTTCGCAAAAAGGATTCTGCTCCCAGATATGGATGTAGTAAAGCGAATGTATCTTCAGTATGATTAAGAAATACTAATGCTACTAGAAAAAGCGCTGGCAAAACGTTTTACGGCTACATCGACGTGGAGGCACGATGGCATCGCGGTATCAGATTGTTTGTATGGTGGTCGATCGCGGCAGCCTGAAGGGTGCAGCCGATGAGCTGGGCTATACGCAAAGCGCGGTGAGCCAGGCCGTCAAGGCGCTCGAGCGTGAGCTGGGTACCACGCTTATCGAGCGCGGCAAACAGGGTGTCTCGCTTACGCGCGACGGTAAACAGTATCTGCCGTATCTGCGCCAGATCGTAACTGCCGAGGCCGAGCTCGAGGGCAAGCGCCAGGAGTTGCTGGGACTCTCCTCGACCGATATTCGTATTGCGACGTTTACCAACGTGAGCCGTACCGTGTTGCCGCGCGTGATCCGCGACTTTGGGGCCCTGCACCCGGGCGTGCACTTTACCCTCAAGCAGGGCGATTACACGCGCAACGCCCAGTGGGTGCACGATGGCGTGGTTGACTTTTGCTTTACGGCGCGCGGATTTACCGCGGGGCTCCAGAAGCGCGTGGTCTATCACGACGAGTTGGTGGCGCTGCTGCCGACCGCGCATCCGCTGACGGCAAAGGAAAAGGTGACGCTCGCCGACCTGGCGTCCGAGCCGTTTGTGCTGCTGGATGAGGGCGAACAGAGTCTGGTGCTCGATGCCTTTGCCGCGCACGGGCTGTCGCCGCATGTGACGAGTGAGGTCACCGATGACTACACCATTATGGCGATGGTGGAGGAAGGCCTTGGCGTGAGCATGCTCTACCGTCGTACGGTCGAGGGCATGAAGGCCGATATCTGCGTGCGCCCCATCGTGCACGCTCCCTCGCGTGATGTGGTGGCGGCTTGGCGCAGCTGGGACACCATGCCTATCGCCACGAGGCGCTTTATCGATTATATGAGCTCGCATATCGTGAGCTAGTTGCCGATGCGCCACCTTGTTGGATGTGTCTAGCGCGTCCCGGTCTTGGCTTGCGTCAGACGGTAGGTGCGTGCCGGATGGCAGAGCAATACCGCCACGACCATAAAGAACGCCGTGGTGCCCAGGCTGATGGGGTAGACCATCATGATGTTCGCAAAGGTGCGGAAGTGCGGGAACACGCAGAATACCCAATAGAAGCGGATACCGCAGACGCAGATCATGGTGATGAGGGCTGGCATGAGCGAGATGCCAAAGCCGCGCAGGTAACCGGACATGTTCTCGTAGAACATGCTAAAGGCGTACGCCGGGAAGATCGAGCATACGCGGATATAGCCGATCGAGACGATGTTGGGATCGCTGTTGAACAGCGCCAGGATTTCGCGTCCCAAGCCTACGATGATGACGATGGTGGTGAGCGCGACGATACCGCCTTCGACCAGGCAGACCTTGAGCGTCTTGGTGCAGCGGTCGATTTGGCGGGCACCGTGGTTTTGTCCCACAAAGGTGGTGCAGGCCTGGCTAAAGCTGTTGAGCAGGTTGTAGCACACGTACTCCAGGCTCATGGCAGCGCTCGATGCCGCCATGACCTCGGTGCCCAAGCTGTTGATGGCGGACTGGATGATGATGTTGGCGACGGCAAAGACAGCGCTTTGGATGCCGGCGGGCAGGCCGATCTTGACGATGCGCTTGAGGGCGACGGGGTCTAAGCCTAAGTCGCGTGGGGTGACGCGGACGACGGAGTCGGTCTTGAGCAGGCGGATAAAGAGCGTAGCGGCGCTGACGGTGTAGGCGATGGCGGTGGCGATGGCGACGCCCGCGACGCCCCAGTGGAGTACGGGGACAAAGATGAGGTCCAGGCCAATGTTGAGGACGGTGGACACGGCAAGTGCCTGCAGCGGCATGCGGGTGATGCCGACGGAGCGGAAGATCGCGGCCTCAAAGTTGTAGAGCAAGATCGAGGGCATGCTGAGCAAAAAGACGCGCAGGTAGAGCGAAGCGAGCGGCATGGTCTCGGCAGGCACGTTGAGCGCAGCGAGCATGGGCTCGGCAAAGATCTCGCCCAGTGCGATGACGACAAAGCCCACGAGCGCCATTAAAATCGAGGTATGGACGGCGCGTTTGACCATGTTCTGATCGTTGCGGCCGATAGCGTTGGCGATGACCACGTTGGAGCCAAGCGACATGCCAATAAAAAGGTTGAGCATAAGACTGGTAAGCGGAACATTGGAGCCGACCGCCGCCATGGCGAGGGTTCCCTGGTCGCCCGAGAAGTTACCGATGATGACCGTGGCGATGAGGTTCGACAGCTGCTCCAAGATGCTCGTGGCGGCCACGGGGAAGGCGAACAGGGGAATATTGCGCCATAGCGAGCCGGTGGTCATGTCAATGTGCTTAGATGCGGTGTCTGCCATACGCTCTCAATCTCTAATATGCTCTTTCGTGCTTATTTGCGCAGACGATGATACTCCTAATGCAGCCAGCCGGCACTTAGGGACGTTCCTTTTCTGCCGGCAGCTGGGGACACTCCTTGTCTCTTCTATGACTAGGTGGGGAAGGCGTGCGACAATGGTGGGCGTTGTGTTGTTCGCGCTAAGGAGTTGCCATGTTGTTGTGTCCCGTTTGCCATGAACCGTTGGTGGACGACGAGCGCGGTGCTGCATGCGCGGGCGGACACCGATTTGACCGTGCGCGCGAGGGCTATCTCTATCTGCTGCGCTCGTCCAAGAGCGGTGACTCCATGGGCGATCCCAAGTCGCAGGCACGCAGCCGTCGCGACTTTCTGAACCGCGGTTACTATGCGCCGTTGCGCGATGCGATGGTCGAGCTGGTGCGCGAGCGGGTGTCTGGTCGTGCCGCGTCAACGAACTGCCCCATGACGTTGCTCGATATTTGCTGTGGCGAGGGCTACTACACCAGCGCCATGGGTGCGGTGCCGGGCGTAGATGCTTACGGTTTCGACCTGGGCAAAGAGATGGTGCGCCTGGCCGCCAAGCGCGGCGATGCGACCTACTTCGTGGCCAACATGAAGGCTATCCCCGTGGCCGATGGCGCCTTCGATATGGTGACCGAGCTCTTTGCCCCCTTTAACGAGCGCGAATTTGCCCGCGTGCTGGCGCCAGAGGGCTCGCTCTATACCGTGGTGCCGGGTGCTCGGCATCTGTTTGGCCTCAAAGAGGTGCTCTACGACACGCCATATCTCAATGACGAGAAGCTGCCGAAGACCACCGAACTCGAGTTGGCCTCAACGCTGCGGGTGTCTGCGAACATTACGCTCCAGACCCAGGCTGACATCGAGGCGGTGTTCCAGATGACGCCGTACTACTACCGCACGCGCCCTGCCGACAAAGAGCGCCTGGCAAATTTGGATGCCCTTCAAACCGACATCGACTTCATCATCGCCGAGTACCGCCACTGCTAGCAACCTGCCAAAAAGGGACAGGTTTATCTTGGCGGGTTTTATCTGGGCAAACGTAAAGGGCCGACCGCGTTGTTGCGCGATCGGCCCTTTTTAGTGCTTGACTGCAGAGGTTATGAGGAGTGAGCGCCTACAGGCGGTCCTTGTTCTCGGCCTTAACGGCGTGCGCCTGCTGAATAAAGAACAGGTCGTAGACCATGATGACAAAGGCGCCAAAGTTGATGGCGTCGCCGCCAAACGCGGGAAGGGTGAGCACAGCCTGCGCAATCGTGGCGATTGCGGCAACGATGCCGAGCTTAAACGCGCCATCCACCTGCGAAGGCTTGTTGGCGCCCTTGATGCCCGCAACACCTGCGGCAAGGTCGATAACGCCCTTGGCGACAAGCACGACCGCGGCGAGCATGGCGTTCGATCCGTAGACGGATTCAAATTTGCCGGTTGCGATGCCGGTGATACCGATGACGAGGCTGGCGATGCCCAAAACAAAATAGATGAGGGCAAGGATTTTGAGTGTCTTGCGCGCGGCGCTCATAGGTAGTCCTTTCGATTCGGGCGCTGCCAGTCTGGCGCGTCCCATATGCTGCACATATCGTGAAGCACATTGTAGTTCAACGTGACGGCGTGTGTGTTAGAAAGCGCTTCTCGCCTGTGCAGGGCAATCTTTCAAAAAGGAAAGCCAGCTGTAAGTCAAATCGATGGCAGCTCATGTGCGGCGCTGCGATGATGAGGCCGTGATAAGAAGTGAGTCTAAGGAGGAGCCATGATGTACGGACCAGAGCAAGTGCGTGAACCGCGGTCGTTGGGAAGGCGCATGGGTGATTCTGTGATCGCTGCCGTGTGCACGGGATTGATGGCGGTGCTTTGCATTGGGATGCTGTGGACCATGTCGCATGTGGGACAATAACGGACGGTTGGGTGCCAACTGAGGTGGCGCTCACGTATTCGTTTTGTTTGCTAAGGAGTGTCCATGGGCGTCGTCGATCCCTTTTCTGTTGCTCGGGCCGCGGGGCTTGAGCTGACCGGGAAGTCCGAGGGCCTCACGCTCGCCGACGGCACGATGGAATTGCGCGCCGATTTTGGCCGCATGCTGCCACGACTCAAGCAGGGCCGCCTGCAGCAAGAGCTGCTGGTAAAGGTTGCGCGCACAAAAGGCATCGAGCGCCCATGGGCGATTGATGCCACGGCGGGCTTTGGTGAGGATTCGCTGCTGCTGGCGGCCGCGGGCTTTACCGTCGATCTGTATGAACAGGATTGCGTAATCGCGGCACTCCTCAAGGACGCCTTGGATCGCGCGGCAGATGATCCGGCGCTTGCGGCTGCTGTGGCGCGCATGCGCTTACATGCGGGCGAGGACAGCATTGCCGGCCTTCGCCATACGGCCGAGCTGATCAAGCAAGGCGAGCTCGCGGCTCCCGACGTGGTGTATCTGGACCCCATGTTTCCCGAGCGCACCAAGAGCGCGGCGGTGAAAAAGAAGTTTCAGCTCTTGCACCATCTGGAGCAGCCGTGCGCCGACGAGGAGACGCTGGTCGAAGCTGCGCTTGCGGTGCACCCGCGCAAGGTCGTTATCAAGCGACCGGTGAAGGGGCCGCTGCTTGCCGGCGTTAAGCCGAGCTATCAGCTTGCGGGCAAGGCCGTTCGTTACGATGTTTTGGTGCCGCCGCGCCCGTAGCTTGTGCACGATGGCTGGCGCTTCGCCAGCGCCGTGCCGATGCGGGGTCTATTTCCAAGGGTGCGACGTCAGGTGCCAGCCGCCGCAGTATTCGCATTTGTAACAGGCCAAACCACGCCGTCCGCGGTTTTCGCAGTCGGCCATAACGGCCTCGGCTTCGGCGCGTGTGTCGTAACGGTTTTTGCGCTCGCACGACTTATAGCGCCAAGCCTCGTCGCGCTCGGCGTCCAGGGCGTCGCGGCGCTCGTCCTCGCGTGCAAACAGATCGCTCATATCGCCGCCGGTGGCAGCGCCCAAAAACTCGCTTTTGGCTTTTGACCAGGCGGCTCGCTTTTTGCTCCCCATCTGCTTCGCGCTCCTCTCCAAACGTTGGTATCATTGCTCAATCAAAGTGATACCAATAAACGTGAGGTCGCCGCGTGATGATCAGAAAAACCCTCGATACCGACATTCCCGCCGTCATGGCTATCTATGACGCGGCCCGCGCCTTTATGCGCGCGCATGGCAACGCCACGCAGTGGCCCGAGGGCACGCCTTCGGCCGAGCAGCTGGCTGCCGATATTGCCGCTGGTGGCAGTTACGTGTGCGAAGTCGACGGCCGCGTGGTGGCGACGTTTGCCTTTTTACCGGGTCCGGACGAGTGCTATGACGTGATTGAGGACGGTCAATGGCGCAGCGACACTCCGTATGCCGTGCTGCATCGCGTGGCATCCGACGGCACCGTGCACGGTATCGCGGCGGCGATGTTTGCCTTTGCCAAGGAATGCGCCGACCATCTGCGTATTGACACGCACGAGGACAACTTGCCCATGCAGGGCGCCATCGCCAAGGCGGGGTTCGAGCGTGTCGGTATCGTCTATGTGTCCGATGGCACGGCGCGTGTCGCGTTTGATTGGCTGCGCGAGGCGTAGGAGCCAAGGCACGTATCATCACCCAGCTCAAATAAAAAATGGCCCCGAGTGGGGCCATTTTTGGTAAAACGCGTCGTTGTGGGACTCGCATTGTTACCGCCCCAGATGAACCCGGGCAGACAAAAAGGGGAGGTGCCGGCTTTCGCAAGGCGCGAACCTACGAAAATCGCCGCGCGGCAACGCGGGGCGATGAGCTCGGTCGGGGGATAGGGCCCGCTTCGCCCACCGGCCCGTAAATTGTATCATCCAGTGCGGAGCGTGAACGCCCGTTGCCGCGTGCGATGGGCTTGCAATAAGAGGAGAGCCATGTCGAAGCAAGCGGTCGTTGGAATCTTGGCGCATGTCGATGCCGGCAAGACCACGTTGGCCGAGGCCATGCTGTTCAACGCGGGCCGCATTCGCAAGCGTGGCCGCGTGGACGATGGCGATTCGCATCTGGACACTAACACGATCGAGCGCGAGCGCGGCATCACGATTTTCTCGTCGCAGGCCGTGCTCGACCACGGCGATACCCACGTCATGCTCGTGGATGCTCCCGGCCATGTCGATTTTTCTGCCGAGGCGGAGCGCACACTGCGTGCCCTGGACTACGCGATTCTGGTGGTGGGCGCCAACGATGGCGTGCAGGGGCACACCGAAACCCTGTGGCGCCTGCTTGCACGCTATGACATCCCGACGTTCATCTTCATCAACAAGATCGATTTGGAGAATCCCGGCCGCGATGTTTTGCTGGCACAACTCGGGCAGCGTCTTTCCGAGGGCTGCCTGGATGCCAACGAGCTGCTGGCGGGCGGCGCCAATCAGGAGGACGCTGCTGCGCTGGACGAGGCGGCGCTCGAGGAGTTTCTTGAGGCAGGCGAGCTTTCCGTCGCAACGCTTTCGCGCATGGTTGCCGAGCGCAAGCTCTTTCCCTGCTTTGCCGGCTCGGCGCTCAAGGACCAAGGCGTGGACGAGTTGCTGGATGGCATATGCGCGCTGATGCGTGAACAGGCGTGGCTCCCGGAGTTTGCCGCGCGCGTCTATCGCGTGAGTCGTGGAGACCGTGGTGAGCGTCTTGCCTGGGTCAAGGTGACGGGCGGTGTGCTGCGCGCAAAGCAAGTTGTCGAGGGATGCTCTGGCGCCTCCACTTGGGGGCAAAAGATCGACCAGGTGCGCATCTATAACGGTGAGAAATACGAGCTTGCCCAGGAAGTTGCCGCTGGCGGCATCTGCGCCGTGACGGGCCTTGCGCACGTTCGCCCAGGGGACGCCCTGGGCGCGGAGCCCGCGGGCGATGCGCCCGTCATTGCGCCAGTCCTCACCTATACGGTGCTGCCGGGCGAACACGACGTCCATACGGTGTTCAAAGCATTGACTGAGTTGGCGGACGAAGATCCCATGCTCGGCGTAAGCTGGAATACGCATCTTGAGCAGATTCACCTGCAGTTGATGGGCGCCGTGCAGCTCGAGGTCGTGCAGCGCGTGCTGGCCGATCGTTTTGGCCTTGCGGTCGAGTTTGAGCCCGGCGGCATTCTCTATAAGGAGACTATTTCGCAGCCGGTCGAGGGTGTGGGCCATTTTGAGCCACTGCGCCACTATGCCGAAGTGCATCTGTGCCTGGAGCCGTTGCCGGCGGGTTCGGGCGTGCAGTTTGGCACCGTGACCTCGACCGATGAGCTCGATCTTAACTGGCAGCGTCTGGCACTCACAAACGCCATGGAGCGCGACCACCTGGGCGTGCTGACCGGCTCGCCCATCACCGATGTGCGCATTACGCTCACGGGCGGCCGCGCGCATGCCAAACACACCGAGGGCGGCGATTTTCGCCAGGCCACGTACCGCGCGATTCGCCAGGGTTTGATGCAGGCGCGCGAGGCCGGCGCAGCCGTGCTGCTGGAGCCGTGGTACCACTTTGAGCTCGAGGTGCCAGGGGAGTGCGTGGGCCGGGCGTTGTCAGACGCCACGCGCATGGGTGCCGAGTACGAGCCGCCGACGATGGCGGGCGACCGGGCGAAGCTTGTGGGTCGCGTGCCGGCATCCGAGGTGCAGGATTACGCGCTGGAGGTGGCTGCCTACACGAGCGGTCGCGGTCATCTGTACCTGGAGTTCGCCGGTTATGCGGCTTGCCATGATGCCGAGCGCGTCATCGAGACGGCCGCCTACGAGCCCGAGGCCGATCTGCCCAACACGCCCGATTCGGTCTTTTGCTCTCACGGCGCCGGTTACACGGTCAAATGGTACGACGTACCCGTCGCGGCGCACGTAAAGATCGATCCCGCCACCTTCCGCCCCTGGCGAGCAGCAGACGCCGAGTTTTTCGGCCATAGGTGATAGAAGGGCTGCCTCTTTGTCACCTGCTGTTGGTATAACTCGGTATAAGTTGGTATAACTATAGGCAGCGTTTGCCAATCCGAGGAGGCCGACATGAATCCAAATCCCTTTAAGCCAACGGCAGGCAAGCGGCCCCCGATACTCATCGGTCGTGAGTCAGTCATTGAAGATTTTGAGGAAGGGCTCGATAACGGCGCCGGGGCGCCGGGCAGGCTCATGCTCATTACGGGAAACCGCGGCTGCGGCAAGACGGTTCTCCTGCGGGAACTGCAACGTCTAGCCAATGAGCGCGGATGGGCGGTTGTCTCCGATTCCGCCTCGCTTGGCTTATGCGACCGCTTGGCCGACGCGCTTCGCTCGAATAAGCCCGTTGTGACGTCAATGGAATTCGGTCCGTCGTTTGGCCGGATGTCGGTCGAGGCGGCGCGAGCAAAGGGTGAGACGTTGCGAGGACTGGTCAACGAGCGCCTCAAGAAGCTCGGTCCAGGCAAGGGCATACTGTTTGCGATTGACGAGGCACAATCTGCGTCAATCGAGGAACTGGCGGCTCTTGCCGTTCTCTATCAGCAGGTGCTCGGAGACCAGGATGCCACGGGCTTGCCCGATAGCGACCAGCGCGGTCTTGCGCTGGTGTTCGCCGGCTTACCCAGTATGGTTGACGACCTGCTCGAAGAGCCGAGCGTGACGTTTTTGCGCCGTGCTCAGCAGCGTGCGCTGGGGGCGATTTCTTTGCCCAAGGTGCGCGATTCATATGTCCAGACGGTCAAGGACGCCGGTCTTTACGTTGATGCGGAGACGGCGGACCTTGCGGCGCGCAAGAGCATGGGGCATCCCTACATGGTCCAGCTGGTGGGATATTACATGTGGCGCTCTGCTGTCCGGCGTGGCTCGCAGATCATCGAAAGCTGTGATGTCGAGGATGGCCATACGGATGCCGTCTCCGAGTTCTACGAAGCGGTCGACGCGCCCCTGTATTATGGATTGCGCAGTCCGCAACGCCTCTTTATCGAGGCCATGGCTGCTGACGAGGGTGAGCAGACGCGCATGGCGGATATCATTGAGCGCTGCGACCGCACCCAGAGCTGGGCGAGTAAATATCGCGCAAGCCTAATTCGCGAGCGCGTCATCGAGGCTGCCGGATACGGCCTCGTCCGGTTTAGCGTGCCTATGCTGGGCGAGTACATTCGCGATCGCATTTTATGGCACGAGTAGGGTGATAAAATTGACGGAACAGAAGATGAGCCCGCAGGCTATCGAGGTGCGTGGCGCGCGCGTGCACAACCTCAAGGACATCGATATCGATATCCCGCTGGGAAGGCTCGTGGGTATTGCCGGCGTGTCGGGCTCGGGCAAGAGTTCGCTGGCGCTGGGAGTTCTTTATGCCGAGGGCTCGCGCCGTTACCTGGAGGCACTCAGCACCTATACCCGCCGTCGCCTAACGCAGGCCGAGCACGCTCAGGTGGATGAAGTCCTGCACGTGCCGGCGGCGCTCGCGCTGCACCAGCGCCCCAGTGTGCCAGGCGTGCGCTCGACCTTTGGCACCATGACCGAGCTCAATAACAGCCTGCGTCTGCTCTTTAGCCGCTGCGCCCATCACGTGTGCCCGCATTGTGGGGCGCGTGTGGAGCCGAGCCTTAACGTGGCTGCGGGCCTGTCGCTCACGTGCCCCGCATGCGGTCACGAGTTCTACGCGCCGGGCGCCGAGGACCTTGCCTTTAACAGCGGCGGCGCGTGTCCTACCTGCGGCGGTACCGGCGTCATGCGCGAGGTGGACGAGGCGAGTCTGGTGCCCGACGAGTCAAAGACCATCAACGAGGGCGCGGTGCTTCCCTGGGGCACGCTCATGTGGGATCTGATGAAGCAGGTGGCTGGCGAGATGGGTGTGCGCACCGACGTGCCGTTTAACCAGCTCACGCCTGCCGAGCGTGATATCGTGTTTCATGGTCCGGCGGTTAAGAAGCACATTCTTTACGTTCCCAAAAACGGCGAGGGCGCCACGCCGCTCGACTTTACCTATTACAACGCCGTCTATACCGTTGAGAATGCGCTCGCCAAGGTTAAGGACGATAAGGGACTTAAGCGCGTAGCTCGCTTTTTGCGCGAGGGCCCGTGCCGCGATTGCGGCGGCACGCGTCTCTCCGAGGCTGCGCGCCAGCCCCAGGTGCGTGGTATCAATCTGGCACAGGCGGCGGCCATGACGCTGGGCGAGGCGATTGAGTGGGTGCGCGAGGTGCCTTCATCCTTGCCGGCCGAGATGCGGCCCATGGCGACGGACATCTGCGATTCGTTTTTGAGCACGGCGCGTCGCCTGGTCGACCTGGGGCTCGATTACCTTTCGCTCGACCGCGCCGGTGCCACGCTATCCACAGGTGAGCGCCAGCGCGTGCAACTTGCCCGCGTGGTGCGCAACCGATCGACGGGTGTGCTCTATGTGCTGGACGAGCCCTCGATCGGTTTGCATCCTGCCAATGTCGACGGCTTGGTAGGCGTGATGCGCGATTTGGTAGATGACGGCAACACCGTGGTCGTTGTCGATCACGACACACGCGTGCTGGCGGAAGCCGACTACCTGGTCGAAATGGGTCCCGTTGCCGGAGCGGGAGGCGGTAACGTGATCGCCGCTGGTACGGTGGACGAGGTCGAGCAATCGCAGGGCAGCCGCATTGCGCCGTTTTTGCGCTCGAATCCCAGGCGCTTACGCCCGCAGGTGACTGACGACGAACTATTCGACCACGGTCATATCCGCATGGCGACCGATGCCATCCATACCGTCAAACCGCTCGAAGTCGATATTCCGCGCGGCCGTCTTGTCGCGGTGACGGGCGTTTCGGGTTCGGGCAAGACGACGCTGGTGCTCGAGACGCTCATTCCGGCACTCAAGGCGCAGGCGGCCGGCGAGCGCCTGCCCAGGCACGTGCGCTGGGTCGATGCCGAGGACATCGCGCGCGCCAACCTGATTGACGCCACGCCCATCGGCGCCAACGTGCGTTCGACGGTAGCGACCTATGCCGACATCCACGATGAGCTGCGCCGCGCCTTCGCCCGTACGTCCGAGGCCAAAGCGGCGGGATACAAGGCGGGTGCCTTTAGTTACAACACCGGCGCCTTGCGCTGCTCCACGTGCGATGGCACGGGCTCGATATCGCTCGACGTGCAGTTTTTGCCTGATGTCGAGATCGTTTGCCCGGCATGTCGTGGTTCGCGTTATGCAGACGCGGCTTCGCATATCCATCGCGAGGGCAAGGACGGCAGTCTGCTTACGTTGCCGCAGCTCATGGACATGAGTGTGGACGAGGCCCTCGACGCCACGGTGGGACTCAAGAAAGTCCAGGCGCGCCTGCAGACCTTGCACGATCTGGGCTTAGGCTACCTGACGCTTGGCGAGCCCACGCCGGCGCTTTCGGGCGGCGAGGCACAGCGCCTTAAGCTTGCGAGCGAGATGGGCCGCGTGCAGGATGACGCCGTGTTTGTGTTCGACGAACCCACGATCGGTCTGCATCCGCTCGATGTTCAGGTGCTGCTGAGTGTGTTTGACGGCCTCGTTGCCAAGGGCGCCACGGTTATCGTGATCGAACACGACCTCGACCTTATCCGCAACGCCGATTACGTGATCGACATGGGCCCGGGCGGTGGCGACGCCGGCGGGCAAATCGTCTGCGCCGGTACGCCGGGCGACATCGCAGCCTGCTCCGCAGGCATTACCGGTCGCTACCTATAACCGAATGTGACAAAGGGACAGTCCCTTTGTCACATTCCCGGAAAGCCTGCCTGGCGCAGGGCCTCGTAGAGGACGATGGCGGCGCTGTTGGAGAGGTTGAGGGCGCTGATGCGGTAGTCGTCCGGATTGACGAAGTTGCCGCAGATATCCTGCTGAAGGATGGCCTCATGGCCGTCCTCGGTATGTCCGAGCGATTCCTCGTGGGCTTCCCAGGCCTCGGCGTTGTCAAGCGAATCGCAATCGCGCAGCATCGGGATGCGCTCGCAGCGCTCGGGCGCCGCGGCAAGCAGTGGCTCGGGAATGCCCGAGCTCTCGCTGCCAAAGACCAAGTAGTCGCCATCGCGGTAGGCACTCTGCGCATAGGTGCGGCGCGCCTTTTTGGTCAGCAGATGTAGACGCTCGTCGACAGGGGAGAGGCCGTTGCGCGCAAGGAAATCCTCCCAGCCGGCATAGGTCGTCACATCCAAGTTTTGCCAGTAGCCCAGGCCGGCGCGACGTACCGTCTTGTCATCGAGTGAAAAGCCCAGCGGCTCCACCAGATGCAGGTGGGTACCGGTAACCACGCAGGTACGGCCGATATTGCCCGTATTGGCCGGAATCTCGGGCGCATACAGCACGATATTGAACATGAATCTCCTTGGCTCAGAACGAAAAACCACCACGAAGGGGACAGGCACCTTCGTGGTGGTTTGGCGGTTACGTAGGCGGAAAAATGCCCGCTTGGATAAACCTAGGCGCGGTGCCAGTCAGTCAGGCAGGCATCGAGGGAGGCGATGAGCGCATCCTTGTCCATGTGGCGGCCGATGATGCACAGGCTCGTCATGCGGTCGCCCGTCTCGTCGTCCCAAATCTGCATGATCTCGGGGTTCTCGTCGATGATCTTCTGCTTTTCGCCCTCGGGTGCCGAGTCGACAAACAGGCCGTTCTCCATCAGGCGCATCTGGTGGCCGGCCTGCTCGAACATGTAGCACATGTCCGGATCGCCGGTCTGCCACAGCGGACCCTTGACGCGGATGACCTCGTCGGGCCACTCTTGCTCAACAAAATCGGTGAACTTCTGCAGGTCAAACGGCTTGCGGCGCGAGTACACAAAGGTCTCGATGTCGTACTCGAGCACCTCGGGGTCGTCGTGCTCCTCGGGATGCTCCATGGCCTCGATCCAAGCGGCGGAGTTGTAGGCGCGCATAAAGTCGAAGCGGTCGGTGTCGAGCAGCTCCTCCATGGGGACCTCGCCGTTTTGGGCCTCGACAATTACGGCGTCCTTCTGCAGGCTGCGCACGATGGCCTTGAGCTCGGCGATCTGCTCGGGCGTGACGGTATCGGTCTTGTTGAGGATCAGCGTAGAGCAAAACTCGATCTGCTGAATGAGCAGGCTCTCGATGTCGTCCTCGTCGATATCCTCGGCCAGCAGGTCGCGGCCGCCGTTGAACTCGTCGTACATGCGGGCGCAGTCGACCACGGCCACGATATTGTCGAGCGCGAGCTTGGGCTCGCCGCCCACCTTGGCTTCGTCGCAGAAGCTCGAGATGGTGTAGGCGATGGGGATGGGCTCGCAAATACCCGATGCCTCGATGATGATGTAGTCGAAGTTGCCCGAATCGGCGATGCCCTGCAGCTGGTTGGCCAGGTCGTCCGAAAGCGTGCAGCAGATGCAGCCGTTGGTGAGCGGGATGAGGTCGTCGGTCTCGGAAAGGCCGCCGTCGGCGATGAGGCTGGCATCGACGTTGATCTCGCCGATATCGTTGACGATCACGGCTGCGCGGATGCCGCCGTCGTTAGCGAGGATGTGGTTGAGCAGCGTGGTCTTGCCGGCACCGAGGTATCCGGTAAGCATGATGATCTTCACGGGTTTGTTGGGCATGTGCCCTCCTTTGTTAGATACGGCTTACAGTTGAATCTTATGCCAAACGCCTGCTCTTATACCCACGCGCCGGCAAATAACACAGGCTACTCCCAGGCTCCCCATACATCGGGGCAATAACCGACGGTGGCCTTCTTGCCGTTGCGCACGATGGGCTCGGCTAGAACCTGCTGGTTCTCGAGCAACTTGTCGAAGCGCTGGCTAGGGGTGAGGTGCTGGATGAGCGCGAGCGTCTCCTCGTCCTTGGCCTTGGGATTGAGCAGCTTGTCGATGCCGCCGACCGCCTGCATCACGCTCGTGAGCTCGCCCTTGCTCATCTCCTTTTCCTTCAGGTCAATAAACTGCACCTTAATGCGGCGCTCCTTAAAATAACGCTGCGCCTTCTTGGTATCGAACGACTTCTTAGTCCCGAAGATTTGCACGTTCATAGTATGTTCCGCCGTTCTAACGAATGAAGTTGGTGCGCTCGCGATCGGCTTCGGGGGCTTCGATGCCGGCGGCCTTTCCTGCTTCGATGCAACGAAGGAGCCAGGCCATGTTTTTGCCGATGTTTCGCATGGTGGCCAGACCCTCAGCGTCCTGGGCGGCCTCGCCCGGCATGGCACCAAAGACGTTGTTCCAGTACGTGGAGGCGACCACGGGCATCTGGTTGATGGTGAAGTATTTATTGAGTACATCGAAGGTGGTCGACGTGCCGCCGCGGCGGGCAACGGCGACCGCGGCGCCCGGCTTGTGAGCAAAGGCCTTGCTGCCAGCATAGAAGGCGCGGTCGAGGGCCGTGAGGATGCGGCCGCTGGGATGCGCGTAGTAGACGGGTGAGCCAAAGACAAAGCCGTCGGCCTGCTCGGCGGCGGCAATCAGCTCGTTGACCACGTCCTCGTCAAAGGTGCAACGGCAATCGAGCTTGCCGCACTGGCCGCAACCAATGCAATCGCGAATGGGCTTGGCGCCCAGCTGAAACATCTCGGCCTCGATGCCTTCGGCGTTAAGCTGCTCGGCAATCTCGGCGAGCGCCCGGGCGGTGTTCCCGTTTGCCTTGGGACTGCCGTTGACCAAAAGAACCCTCATCACAAACTCCCTCTGCTTTTGGTGACTTCTGCAGAGGATTATCGCACGATGGGGGAGGCGGCGCGGGCGCGGCGCTAATCCAGTTTGGTACCTGGCACCTGCACGGCTTTCCCGAGCAACGCTTTGAGCTCGTTCAAAATGGAAACGGGCTGACGGTCGACGCCGTCCAGATGAAGCGTGGCCACGCGAATGGGCGGCTGATATTCAAGCGAGCCGATGAGCACGGGAGAACCCAGGAACCGTTCGATGTCGCTTGCGATCTCGTCGATTGCCTCGGGGCCGAGTTCATCGAAGAGTGCCACGAACATCGGCCCCGTCGAGCGGAACAGGCGACCCTTGCCGCGCGAACAATCCATGAGGCAGGCGGCGCTTTCGGCGAGCACGCGGTCGCCTGCATCGAATCCAAAGCGGGCATTGACC
>CALLSU010000100.1:0-2795 GCA_938011935.1 uncultured Collinsella sp.
TTCCGTTGTCACTGGCCATGATTGCTCCTAACTTTCAAATCCGGCCTTTTCCTATGCGCACGGTGGTCTGTCGCCCTCTGCCACCAGATGTGCCAATGTTATTGCGCGTTTGCGCAGGGGCTGAGCGCCCGTTTTGGGGCTGAGCGCCCGATCGCTAATCCACCACGTGGGTCGTGGCGACCTGCTTGAGCCAAGCTGCCGATTTCTTAAGACGGCGCTGATAGCCGTCCATGAGGTCGACCTCGACAAAGCCATAACGGTTCTTGAAGGCATTTGCCCAGGACCAGTTGTCAATGACGGCCCAGTAGTGGTAGCCGCGGCACTTGGCCCCTTCGTCAATGGCCTTGGCGACCCACTCAAGGTGCTGGCGCACAAAGTCGACGCGATAGTCGTCCTGAATGGTTCCCTCGGCGTCACGATTCTTGTACTCGTCCATGATGCCGATGCCGTTCTCGGAGACGAACCACTCAAGATCGGGATAGTTCTTGGCGCAGTCCATGCCAAAGTCGTAGAGGCCCTTCGGGTAAATCTCCCAGCCGCGGCTCTTGTTCATGACGGCATCGGGCCACACGTACTCGTCGGCAAAGTGCGGCAGACCGTACTGGTCGATCTTGCTCGCCGGCGCCTGGACGCGCGTGGGATGGTAGTAGTTGCAGCCAAGCCAGTCAACGACGCCCTGCTTGAGGATCTCCTGGTCACCGGCGCGGAACGGAAGCTTGACGCCGCCCTCGGCCAGGCTGTCGAGCACGTCGGCGGGAAGCTCGCCCTTGGTGATAAGGTCGAGCCACCAGCGATTGTTGATGCCGCTGGTCATACGCACGGCCTCGAGGTCTGCCTCGCTGGGGTTCTCCTTGGTGTAGACCGGGGTGAAGCAGTTGATCATGCCGATCTTGGCATCGGCGCGAACGGCGCCCTTGTCATAGGCCTTGCGATAGTTGGCAACAGCCAGCGCGTGCGCCAGCGAAATGTGGTACTGCACGCTGCGAGCACGGTTGAAGTCGTGGAGCTGCGGGAACCACACGCCCTCCTGGTAGCGCTGCTCGGGCTCGACGATGGGCTCGTTAAAGGTAAACCAGTACTTGATCTCTTGACCGAACTCGCGGAAGGCGACGTCGGCGTAATGCGCGTAGGCCTCGACGACCTCGCGGCTCTCCCAACCGCCACGGTCAAAGAGATAGGTGGGCATATCGAAGTGGTAAAGGTTGACGAACGGCTCCAGGCCTGCCTCGCGGGAAGCGCGGAACAGCTCGTGGTACCACGCAGCACCCTCCTCGTTGAGGTTGCCGTCGGCATCGAGCAGGCGGCTCCACTGGATGGAGGTGCGATAGGTATCCAGGCCCAGGTCCTTCATGATGCGAAGGTCGTCCTTGTACTTGGCCATAAAGTCGTTACCGGCATAGGAACCCACGCGGTTATAGAACGAGCCCAGATCCTGCATGGACCAGGTGTCCCACAGGTTCTCGAGCTTGCCGCCCTGGTTCCACTGGCCCTCGGTCTGCGGACCGGACATGGCCGCGCCAAAGAAAAAGTCGCTGGGCAGCTGATACTGTGCCATCGAAGTCCTCGCTTTCGTGTCTTTGAGCCTCCGATTGGAGGCGGGTTTGCTTTGGCGGGTAATCCGGCGCGGGCGCGCACCGGTTATCCGGATATCCGACCCACCAAAACAAATCCGTCTCCAAGCGGTACAGGCGATGCTCATGCATCTCGCTTGTTATCTATAACTATAGCGTTCTAATTTTTTATGTAAAGCGTCTTTTTTGTTTTTCTTTCTCGAACTTCTTTGATTAAAGCCATATAGATGCTTTTATAGTAGGTATACTTTCTTTTACAGGCATTCATGTTAGAAAGGGGGTTCCATGATTCCCAAATATGAGTCAATAGCTGCGGATATTCGTCGCAGTATCGAGGATGGCGCCCTTAAGCCCGGCGACAAGCTACCCACTGTCGTTGAGTTCTGCGAGCTGTATGGCGTTTCCAAGATCACCGTCAAACGAGCAATTGAGCAAATTACCGAGGAAGGCTTGGTCACGAGCCGTCGCGGATCGGGCACCTACGTCAAGGACACCGCGGGGCTTCCCGGCAAAGCGTTTTTCCAAGGCAGAAACGACCGCGCGCAGGGCTTTACCTACGAGCATCGCGGTGAGAAGGTTGCCTCGGTGGTCTACGATTTCTCGATCGTCAATCCGCCGGCAGAGGTTGCCTCCCAGCTGGGAATGGCCGAAGACGACTTTGCCTATCACATCGTGCGCGTACGCGAGGTCGATGGCCTGCCCATCGTTATCGAGTACACCTATATGCCGCTCGAGCTGATCCCGGGCCTGAAGAAAAAGGACCTGTACGCGTCGGTCTACAGCTATATCCGCGAGCAATGCGGGCTTAAGATCTCGAGCTTCCACCGCACCATTCGTGCCGTGGCGGCAACCGAGGAAGAGGCCAAGCGCCTGAACACCAAGCCCGGCTCTCCCCTGCTCGAGCTCACCCAGATTGGCTTTTTGGACAGCGGCGCCGCGTTTGAGTACTCGATTTCGCGCAACGTGGGCGACCGCTTTGAGCTGCACAACGTAACGTTGGCTTAAGTTTGTAATCCGGCAGGCGCTCGCTTTGAGCCGTTTTTCGCGAGGTGCCTGCACAACCTGATGGGGGTATGCACATGTCCGATTTGATTAAACTCACGCCGATCTTCCACGAGAAGATTTGGGGCGGCCGCCAGCTGGAGACCGTCTTTGGCTATGACATTCCCGAGGGTCCCATCGGTGAGTGCTGGGCCATCTCGGCGCACCCCAACGGCGATTGCC
>CALLSU010000101.1:0-32036 GCA_938011935.1 uncultured Collinsella sp.
CTCAGGGGGAGAGCGCTTCCCTGACACGGAAGAGGTCAGAAGTTCAAATCTTCTAACGCCCACCAAATGTTCGCAGCCCAGAGGCTATGTCCTCTGGGCTGTTTTGTTTTGGTCGCCAAATGGGTCGCCAAATCGTCGGCAAAAGGTACCTCGATTCATGAAAGAGCGGTTCTGAGCGTCAGTTTAGCCTTGTCATCTCAATCGAGTGGGGTTGACCATTTTGAACATAACCGTGCACCTCGTTGACGTTTCTGCGATCGATCCCGGCGAGACCGTTGATATGGCATCAATCGCGGGACGTTATGCCTCGCGTGCCTCCAACGGAGATCTCCCCATTGCGTCTCGGAGGGAAGCTGCGGGCGTGGGTCTGCTGCTTCGCGACGCCCTGGGTGTCTTCGACGACACCCAGCTTGCGCGTTCTGCTTTCGGCAAGATCGAGCTTGCGGATGGGGAGGCCCCCTCTATTTCCATTTCACATGGCGGAAGCGTGGCCGTCCTCGCTGTTTCCGATGTTGCTCGGTCGGTCGGAGGACCTATTGGCGTGGATATCGAGGCGGTCGATGAGATTGTACCTATTGCGGTTGAGCGTATGGCGAGCTCAAGGGAACGGGCGTGGATTGACGCTGCGGCAGATTCGCAGGAACGCGCCTTTCGGCTGTGTCGGGTTTGGACGCGTATCGAAGCCGTCCTGAAGGCGGAGGGGTCCGGCTTTTCAATCGATCCCCGCAAAGACGGGTTGCCGAGCGGATGGTTTACTTCCTCGGTGGTGTTTGGCCAGTGTGTCATCTCTTGTGCAGCGCGTTCTATGCCCCATATCGCCATTGAGGAGCATGCCTTTCGGGTAGCATAGTAGCCAATCGCCAACAGGGGAGGCCTTCTATGTCACTGAACGCTAAAAACGATATTGCTTCGCGGATCGAAGGCGCCGTCTTTGAACTTATGGCGACAACGCCTGTGCAATCGATTAAGGTCACCGACGTACTCCGTCTTGCCCATACATCAAAATCAACCTTCTATCGTTGTTACCGCTCTGTCGATGATGTGGTCAAGCGCTTTGAAGATGAGCTGCTCCAGAACATGCAAGACATTAACGACGTTGCCCTTGAGGCTCGTTTTGGTGATGCGCAGCTTGATCCCACGCCCACGATGATCAAGCGCATGGAAATCCTCAAGGCCAATCGCTCGAAAGTCCTGGCGCTTAACAGCGATAACGGTGATCCCGTGTTTGCACACAAGGCAACGATCTTCATGCATGACTATTTTCGCGATCGTTTGCGGTCGACGTTTTCAGATGAGACGGACCTCGATCTGTATCTTGCTTTTGCGCTTGCGGGCCACCATAACCTCATCCAGTATTGGCTCGAAGTCCGGCCTGACCTTGAGGCACGAACCGTTGCCGCCGCGCTCAATCGCATGTTCTACGCACCGCTCTTTGTCGACGATGCATCGCGCCATTGGCATCCGCGGATCCCTGATTTTGAAAAGCCGCTCGGGTGAGCGGCTGTTTTTTAGGGATGAACGGTTGCGCATGCAGTGAACTCAAAGCGTTCCAGCCCTATGAATCGGCTTTAAGCATAGTCATTTATCTGCTATTTGGAACGAAATTTAGCTATGCGTACCAAATGATGGGACACATAGCGGCATTTTGTCCCACGGCACCAAATAAACCACTCTTACACTAAAGCTACGTTCAAAAGAACCACTGCAGTAGTTCAACGTGTGACGGCACAGAAAAGCCGCGAGCGCTCTCTCACCTTCGCTCGCGGCCGGACTGCGCCATCATTCCGTACACCTTCACATGATTAGGATGTGATATTCAGTGGTTACGCTCGGAAAGAACATGCGCAGCGTCTCGATTGTAGGCGTAGGCTGCACCCCGTTCAAGGATTTTGAGGAGCATCCCGAGACCCAGGGTATTGGCGAGGGCGAGGCGTTTGGCTATGCGGCCCTCGAGGCAATTGCCGATGCCGGTCTTGAGCCCCGCGATATCGACTTTTTCTATCACGGCAGTGCCAATCCCTATCTCGTTGGTGATTGCATTACCCCCAACATGCAGGTTGCCGATTGGTTTGGCGTTCGTGCCAAGGGTTCCGTCCATCATTCCGAGGCTTGCTGCACGGGCTACGTCGCCCTTGAGCAGGCCGTGATGGCAGTCGCCTCCGGTGCCTACGATGTTGTCCTTACGGGTGCCTGCGATTTGGCTTCGACCCTTCCCGTTGAGCACATGCCCTCGCATATTCGCCAGGACTTTACGCTCGATGTCATGATTCCCTCGCTCGATAAGATCTATGACCGCGCGTATGGTCGCCCGCTCGATGGCGCCTTTGGCGTGTCGTTCGACAACTGGATCAACGAGTATTCGATGCAGTACGACCTTACCGCCGATCAGATCGATGACGCCCTGAACGGCCTTACCAAGAGCCTTCGCCGCGGTGCCGTCCTGAATCCCCTTGCGTGGTATGAGACCACGGTCGAGGAGGATGCGAAGGCAGCTGGGTTCGATACCGCCGACGAGTATCTCAAGAGCATGTACAACCCGCGCGTTACGCAGTACCTGCGCGTTACCGGCTTTGAGAAGAAGTGCGACGGTGCCGCCGCTGTTGTCGTGATGCCCACGGAGAAGGCCAAAGCCATGGGCATGCCGTATGCGCCTATTGAGGTGCTGGGTACGGGCGCCTCTGCCGTCGAAGCCGGCCTGCTTCACAACGAGCACTGGGCTACCGAGCTTGCCGCCAAGCAGGTCTACGACCTTACCGGCGTGAGCCCCGACGAGATCGACCTGTTCATGTGCAATGACTTCTTCCTGGCTTCCGAGATCGTCTCGGCTGAGGAGTGCGGCTATATTCCGCGCGGCGAGGCTTGGAAGTATGCGATCGATGGCCGCACCGCTTTTGACGGTGATAAGCCCATCAACCCGCACGGTGGCCGTTGCAACTTCGGTCACGCTCACGGCGCATCCGGTATCGCCGATATCGTCGAGGCCGTTAAGCAAATGCGTGGCGTCGCCGGTGCAACCCAGATGAAGAAGGTTCCCGAGACGGCCTTCCTGCGCGGTTTTGGCGGTTCTCAGAACGTGCGCTGCCAGATCCTTCGTACCGTCGCCTAAGCGACCGCGGTTTTCGATTTCCCATAAGGAGTATTCTCATGCAACTCAAAGATATGGAGCCCGTGGTCAAGAAGTTCTACACGGGTCTTGAAGAGGGCATCTATTGGGCGCGTCAGTGCCCCGAGTGCGGAGCCGTCGAGTTTCCGCCCCACCTTGCCTGCAATGCCTGCGGCTACCACAAGACCGACTGGGTCCAGGTTTCCGGCCACGGCCGTCTCATCGATTTTACCCTGCCTGGTCCGCAGAACGACAAGCCCTACCTCAAGGAGTATGGCAAGTACGCCTACGGCGCTGTCGATATCGACGAAGGTTCTCAGTACACCTACGTCATCTACGGCATTACCAAGAAGAAGGCCCCCGAGATCCGCGCCAAGCTCATGGCGGGTGAGACCGTTGGCGTCCATGCCAAGGTCATCGACCGACCGGGTTACAAAGAGCTCACGTTTGAGCTTGACGACTAGGCTTTCACCCTTTTAACAATTCGATTCCTCTCTTAGGCCACGGCGGGACCATGTCTCCAGCCCGCCGTGGCCGCCCCTCTTTTTATCTTAGAAAGGCACCATCATGAACGAAGAACTCACTCAGCAGATCTGCGATTTTACCAAGTCCGCTTACAACTATGACGGCGATGTGACTCCCGAGACGACGTTTGAGACCCTGGGCAAGGGCTCAATGAAGATGATCGCACTGACCTCCATGATCGAGAACGAGCTCGATGCCGAGGTCCCCGTTCGCGAGGTCATGGTCATGAAGACCGTCGGCGAGCTTATCGAGCGCACTGCCGAAGAGATGGAGTAGCGGCCATGGATCTGATGCAGACCCTGCGCGAGCAGGCTGCCGCCAAGCCTATGCGCGTTGCTTTTCCCGAGGGCGAAAACGAGACCATGATGCAGGCGGTCGCAAAGATCGCCGCCGAGCATCTTGCCGAATGCGTGCTGGTCGGCGACGGCAGCAAGCTCAAGGAGCTTGCCGACGAGCGTGGTATCTCCCTTGACGGCATCGAGATTGTCGATGTGACCGACGAGGAGGCGAACGCCGCCTGCTGCGAGCGCTACCTTTCGCATCCGGATTGCAAGTTTAAGCCCAAGGGCGCCGCGCGCCGTATGACGCGTCCGCTTGAGCGCGCCCTGATTTTGCAGGTACTCGGTGATGTCGACGTAATGTTCGCCGGCATCGATAACGCCACGGGCGATATTATCCTGGCGGGACAGACTATCGTCGGCCTTGCCGATGGCGTCGATACCGTAAGCTCTTGCGGCATTGCCGATATTCCCAACTGGACTGGCGGCGAAGGCGGCCTTTTGGCTTTTGGCGATTCTGCCGTTTGCGTTGACCCCACGAGCGAGGAGCTTGCCTCAATCGCGATTTCGTCGAGCGAAACGGTGCGCTCGCTGACCGGATGGGATATCCGTTGCGCGCTGCTTTCGCATTCGACTGACGGCTCGATGGATAACGAGCTCGTCGACAAAGTGCGCCGCGCTCGCGAGATTGCCAACGATCGCCGTCCCGACCTTGCCATCGACGGTGAGTTCCAGTTTGATTCGGCGATTAACCCCAAGGTTGCGGCCAAGAAGGTTCATCGCGAGTCTGCTGTTGCGGGCCAAGCCAACGTGGTCATCTGGCCCGATATCAACGTGGGCAATATCGGCGTCAAGATCATCCAGAACCTGACTGGCGCCAATGCTTACGGTCCCATGCTTCAGGGCTTCAAGAAGATCGTGTGTGATTGCTCGCGCTCTGCGCCCGTCGACGAGATCGTCGGCAACGTGGTGATGAGCTGCGTGCGCGCCCAGGCGCTTAAGGAGGCTTAGGGTATGTCCGATAAAAAGACTCCCTGGCGCGTCCTGGTAATCAACCCAGGTTCCACTTCCACAAAGGTGGGCGTTTTTGAGGGTGACGAGTGCAAGCTCAGCAAGAACGTTGCACACGACGCGAAGGACCTCGCCCAGTTCGATGGGGTTTCGGCTCAGATGCCGTATCGCTGCGATCTGATTCTTGGAGCACTGGGTGAGGCGGGCCTGAAGCTCGAGGACTTTGATGCATTTGTCGGTCGCGGCGGCGGCTTGCTTTCGCTGCCCGGCGGCACGTATGCCATCAATGAGGTCATGCTCGAGCATGCCCGCGTCGGTGCGAACGGTATTCAGCACCCGGCGCAGCTGGGTCCCCAGATTGCCCATGAGTTCGCTTCAAAGACGGGCAAGCCCTCTTTTGTGGTGAATCCTCCCGATACCGATGAGCTGTGCGACCTCGCACGTATGACGGGCATTAAGGGCGTGTATCGAAACGTGCACCTGCACGCCCTTAATCTTAAAGAGACCGCCATCCGCCATGCGGCAAAGCTCGGTCGCCCCTATGATGAGTGCAACTTCATCGTTTGCCATATTGGCGGCGGCATCTCTATCTCGGCTCATCTTAAGGGCAAGATGGTCGACGGCAACGACATCGTCGGCGGCGAGGGCCCCATGGCACCGACGCGCTGCGGATCGGTTCCCGCGATCGAGGTCGCAAAGTACACCGCGGAACACGGCCTTGATGTCGCTCGCGCCCATTGCATGAAGACCGGCGGTTTTGTCGATCTTTTGGGTACCTCCGATGCCATCGAGGTGTGCGACCGCGCCGCCACGGGCGATAAGGCTGCAGCTCGCGCCTGGGATGCAATGGTTTACCAAATCTGCAAGTGGATTGGCGAGATGGCCTGTGTGCTGAAGGGTGACGTCGACGGCATCTTGCTCGGAGGCGGCATGGTCCACAGCAAGGAGCTCGTTGCCTCGATTGAGGAATGCTGCTCTTGGATCGCCCCCGTGTCGGCTTATCCCGGCGAGTTTGAACTTGAGGCGATGGCGTCTGGCGCCTGCCGCGTGCTCGATGGTGTCGAGGAAGCGCTCGTGTACAGCGGAGAGCCCGTGTTCACTGGATTCAACGACTAATAGTGCTGTGTTTGGGGCGGCCGCTGGTGATATCTGGCCGCTCCGATCCTTTTCTTTAAGTGTAAGGATGGATCATGGATAAAACCAAGATCAAATACCTGGTGGGCATTTATGCTGCCGCCATGTGCATTATGGGCATGCTCGTGCCCGTTCCCATCGTAGCCTCTGTTGCGGCGGCGTTTCCCAACGAGAATATCGCTGCCGTTCAGATGATTATCGGCATCATCCCGTTGATGATGGCGCTGTCCGCCATGCTCGTCTCTTCGCAGCTTGCCTCTCGCGTGTCCAAGAAGAAGACGACGCTCGTCGGTCACGTTATCGTGATGCTGGCAGGCGCCTCGGTGCTGGTGTTCCACGACTCGCTCGGCCAGGTCTTAGCGGCTTCTGCTGTCATGGGCCTTGGCCTTGGTGCCGTCCAGAACTCGACCGACGCCTTGATCGCCGACTATTTTGGTGGCAAGCAGCGTTCGTTTGTCATGGGCATCTACTCCACTTTTGTTGCACTGGGCGGCATTATCTGGACGATGGTTTCCGGCATCTTGGGTTCTGCCGAGTGGTTCCACAGCTATGCGGCGTACTTCATCATGATCATTTTCATCGTGATCGAGGCTGTTTGCCTTCCCGAGGGTCATCTTGAGCCCAAGCGCAAGGTCAACGTGTTTGCCAATATGCCTAAAGAGGTCGCGATTATCACGCTCATGAGCTTTGTGTTCGTACTCACGTTCCAGCTCTTCAGCTCCAACGTCTCGCTGCTTGTTGTGGGTCGCGGCTTTGGCGGTACCGTGGAGGCCGGTCTTGCCTCTACCGTTATGACCGTTGCCGGTATTGCGGCTGGTCTTTTGGTCGGTCCGCTGTTTGCCAAGTTCAAGAACCTGGCTATGCCGATCGCGTGGGGTGTGACGCTCGTTGGCCTGGGCCTGACGCTGGTTGCGCCCGCCTTTATGGTGCTGTGCGTTGCGGGCTTTGTCGTTGCGCTGGGCAAGGAGACCTACGTGCCGCTGGAGGGCAATTTTGCCGCCGGCAACTCTGCCCCCGAGGGACGTGCGTTTAACCTTGCCATTGGCATGGCAGGCATCAACTTTGGCATGGCACTGTCTCCCATTGTGTTTGAGGCCGTGACGTCGCCGTTTGGTGCGACGATTGACCAGAAGTTCACCGCCGGCATGATCGTCTGTGCGGCTTGTGTCGTCTTTGGCGCCATTAAGTATCGCAAACTCACCCCGGCCCAGCTTGCCGAGGCAGAGAAGATGGCGGCCGGCGGCGAGGCGGAGTAGCCGCTCGAGTAGTTGCTTTGCCGCACATCATGGTTTATCGGGGCCGCCGACATATGCCGGCGGCCCTCTTTCTATTAATGACTTTGAAAGGTTTACAGCTGTGAAGTTACCTGTCAGGCGCGTTATCGGTATTCTCAACGGCTTCTTTAACCCGCTATTGCTCTGCGCGTTTCTCCCCATCATTGAAGGGGCGCCTGGCTTGGACCTGACGGGCCCCACGGGCTTTTGGGGACAACTCATCGTGGCCACGGTGATCGCCGAGGTTCTGAGCGCACTCCCGCTGTTTGGCAAAACAGTTGGTATGTGCCTGGACTTTTTTGGTTTTGAGCAGGGGAGTGCACCATACAAGATCGCCGGTACGGTCATCGGTGCCACGCTCCTTTTTATGGTAATCGGTTTTGGCGAGATTGCCTTCCAGGGAGGATTCGGAACGATTGAAGGCCGTACGTTCTTCGCGCGTTGGGCCGGCCTCGTCACAAAGGGATGGGCCTTTGTGGTTATCGCTGGCGTGCTGCTCGATCCCTTTACAGCGGCTCTCGGCCGCATGATAGTTCGCGAAGAGAAGTAATAGACCCTCGCCTATCGAATGCCGGCGGACGGGGTGCCGGGGCTGTAGTCTTCCGAGCGTTTACAGTCCTGTCGCTCCGTCCGCCGGCATTCGACCGCAACATGTTGGTCAAGCATAATCTTTTGGATTCTTTTGGCGTGAGCGGCTTGGTTTTGGTAGGATTTGTCAGCGGCTTGACTAAGGGGGTTTTATAACTGCCATGCAGGTAGCCGTGTTGGTAACGTTTTACCGACTTGCCAAGAACCCCTCATAATTAATGCGTCTGCAAAATGACCAATTGCTTTGACCTGCTGAAACACTATATGTTGTGTTTGAACTAAAAAAAGAATACAGGATATAGATGCCTCTTTGTCGTATGATAGATGGCGGACAGAGAACGAGGACCTTATTTGCCCCATTTGGATAGATCTTTGAGCCGCTTGATCGGCCGCGAGGATTGTCCGCATGAGGACCTATGGTTTATCGAGAACACAGATTGCGCGACGGCGCCGCAAGACAGGGGCAAGCCCTGCCGGGCATCGTTTGGCTCTGAAGCGCAATGAGACTACGACGCGAAAGAGGCAAGAGGATGAAGATCATCAAGCGCAGCGGCACCGAGGTTGTCTTTGACATCGATAAGATCGTCAATGCGATTCGCGCCGCAAACTTGGAGGTCGAGGAGAGCTCTCGTCTAACCGACCGCCAGGTGGTTTATGCGGCGCAAAACGTCGCCGAGGCATGCGAGAACGCGGGCCACACCGTTTCGGTCGAGGAGATCCAGGATTTGGTCGAGGACGAGATCATGCGTCTCGACTGCTACGAGGTCGCCCGCCACTACATCATCTATCGCTATGTCCAGAGCCTGAAGCGCCAGAAGAACACGACCGACGACAAGATTCTGTCGCTGATCGAGTGCAATAACGAAGAGGTCAAGCAGGAGAACTCTAACAAGAACCCGACCGTCAACTCCGTTCAGCGCGACTACATGGCCGGCGAGATTTCCAAGGACCTGACTCAGCGCGTGCTGCTGCCCCAGGAGATCGTGGATGCCCACAACGAGGGCCTGATCCACTTCCACGATTCCGACTACTTTGCCCAGCACATGCATAACTGCGACCTGGTGAACCTGGAGGATATGCTTCAGAACGGCACCGTTATCTCGGGCACGCTGATCGAGAAGCCGCACAGCTTCTCGACTGCCTGCAACATCGCGACGCAGATTATCGCCCAGGTTGCTTCCTCCCAGTACGGCGGCCAGTCTATTTCGCTGACCCATCTTGCCCCGTTTGTTGAGGTGAGCCGTCAAAAGATTCGCGGCGAGGTCGCTCGCGAGCTTGAGGAGCTCGGTGTTTCGGCATCTGCCGAAAAGGTCCGTGAGGTCGTTGAGGACCGTCTGCGCGATGAGATCCGTCGCGGCGTCCAGACGATTCAGTATCAGGTCGTGACCCTTATGACCACCAATGGCCAGGCGCCGTTCGTGACGGTCTTTATGTATCTCAATGAGGCCCGTACGCCCCAGGAGAAGCACGACCTTGCCATGATCGTGGAGGAGACGCTTCGTCAACGCTATGAGGGCGTTAAGAACGAAGCCGGTGTGTGGATTACCCCGGCATTCCCCAAGCTTATCTATGTACTCGAGGACGATAACGTTCACGAGAATTCCCCGTACTTCTACCTGACCCAGCTGGCTGCCAAGTGTACCGCCAAGCGCATGGTGCCCGATTACATCTCCGAGAAGAAGATGCGCGAGCTCAAGCTGTCGAAGGGCGAGACCGCCGGCAACGGCGATTGCTACACCTGCATGGGTTGTCGCAGTTTCCTGACGCCCGACCGCTCGGGCAACGGCTTTAACAATGTCGCCAACGCGCTGAACTATGACCCGACCAAACCTAAGTACTATGGCCGCTTTAACCAGGGTGTTGTGACCATCAACCTGCCCGATGTCGCGCTGAGCTCGCATCAGGACATGGACAAGTTCTGGAAGATCTTCGACGAGCGCCTTGAGCTGTGCCACCGTGCTCTGCTGTGCCGTCATGAGCGCCTGATGGGCACGCTTTCGGATGCCGCGCCGATTCTTTGGCAGTACGGTGCCCTGGCGCGTCTGAAGAAGGGCGAGACAATCGATAAGCTGCTCGTGGGCGGCTATTCCACCATCAGCCTGGGCTATGCCGGTCTGTATGAGTGCGTCAAGTACATGACGGGCCATAGCCACACCGAGAAGGAGGGCACGCCGTTTGCCATGGCCGTCATGCAGCGCATGAACGACAAGTGCGCGGAGTGGAAGGCTGCGAGCGACATCGATTTCTCGCTGTACGGTACGCCGTTGGAGTCGACGACCTACAAGTTCGCCAAGTGCCTGCAGCGCCGTTTTGGCATTATCCCGGGCGTGACGGACAAGGGCTACATTACCAACAGCTATCACGTCCACGTGTCCGAGGAGATCGACGCCTTCGACAAGCTTAAGTTTGAGGGCATGTTCCAGCAGCTTTCGCCGGGCGGTGCTATCTCCTACGTTGAGGTTCCCAACATGCAGGACAACCTCAAGGCTGTCATTCGCGTGATGCAGTACATCTACGACAACATCATGTACGCCGAGCTCAACACCAAGAGCGACTACTGCCAGGTGTGCGGCTACGATGGCGAGATCAAGATTGTTGAGGACGATGGCAAGCTGGTGTGGGAGTGCCCTAACTGCGGCAACCGCGACCAGGAGAAGATGAATGTCGCCCGTCGTACGTGCGGCTACATCGGTACCCAGTTCTGGAACCAGGGTCGAACCGAGGAGATCCGCGACCGCGTGCTGCATCTCTAATAACCATCCCAGGCTGCCCTGTAGCGAGGCCCCGGACCTTTACTCGCTATTTCGGACAGTCCTGGCTCACGACGGAGGCGCCACTGGCGCCTCCTGTTCGTGCGGAACTCATATCGAGCAAAGGTCCGGGGCCTCGCTACAGGGCAGCCAAGTTGATGTAGCTGAGATGCAGCATGCGGTCTGCTCACTCCTCGAAGTTCTTAGCGGAAATAATTCGAGTTGCAGCTGCGATTTACTTGCGATGGTGGTTGAGCCGCAACCCAGTTTTTATTGGACCTCGAACCCTATGCTCGATGTTCGCTTCGTTCATTGAGTTACCCTTTGCATGAGGCCGGGACATATCGTCCCGCCCGCAGTTTCGCAGGCCGCAGGCCGAGAATGTTTGAGGACGGGATGATATGTCCCGGCCTTCCGGGAGAGTTACCTATGAACTACGCGAACATTAAGTATTTCGACATTGCTGATGGAGAAGGCGTTCGTACTTCTCTGTTTGTAAGCGGGTGCCGTCGTGGGTGCAAGAATTGCTTTAACTCTGTTGCGTGGGACTTTGCTGCGGGTGAGCCGTTCGATCGTGCCGTCGAGGACAAGATTATCGAGAGTCTCGATCATCCCTTTATCGATGGTCTGACGATTCTGGGCGGCGAGCCCATGGAGCCCGAGAATCAGGCGGGGCTCGTTGAGTTTGTCGAGCGTGTTCGCGCGGCCTATCCAGTGGGGTCGGGAAAGACCATTTGGTGCTTTACTGGCGACGTACTCGAGGAGCTTATGCCGGGCGGTCGTCATCATACCGAGGTGACGGACCGCATCCTTGTCTGCCTTGACATGCTGGTGGACGGCCCGTTTGTTCAGGACCTGTACGATATCTCGCTGCGCTTTAGGGGTTCGAGCAACCAGCGCGTGATCGATATGAACGCTACGCGCGCCCGTGCTGAGCGCGAGGGCGTTGCGCTTTGTGATGCGGTTGAACTTTGGCGTGATGATCCGGTCTATTCGACCCATACTATGTAGCTTGTGGTCGATGCCGGAGGGCGTGGTACCATAGCGCGAACGTGAAATCGGAAAAGTGAGGCCCAGATGGTCGATCAGGAAAAAGTCGAGGCCGCCATTAAGCTGTTGCTTGAGGGCATAGGCGAGGACCCAACTCGTGAGGGCCTGCTGGAGACCCCGGCGCGCGTTGCCCGTATGTATGGTGAGATCGCCGGCGGTATGGACCAGAGTGCCGAGGAACACCTGTCCAAAACCTTTGCCGTCGCTTCGAACGATTTGGTTATCGAGCGCGACATCACGTTCTACTCGCTGTGCGAACATCATCTGCTGCCGTTTTATGGCAAGGCCGCCATTGGTTATATCCCTAACGGTCGGGTGGCTGGGCTTTCCAAGCTCGCCCGCACGGTTGAGGTTTATGCCCGCCGTCTTCAGCTGCAGGAGCAACTGTGCGCACAGGTTGCCGATGCCCTCATGGATTATCTCGCTCCCCAGGGAGCGATTGTGTTGATGGAGGCCGAGCATATGTGCATGACGATGCGTGGCGTACAAAAGCCCGGCACCAAGACCGTGACGCTTGCTCGCCGCGGCGTCTTTGAGACCGATCCCGCGCTCGAGGAGCGTTTCTTTAGGATGCTGGGCCGCTAACCATGAGAGTCGTCAACGACTTTACATCGAAGACCGATGAGGGGACGTCGCGTCGCGGCTTTATGGCTTCGGGCCTGGCTCCCTTTGGTGCCATGCCTCGCATTGATTACATCTGTGCCAACGGGCTGTTCCGGCGGCACCTGGGCAACATCGTACAGTTGGAATCGGGGCGCATCTTCTGCCGCCACGGTATTGACCATCTGCTCGATGTCGCTCGCATTATGTGGATCAAGAATCTCGAGGAGCAGCTCGAATTTGACCGCGAGGTCATCTACGCCACAGCACTTCTTCACGATATCGGCAAAGATGAACAGTATGAATCGGGTATATCCCATGATGTTGCAAGCGAACGCGTCGCTGATGCGATTCTCGGCGGCATGCCCGATGACGTGGCGTTTGAGCCGGCCGATGCCGCAGCCATTAAGACGGCCATTCTGGGCCATCGAAAGCTGCGCGTGAACAGCCAACCGCTTGAGCGTCTGCTCTATGCAGCCGACAAAGCGTCGCGTGCCTGCTTTGCATGCCCCGCGCGCAACGCTTGCAACTGGAGCGATGATAAAAAGAACCTGTCGATTCGCGTGTAGTTAGTTTGCGCGGTCGGGGTTCTAAACGAAGGAGACGATCGCGTTGAGTAACAAGAAACTGCCCGAGAATGCAACCAAGACCGAAGGCGCCGAGCTCGCCCGCCGTGGAAGGGGCGAAATATCCACCGCAACGGCGGTGCCTCACGTGAGCTATGACGATTTGCGCCATGCCGATCGTATTGTCATTGACGGCCTGGAGGTTTTTGCCAACCATGGCGTGTATCCCGAGGAGAACGCGCTGGGTCAGAAGTTCATCGTTTCTCTGGTGCTCTATGCCGACCTGCGCGCGGCGGGGGAGCACGATAACCTGGACGCCTCGATTGACTACGGCTCGGTGTGCCACGATGTCGATGGCTATCTGCGCGAGCATACGTTTAAGCTCATCGAGGCGGCAGCCGAGGGGACAGCCCAGATGCTGCTGCGCCGTTATCCCTCGCTGCTTGGTGTGCGCATAAAGCTCGATAAGCCGTGGGCTCCTGTTGGCCTGCCCCTGGCAAGCTGCGGCGTCGAGATCGAGCGCGTGCGCTAGTCGACGCTAGAGCTTGTTGAGGGGTGGCTGCTTGAGCCGCTGAGACAGTGCTCTATTGTTGGGACAGTACGTGTCGAGCAGGGCGTGAAAGCGCTGATTGTGGCTCGGCTCGAGCAGATGGACGAGCTCGTGGGCGACAACCATGTCGAGGCATTCGACAGGGTAGGCGGCGAGCTCGCGCGCGATGCGAATGGCGCCGGTTTTGGGTGTGCAGGAGCCCCAACGCGTTTTCATGCTGCGCACGGAGACGCGGGCCACGGTGACGCCCATTGCGATTTCGTACGCGTGCACGATGTCGCGTAGCGCTGCGGTGACCTCGGACGCGTAGAGCTGGTCGATGTGGGCTTGGAGCTCGTCGGACGTTAGGCCGTCGAGGATTGCGCGCCGCTTGGCCTGTGGGCTTTCGTCCGATTCGTCGGTACCCATAAAACTTGCGAAGGTGGCCTGTTTGGGTCGCGGTGCGGGTGATGCAAAGTTGTGATCGAGTGCATCCTGTACCGTGATGGGCTTGCCCCAAAGTGCAATGATGGACGAGGGGCTGAGCGGCTCTCGTGCCGTCGCCTGACGTTGCTCGCGCTGGGCAAGTCGGCTGATAATCCAGGCGCTGTTGCGCTTCACAAGCGCTTCGATACGCTCGCGGCTGGCGCCGATCGGTGCGCTGGCGTGGACCTCGCCGCTCGATGTGACGCGTAGGTTGAAGTTTTTGACGCGCTTTTTGGTAACGACGACGGAGATGGGCGTCCCATCCGGCTGGGATACAGAAATCGTAAACTGCTGCGTCAAAAGCGGTCCTTCAGATTGGGGACGGGCCGGCATGTCGACCGTTCGGCATGCCGGCCCGCTCAAGGGATGTGAAATTAATAACGCTCGAAGAAGGCAAGCGCGTTGTCGCTGCAGAGCTTTTGCATCACGGTCTTGCCAAAATGCTTGGAAAGCATGTTCTGGAATTCGGGCATCTTGCTGGCATCGGAGAGGAAAGCGGGCACCGTGGCGCCGTCCCAGTCGCCGCCGAGCGCGATGACGTCCTCGCCGCCCAGGTCGAGCCAGTGCTCGATATGCGCCGCCAGCTGGTCGAAGGTGACGTCTGCGGCGGTCTTGTCGGTTGCGTCGTTGGAAAGGAACTCGCTGCAGTAGTTGAGGCCGACGATGCCACCCATGTCGCGAATGGTGCGGAACTGGTCGTCGGTAAGGTTGCGTTTGGCGCCGCAAACCGCACGGGAGTTGGAGTGGCTGGCGACGAAGGGGCGCGTGGCGCGGGCGGCGACCTCGTCAAAGCACTCATCGTTGAGGTGGGAGACGTCGAGCACCATGCCGGCGTGCTCCATCTGCGTAAGCGCCTCGATGCCGGCGGCGGTGAGGCCGGCGTGGGTGTCGTGGCCGCTCGCGAGCGGTCCCTGCGCGTTCCAGCTGAGTGACGACATAAGCACGCCCAGGCTCTTGAGCACCTCGATCAGCGCGGGGTCCTCGGCAAAGAACGTGGCGTTTTCGATGGTGTGGATGCAAGCGACCTTGCCGTCCTTGAGCGCGGGGCGAATGTCTGCAGCGCTGCGCACGTTGACCATACGGTCGTGGTTGAGCATTGCCTGGCCGCTCATATGCGCCATGATCTGCGCCTGGAAGCGCGCGGCGTGGGCGGTGGGAATCTCGTCGGGGACAAACGTGGCGAAGCACTGTGCCCACGGCGTGTTGCCGATCTTTGCGAGCGAGATGGCACAGGCGTTACCCTCGATGAGGTCGAAATCTTGCGGATGCGTTTCGTCGCCGGGGAAATAACCGTCGGTGCCGGCGGTAAAGCGCAGGTCGAGATCGAGCGTGGCCCAGCCGATTCGGTCGGCAGTGTCGCAGTGTAGGTCAAATACGGGATATGCCATGGTTCCTCCGGTTGCAGCGTTTCTTTGCAAACTGTCATTGAATTGTATGACTAGGGTATAGTTAGCGCCATATGTTCACGGCGGCCCGCGTTGTGCGCCGCCCTTATCACGGAGGTTACCATGTCCAACCAGGGCAAGAAGGTCAAGACCCATTATCGCGGCACGCTCGATGACGGCACGCAGTTCGATAGCTCCTACGATCGCGGCGAGCCGCTGGAGTTCACCTGCGGCGCCGGTCAGATGATCAAGGGCTTCGACGCCGCTGTTGTCGACATGCAGGTGGGCGAGAAGAAGTCCGTGCACATTCCTGCTGCCGATGCCTACGGCGAGCACAATCCCGAGATGGTTCTGACCTTCCCGGCCGAACAGGTTCCCAACATCGAGCAGATCGAGAAGGGCATGAAGCTTTTCCTGTCCACGCCGAGCGGTATGCCCGTTCCCGCCGTGGTCATCGACGTAACGCCCGAGGCTGTGACGCTCGACGCCAACCACGAGCTGGCCGGCAAGGACCTCAACTTTGATATCGAGCTCGTTGAGGTCGAGGGTTAGAGTATGCCTGAACGCTTGGTTTCGACGACATGCTTGGGAAATCTCAACGATCCGTCCTATGAACTCCTGCTTCGCCGGAAGTTGGGCGGCGTCTTTGAAGTTGACGAGCTACTGTTCGATTGGGACCGGGCTGATGTATGCGCGTTTGCGGGCGTGACGGAGCTGGGGCGCACGATCGATGTTCGGCTGGATGCTGCCGACGGCGGTCGTCTTGCCGATGGCGACGTGCTCGCCATCGACCGTTCGGGCATGGTGCCCGTGGCGGTTGTCGTGCGCCTGCGCAGCGCCGAGGTTTATTTGGTCGAAGTCGACCGCATGGATCCGATTGCGCTCGCGCATGCGTGCTGGGAGATCGGCAATATGCACGCGCCGCTTTTCCGAGGCGATTCGGACGAGCATACCGTGCGCATGTATACGCCGGTGCAGCCTGTTTTGGGCCGCATGCTCCGGGGCGTCGAGGGTGTTCGGCTCTCGGTGGTTACCCGTGAACTCGATGCGGACCGGCGCTTTGCATCGAGTGCGGCGGAGGCCGTCGTGAGCATGGCTCCCGACTTTACCATCGTAAAAAAGACGCGCGGCTAAGCGCGTATATACGCAAGGCGGGCTTTGAGGGGCGACCAATCAAGGTCCGTCTTGCTGTTGATAGGAGGCTTTGGGGAAGCATATGGGTCTTGAGGGAATCAAGCTGATTGCATGCGATTTGGACGGCACGTTACTGCATCCGGGGGAGCGCGAGCCGCGTTCCGAGGCCTTTGAACTCATCGATGAACTGCATCGTCGCGGTATCGTGTTTATGCCGGCGAGCGGCCGTCAATATGCGAGCTTGCGCTACCTGTTTGCCCCGGTGGCCGATGAGCTCGCCTATGTATGCGAAAACGGAGCCCTGGTGATGAGCGAGGGGCGTGCCGTTGTCAAGCGCTCTATGGAGCGTGACCTGGCGATGGATATCGCGAATGCCGTGGTTGCGTATCCCCATGCCGACGTGACCCTTTCGTGTGAGGGACACCTCTACACCATGAGCGGCAACGATGCGTTCGTCGACCATTTGCGCTATGAGGTCCACTGCGATGTGGTGGTGGTCGACCGCCCCGAGGACATCGACGAGGACGTCATTAAGATTGCCTTCCAGACGCCCGAGGTGGATCAGCCGGCGGCCTTGGAGTATTTCGAGCGCCTCTTTAGCGACCGAGTCGATGTCATGACATCGGGAACCGAATGGACGGACTTTATCGGTTTCGGTTCGGGCAAGGGCTCCGCGCTTGCCGATTACGGTCGTGCCCTGGGGATTTCGCCCGATGAGATGATGGCGTTTGGCGACAATGAGAACGATCGCGACATGCTCAACGTCGTGGGCCATCCCTATCTGATGGAGAGCTGCAACCCCACCATGCGCGGCATCAACGACCGCGTCCGCTACGCGCGCACGGTCGAAGAGGAACTGCATCGCCTGCTTGCCGAGTAGATATTTGGGACATGCCTAGAAATCTACTTTTTGCTACAGAGTGCGGAAAGGTGGATTTTAAGGCATGTCCCAAACATTTATCGGCAGTCGGGGCAGAGACCCTCGAAGATGGTGTAGTGCGACGTGACGTGCCAGCCGATTTGCTCGGACGCCTTGGCGTCGAGCTGGGCATCGAAGGGGAGCGGTACATCGATGACGCGGCTGCACGAGGTGCAGATGATATGCGCATGCGGCTCGATCGTGCGATCGAAGCGGCTGCCGCCCGGCGTCTTGATGGAGAGGATCTCGCCAGCGTCGGCCAAGAGATTGAGATTGCGGTAGACCGTACCACGGCTGATTTTGTCATCCTGCGCGCGCACGACGTTGTAGATTTCGTCGGCGGTGGGATGGTTATAGCTTTGGCGCACGGCGTCGAGAACCAGCTTTCGCTGCCTGGTATTCCTTCTTTGCACCGCCATGCGCCTCGCCTCTTTTCTATCAACGGTCGTAGGTAAATGATACCGTATTTAGCACACAATACTAATAACGAGGAATGAAACCGTCTTCATTGGCAAGTGGGGCTCGGGTCTGGGCGTCTACGAGGCGAAAACGCGTTCCCATGCGCTCGTAGGAGGCATGAAGCGCCTCGAGATGAGATAGGATGTTTGCCGGAGCCCCCTGTATCTCCATCTCGACTGAGCCGTCTTCCATGTTACGCACCCAGCCGGTGAGTGCGCGTGCCTGCGCGAGGTTGGTGTTGGTAAAGCGAAAACCGACGCCCTGGACTTGCCCTTCCCAGCGCAGGAAATAGCGCAGGGGAGCGTCTTGAGTGGCCTCGTCGCTTGCGAGCACAGTAAGCCTGCGGCGCAGCTCGAGCTCGACGTTTGATGGTTTTTGAGGCTCTCGACTGCCGCCGGTGACGCTGGAGAAGAACGTATCGAAGAGGCCCATCGCTATGCCTGCTTGCCTGCGTCGGCCGGGAAGGTTATGCCGGCCTGCTGGCGCACGGCATCCATGATGCGCAGTGAGACGAGCGTGACATCGCGGTAGTGGCCAAGCTCGTGGCGTCCCGCCGGGGTCTCCCAAATCTCTTCCTTAACGTTATCGATGCCGCCGATGGCGCTGATAAAGTCTGTGAGTTCGTATTCCATAGTGTTGCTCGATTCGGGCAGGTCGAGCACGTGGCCGTTGTCGCCCTGTTCGCGCGGTGCCTCGGTCGCCGAGCCACGTACGACGTCGCCGCGGTAGTCGATGCGGACGTTGCGGGGCGTGGACAGATGATCGATCTGGATAGTGCCACGCTCGCCTTCGATCTGCGAGGGCAGCAGGTCATTCGTAATTTTGGAGTGCGCGAGCTCGACGGAGATACGGCCACCGCCGTAGCTGGCGAGGATGGATCCGCAGCCGTCGATGGGGCCGTGCGTGAGCTGTCGCGTGGTGGGGTCGAGCAGAGTAGTCATGCTCGTAAGGCCGGAGGGCATGCCGAAAATCTCGACCATGGGCTCGACGGTGTAGACGCCAATGTCCATGAGGGAACCCGATGCCATATTGCAGTCGAAGATATTGGTGGCGCGTCCCGCGAGAATCTCGTTGTAGCGCGAGGAATATTTGCCAAAGCGCAATGAGGCGCGGCGGATGGGGGCGATCTCGCCCAGGGCGTCCTCGATGGCGTGGAAGGCGGGATCGTGGAGGGGACGCATGGCCTCGAGGGCCACGACACCTGCTGCCTCGGCAGCGCGGAAGACTTCCAGCGCCTGCGCTTCGGTGGCGCAGAAGGGCTTCTCGACGATGACGTGCTTGCCACCGGCGATGCAGGCAAGGACCTGCTCGTAGTGAAGTGCGTTGGGGCTGCCGATATAGACGGCGTCGACGTCGGCGGCTGCCGCAAGCTCATCGAGTGAGGTAAAGTTTCGCTCGCCACCGCGCTCGGCGGTAAAGGCAGCACCGCGATTGGCATCGCGTGAAAGCGTGCCCACAAACGCGGCTTGGTCGTTGGCGTTGACGACTTGGATAAAGTCGTCGGTGATCATGGATGTGCCGATGGTCGCGATGCGCAGCATACGTCCCCCTTGCGTTGTTTGGTCTACAGGATGAGTGTAGCGCGTGGGGATATAAAGCTGTGCGAAAACGCTATTACAGGTCGCTCTCGTTAAAGCCGGTGTCGATATCGAGGTTGCTGCCGTCGGCCGCCGTGGTGGCGAGCTCATCGCAGCGCTCATTGAGCTCGTGGCCGGCGTGACCCTTAACCCAGATGAACTCAACCTTGTGCTTGCTTTTGGCGGTGAGTAGGCGCTCCCACAGGTCGCGGTTCTTGACGGGCTGCTTGTTGGCGGTTTTCCACCCGCGCTTTTTCCAGCCGTCGATCCAGTGCTTGTTAAAGGCGTTGACGACGTACTGCGAATCGGAATGGACTTCGACCTCGCAGGGGCGGTTGAGTGCCTCGAGCGCCACGATAACGGCCATGAGCTCCATGCGGTTGTTGGTGGTCTTGGCGTAGCCGCGCGAAAGCTCGGAGGTAAAGGTCTTGCCGGCGGGGTTGGTGTATTTGAGCACGGCGCCGTAGCCGCCGCGTCCCGGATTTGATCGGGCCGAGCCGTCGGTATAGATGATGACCTTCACGGGCTTCCTTTCTTTGAGTGCATTTCATGTGAGTGACCATTGTAGCGCTATGCCCGCCGGGGGCCAGCAATCTACGATTTCTACCCCGTCTTCCGACTGTTAGCTGGCATGGATGATGCGGTTGAGCTCGTCGAGGTATTGCTGCAAGAGGAGAGAGGGCTTGCGCTCGTCGTGCATGATGTAGCCAACGTGCATCGTTGGGGCGTCTGCTAACGGGATCGATGCCATACCCCATTGCATTTCATTGGAGAGGACTCCGGTCGACAGGGTGTAACCGTTCGACGTGATAAGTAAGTTGGTAAGTGTTCCGCGGTCCGAGATTCGTATGTTGCGGTCGCAAGGGATATAGCTAAAAGGTTCCTCGGCGTAATAGAAGGAGTTTGAGGTTCCCTGCTCAAAGCTGTAGCGCGTATAGGGCGCGAGGTCGGCAAGGGACAGCTGAGGGCGGCGTGCGAGCGGGTGGCGTTCGCTGACGAATACGTGGACCGTCGCGTCGAAGAGGGGATGGAAGCTTGCGCGGGCATCGGCGAAGGCCTTCTGCAGAACGCGGGCGTTAAAGTCATCCAGATACAGAATGCCGATATCGCTGCGAAACGCACGGACGTCATCGATGATCTGCGATGTGGTGGTCTCGCGCATGATGAACTCGAACTTGCTGTCGCGGCAGCGCTCGACCACGTTGACAAAGGCCTCGACCGAAAAGGCGTAGTGCTGGGCGGAAATGGCGAGGCGGGCTTGCGGGGTGCCGCCGTCCTCGTAGCGTGCCTCGAGCATGTCGGCCTGCTCTACGACCTGGCGCGCATAGCCCAAAAGCTCGGTGCCGTCGTTGGTGAGCGTGACGCCGCGGCTGGAGCGCGTAAAGATCTCCAGATGGAGTTCCTGTTCCAGGCTTTTGACGGCGTTTGAGATGTTGGACTGAGCGGTATAGAGGCGCTGAGCTGCGGCGTTGATTGAGCCGGACTCTGCCACGGCGATCAGAAAACGAAGCTGCTGAAGGGTCATCGACGTCATCCTTTCGATAGTTATCTATAAAACAGATAACAAGTTAGCGCTTTTTAGTGATTGACCGAGGAAGACAATGCCCGTACTATTCAAAACACACAAAGGCGGTAGGTTATTAAGCCGACTACGGAATCGGGACGCGAAAGGAGGCCCGCATATGAATTGCTTACCAAGACGAATGCCGGGCTCCTGTTTGCGCCCGTCGGCGTGATCAGAAGACAGCGACTTACTTCTCTCTTTTTACTTACTTTCGTTCGATCAAGGAGATCATCATGAGCCAGTTCATCAACAACCCCGAGCACACCTTTGGTTTCGATACCCTGCAGCTGCACGTTGGCCAGGAGAGTGCCGATCCCGCATCCGACTCCCGTGCCGTGCCTATCTACCAGACCACGAGCTATGTGTTCCGCAACTCCCAGCACGCCGCCGACCGCTTTGGTCTTGCCGACGCCGGTAACATCTACGGCCGTCTGACCAACTCCACCCAGGGCGTCTTCGAGGACCGTATCGCCGCGCTCGAGGGCGGCGTGGCAGGTCTTGCCGTCGCCTCCGGCGCTGCTGCCATCACCTATACCCTGCAGGCTCTTGCCCAGGCTGGTGACCACGTGGTGGCTCAGAAGACCATCTACGGTGGCTCCTACAACCTGCTGGAGCATACGCTCTCCCAGTTTGGCGTCGAGACCACGTTTGTCGATGCCCATAACCTGGAAGAGGTTGAGGGTGCCATCAAGGACAGCACCACGGTCATCTATCTCGAGACGCTCGGCAACCCCAACTCCGACATCCCCAACATCGACGCCATCTCCGAGATTGCCAAGAAGCACGGTCTGCCGGTTGTCGTCGACAACACCTTCGGCACCCCGTATCTGTTCCGTCCGCTGGAGCACGGCGCCAACATCGTCGTCCACTCCGCAACCAAGTTCATCGGCGGCCACGGTACCTCGCTGGGCGGTGTGATCGTCGACGGCGGTAACTTCGATTGGAAGGCGAGTGGCAAGTACGCCCAGATCGCTGAGCCCAACCCCTCCTACCATGGTGTTTCGTTTGCCGAGGCTGCCGGTCCCGCCGCCTTCGCAACCTATGTCCGCGCTATCCTGCTGCGTGACGAGGGCGCCTGCATCAGCCCGTTCAACGCCTGGGTTCTGCTTCAGGGCACCGAGACTCTGTCGCTGCGCGTTGACCGCCATGTCGAGAACACCAAGAAGGTCGTTGAGTTCCTGGCTGGTGACAGCCACGTCGCCAAGGTGAATCACCCGAGCCTGCCTGAGCACCCCGATCACGAGCTCTATCAGAAGTACTTCCCCCGTGGCGGTGCCTCGATCTTTACCTTTGAGATTAAGGGTGGCCAGGAGGCTGCATGGAAGTTCATCGATCATCTGCAGGTGTTCTCGCTGCTCGCCAACGTGGCCGACGTCAAGTCGCTCGTCGTGCACCCGGCTACCACCACGCACTCCCAGCTCTCTGCCGAGGAGCTCGCCGAGCAGAACATCACGCCCTCCACGATCCGTCTTTCCATCGGTACCGAGAACGCCGAGGATATCATTTGGGATCTGAAGCAGGCCTTTGCCACGCTGGACGAGTAAGGCGACTTGTGCAAGGACCCCTTGCGACTCGATAGGTATAACTGCATAAAATGCCTGCTCAAGGCGCCTGTGCGAACAATGGTTGCACAGGCGTCTTTTTTGCATAGAGAGGGTGCAAAAACAGGGTTTTTGACACGCTTTATGCAATCGAGATGTGGAAAACTCCTGTTGAGAGGATGTGAGTTTTACGCAATTGACGTGCGCCTTTTGAGTAAAACCGCAGGTCGCGATTTGCTCGGGGTACTATGCAGCGCGATTAAATCACACGCAGCTCAAACGCAGCAAAAACGCACTACGGAGGTTTCCAGCTACATGAGGATCGATTCACGAAAACCGAAAGCCGCCGCCCTTTCCGCCGCTCTGACCGTGGCACTTTTGGCGGGCGCCGGCGCAACTGATGCCCACGCGGCAACACTATCCGATACGGTCGGATCTGCGCCGTCCGAGGCGACGCTGGTGCAGCCCGTCGACTACCGCGGCGACGGTTATGGCTCTATGCAGGAGTGGAACGCCTCGATGGGGGCAAAGCGCGATTCCCTGGAGATGCGCGCTCAGATCATTATGAATATGTATGGCGACTATGCTACCGATGACGAGCGCGCTGTGTTGCAGGGTTGCATCGACGGTGCGGGTAGCCTGTTGACGATGGGGGAAGTCGACGCCAAGTCGACCGAGCTCGACGAGCTTCGCTCCACGCTTGAGGATGCCAAGCGCGAGGCGCTCGAGGCTGCCGCAGCCGAAGCCGAGGCCGCTGAGGCCGTTCAGGCTTCGTATTACAACGCCGGCTCCGGCTCGTCTTATACGTCTGCTGCGTATTACGCGAACGGCTCGGGTCTGACGCGCTCGAGCGGCGTCAATAACTATAACGGCCGCCGCGAGACTTATTACAGCAGCAACGTGTTGTATCACCACCGCACGGGCGAGTGGACGCAGGATTCCGAGGGCTTTTGGCGCGATTCCGATGGTTACTACGTCGTTGCCGCGGGCGATAAGGCCCAAGGCTCTACGTTTACCGGTTCCAAGGGCGAGTGCAAGGTCTATGACTCCGGCTGCGCTGCCGGAACCACCGACTACTACACTGGCTGGTAATCTGCCATAAGCCAATAGGACATGACGGGCGGGCGTCTTTACCGAGCCTTTGGGCAACGTAAGGGCGTTCGTTTTTTGTGCGTGCTTGAGTTAACAGAGCGCTTACCGTGGCAGTACGCCGCGCATATGGGCGCGGGGCACACTAGTTCATGAGAAATAAGGTCTTTCTCTTGGAGGAAGTGGTCTTGTGAACGCTCGAGATATCGCCGTTGCCGTCGTCGCATTGGTGCTTGGTTGCCTTGGTCCTACGGCCGCGCTCATTGCGGGCGTGCAGGGGTCATGCGGGGCTGCTCCAATCGTGGTCGGCGCGCTGATTGCGGCCGCGCTGCTGGGAAGTGCGGGTGTAGTCCTTTGTCGCGACGATGAGGGCCAGGCCTCGGAGTCGCAGCTCTGACCGTCGGGACATCGACTACTGGTTATAGATGAAGATGAAAGCCGCCGTAAGGGGAGTGCCCTTGCGGCGGCTTTGCTGTTGAGTCTGTTGACGTGGTGAGTCGGGCGCTACCAGCTTGCCTCGATATCGCGAATGCGCTGATAGAGCCATTCGTTCTGCGGTGCCTGGATATCGTGCTTGGCCGCCAGACGGCAGATGGTGCCGGCGAACTCCTCGACCTCGGTTTTGCGCCGCGCGACGCGGTCTTGCGCCATCGAGGGCATGCCGGCGGGATCGATTCCTTCGATGAGGTGCACCATCTGCGTCAGGTCTGCCTCGGTCAGCTCAACGCCCTCGGCGTTGGCGACCGCAAGCGTTTCGCGCATGGCGGAAACAAGGCAGCGACGCTGCTCGGAGCCCGGCTCCGTGGCACTTCCGTACGTGCCGCCGTAGGCCATGCAGGTCTGGTTGATGCCGTCGTTGAGCATGAGTTTGGCCCACATGCGGTGCGCAATGTCGCTCTCGACGGTGTGTGCGATGCCGCAGCGCGTGTAGAGCTCGTCGATTGCGGTGATGGCTGCGGGATCCGTACCGGCCGCCGCGCCAAAGCGGATTTCGCCCGTGTTGGTAAAGGTGAGCTCTCCGTTGAGAAACACAGCGTCCATGCCCTGGCAAATACCAAGAACGGTATGCTCCCAGCCAAAGCGCTCGGCAATCTTTTGCTCGCTCGTGATGCCGTTGCACAGCGAGGCGATGAGCGTATTGGGTCCCACGACGCGCTCCATAGTCTTGAGTGCTTGGTCGAGACCGGTGGTCTTGACCGTCAGGATGACCAGATCGGCGGGCGTTGCCTTGCTGGCGCGGACGGACTTGAGCGCACAGGGCTTGCCGTTGACGGTGAGCGCATCGTTTGCGTGACGCTCAAAACGGGCGTCATCCATAACGTATTCGACGGCGTCATTGCCGAGGGCCTTGGCAATCATGCTGCCGTAGAGCAGGCCGACGCCGCCCTTGCCGATAAAGGCGACCTTGTTGATCTGCATGTGAATCATCTCCCCATATATAAGGCGCCCGCGTAAGGGGCGCCTGATGGATTGTATGCTGCCGGACCATGCTGCGTGCACCGGATGGCCGTATTTGTTTGTTGCTCCTTTCATCGGGCTTTTTGCTGATGTTAAAGCGGTGCCGTGACAGCTCGATTTCTGCTGCGTTACGATACGTTCTCGATTGCGATTCCACGATGTTTCGGCCGCGTGACCATTGTGTTTCGTCTTGCCGGGGCGCTGATGGCGAAAGGAGGGGCCGTGCAATACCGCGTTGACCCCAAAAGTGGTAACCGAATATCTGCTCTGGGTCTGGGCTGCATGAGATTTCCCGGTGCGCCGGGACACCCCGATGCGAAGACGGCCGATGCCATCATTTCCCGTGCGGTGGAACAGGGGATTAATTATCTGGATACTGCGTATCTTTATCCCGGTAACGAGGTGTGCGTGGGCGCCTCACTTGAGCGCTTGGGGCTGCGTGACCGGGTGTTGCTGGCGACTAAGTTGCCGCACGCTTCGTGCAAATGTGCGGAGGATTTCGACCGCTTTTTTGACGAGCAGCTGCACCGTTTGCGGACTGACCATATCGACTATTACCTCATGCACAACATTACCTCGCCCGCCCAGTGGGAACGTGTGGTGGCGTTGGGCATCGAGGACTGGATCGCGCGTCAAAAGGCGGCGGGGCGTATTCGCCAGATTGGTTTTTCGTACCACGGCAGCGCAGCGGACTTCCTGACGATGCTCGATGCATATGAGTGGGACTTTTGCCAGATCCAGTACAATTACGCTGGAGAGCGATATCAGGCGGGAACAGCGGGGCTCATGGCCGCCGCCGAGCGAGGCCTCGCGGTGTTTGTGATGGAGCCGCTGCTGGGCGGGCGTTTAGCGGGCAAGCTGCCGCCACGGGCCCGCGCTGTGCTCGATAGTGCCCGTGACCCGCATTTGCGCACTCCTGCCGCCTGGGGTCTTTCGTGGGTGTGGAATCATCCTCAGGTGACGATGCTGCTTTCGGGTATGACCGATACCGCGCAGGTGGATGAGAACGTGGTGTTGGCCGATCGGGCCCTGCCGGATTCGATGACAGCTACTCAGCTCGACACGATCGCGCACGTGCTGGATGAGTTTGAAAAATCGAATCGCGTGCCCTGCACGGGATGCGGCTATTGCATGCCGTGCCCTAAAGGCATCAATATCCCTGGATGTTTTGCCGCCTACAACGCGAGTTATGCGCACAGCTGGTTTACGGGTCTATCGCAGTACTTTACGGCGAGCGCGGTGCGTACAAGCGAGGCCAAGCTGGTGAGCAATTGCGTCAAGTGCGGCAAATGCGCGCGCCACTGCCCACAGCATATCGATATCCCCGAGCGTCTCGATGACGTGCGCCGACGTTTCCAGCCTGGCCCCGTGACGGCAGTGCTTAAGGCCTTCGGCAAAACGCGCTCCTCGTGACCCTTTTATAACTTGCGCTGGAATAGTTCCTGCTTGCGGCAGAATAGGGCTTAAACAGGGACTATTCCACCGCAACTGAAGGGGGCTGTCGTGGGCCATCGGGATTCATGGGATGATTCGCGTGAGGTTCGTTGGGGCATTTTGGGCGCTGGGCACATTTCGCATCGATTTGCATCGTCGCTCAAGAAGGTCGACGGGGCACGGCTGGTGGCTGCGGCCGGCCGCACTCCTGCACATGTCGAGGAATTTTGCCGAGCGTTTTCGATTGATGCTGCGCATGGCCATGCCTCGGTCGACGATAACGGCGATGCGGCTTATGACGCGCTGATTGCCGACCCCGATGTCGGCGCAATTTACTTGGCTCTTCCGCATGGCATGCATACGCGTTGGGCCTGTCGCGCGCTGTGCGCCGGAAAGGCCGTGCTGTGCGAAAAGCCGGCCGTTTTGAGTGAGGAAGAGGCTCTCTCGATTGCCTCCACCTCTCGCGAGCGCGGCGTGCTGTTTATGGAGGCGATGAAGAATCGGTTTTGCCCGATGCGCACTCGCGTGAAGGACTTGCTTGCGTCGGGTGAGCTTGGCCGTATTGTCTCGATTGAAAGCGTGCAAAAGCTCGATTACGGCGAGTCTCCTTCGGGCTATCTGCTTGATCCGTTGCAGGGCGGCTGTCTATATGACATGGGCTGCTATGCGGTCGGTTGGTTTGAGGATTTGCTCGCGGGCGCGTGCGAGGTTTCGTCCCGTGAAGTTCGCTGGCGTGACGTATCGGGCGGTCGCGTCGATTGGGCCGACGAGATCCATATGAGCGTCGGCGGTATACCCATTCATATGGTGTGCGACGGCGAAGCAACATATGAAAGCCGCTTAACGATTGCCTGTGAGCGGGGCTCGTTGGAAATCGAGCGGCTCCATCGCCCCGAGCTCGCTCATGTGAAGTATTCCGACGGTCGAGTACTCGAAATCGATGCACCATTTGAAGTCGATGATTTTTACGGTGAGGCGTCGCATGCGACGCAGCTCATTCAGGCGGGGAAACTCGAAAGCCCCATCATGTGCCTAGCCGCCACACAGCGCTGTGCGCACATCATCGATGCGATTCGCTTGAAACTTTAGGGCGTGGGGGCATGGCGCCAGCGCTTGGAATGCCTGGAGGCCTTTGCTCTTGATGCCCCTTTTATAACTTGCGGTGGAATACGGTCTGTTTGCGCCAAAATAAGGCACCAATAGACCGTATTTTTCCGCAACTGATGAGGAGGGAGCTGGAGATGCTGACGATCGGGTGCCATCTTTCGACGACGAAGGGCTATCGGGCAATGGGGGAGACAGCGTTGTCCATTGGCGCCAATACCTTTGCATTCTTTACGCGCAACCCGCGCGGCGGCAAGGCGAAAGACCTTGACATGGATGACGTGGCGGCCCTGCGCGAGCTTATGGAGCAAAACGACTTTGGCCCGCTCGTGGCTCATGCCCCGTATACCTATAACCCCTGCTCAGCCAAAGAGCGGGCGCGCGAGTTTGCCCTGGAGGCCATGGCAGAGGACCTGCGGCGCATGGAGGCGCTGCCCGGCAACTACTACAACTTCCATCCCGGTGCGCATGTGGGGCAGAGCTCCGACGCCGGAATTCAGATGATTGTCGACACCCTGTGCCAGGTGATGTTTGAGGGCCAGCAGACGACGGTGCTGCTCGAGACCATGGCCGGCAAGGGTACGGAGGTGGGCCGCAGCTTTGAGGAGCTGGCGTGCATTATCGAGGGCGTTGCCGCCAAGTGCCCAGAGCTGTCCGATAAGCTGGGCGTTTGTTTGGACACCTGCCATGTGAGCGATGCCGGCTACGACATCATCCATGATCTGGACGGCGTACTCGACGAGTTCGACCGCGTGGTGGGTATCGATCGCTTGCATGCCGCACACATCAACGATTCGAAGAACCCTTGTGGCGCCCATAAAGATCGTCACGAGTGCATCGGCAAGGGATACCTTGGCAGCGAGGAATTTGGTGGCGGTATGCAGGTTATGCAGAATATTGTATCGAATGGCAACTTGCGTTCGCTGCCGTTTATTTTGGAGACTCCGAACGAACTTGCAGGTTATGCAGCTGAAATTAGACTATTAAGGTCATTGCAGCAGTAATGACTGTCACAAAGTAGAGTATTCCATTCACGTTATGGGTTTGTTTCAATCAGTTTTCTCATTGCAGATTCGTAATTCCGGGTGCATAATAGCCAACAGTTTTTGCAGACCTCTGAATCAAACGAGGTCACCGGAAGGAGACTGATTATGAAGCTGAAGAAGCTTGGCGCATTTGCCGCCACGGGTGCTATGGCACTCGCCCTTGCTCTGACGGGCTGCGGTTCGTCCAACGCCACCTCTGGTTCTGATGCCGGTCCCAGCAGCTCTGACGACGCTAAGGTCGAGAAGGTCGACGGCTCCAAGGAGTACGCGCTCGTCAAGGACGGCACGCTGACCGTCGGCACCTCTGCCGAGTACGCGCCGTTTGAGTACAAGGATGACAACGGCGACTACCAGGGCTTTGACCTTGAGCTCATCAAGGCTATCGGTGACAAGCTGGGTCTGGATGTCGAGTACGTCAACAATGACTTTGACACGCTGGTTCCGGGCGTCGCTTCGGGCGCCAAGTATGACGTTTCCATCGCGGCTATCACCGACACGCCCGAGCGTGAGAAGGAAGTCACTTTCTCTGATTCCTACTACATGGACGATCAGGCTATCGTGACCAAGGTCGATAACACCGACATCACGGCCGACAACTACAGCGAGAAGCTCAACAACGCCGACGCTACCATCATCGTCCAGTCTGGCTCGACCGCCGAGGCCTTTGCCCAGGAGAACTTCCCCAAGGCCAAGATCGTCCCCTACAAGGACGCCACCGAGTGCTTCAGCGCCCTGCAGTCCGATAAGGGCGACGCCGTAGTCACCAACCGCTCCGTTGCCAGCCAGCTGACCGCCGAGCAGTTCAACACCTGCCAGACCATCAAGCAGATCAGCACCGGCGAGGAGTACGCCATCGCCATCAACCAGGGCAACACCAAGCTCAAGGACGACATCAACCAGGCTATCAAGGACCTGACCGACGACGGTACCGTCGACGCCCTCATGGCTAAGTACAATATCAAGTAAAATAACTACTTGATTGCGCGCGGGCCCTTTCCGTTTTGCGGAGAGGGCCTTTGCGCCTCTCTTGACGGAGAGCGTTTCCGTCTCGTTTTGTCGGCAACTTCTACGATAGGAGCCACCTTGTCTCGACTGAACAAAGGGGCCACGGAGCAGCGTTTTTCACTGCCCGCCTTGCTCCAAAAGCTATCCTGCGTCATGGCCGTGGCGCTCGCGCTGGTGTGCGCGGGGGCATATGCGCCCACGACCGCCCAGGCGCTTGAGACCGCAAAGATTACTGCCCGACCCAACACCGGTTCGGGCGGCGCTGTGGTCGGCGGCACCGAGACGCGCATTACCTGGGAAGTTCAGGCCGATGCCGACGAGGAGCTGAGCGGTCTTTCGCTGACGTTTGTCGACGGCACGACGTTTGGTACCGATGACACGCGATTGACGATGCTCTCGGGCGAGGACCTCATGGATCGTACGCCCATGAAGCCCACGTGCAAGGCTGACGGCCAGACGCTCAAGATCGACTTTGGCGAGACGGCGCCTGCCGGAGGCTTTTTCCGTGTCGAGGTTTACGGCGTGACGTTTCCCGTCGAGGGCGGCGATGAGGCCTTCAGCGGCACCTATACGCTCGCCGACGGTTCGACCAAGAAGATTTCTAAGATTCCTTCCGTCGAGATTAAGGGCGTGACGGCATTCGATAACTTCCTGGCCGACCTTAAGGAGCAGCCGTGGGTCGAGGCATGGAATTCCAACATGTTCCTTCGCCTGTTCCTGAACCCGGTCATTTTGGTCCAGAGCCTGCCGATCGTCTTCAAAGGCTTCCTCATGTCGCTCTCGATCGTGCTCGTGGCGTTTCCGCTGGCAATTCCCTTTGGCTTTGCCTTGTCGCTCATGCGCATCTCCAAGTCGCGCATCCTGCGTTGCCTTGCCGGCATCTATGTGAATATCATCCGCGGTACGCCGGCGTTCCTGCAGATCTACATCGCGTTCTTCGGTCTGCCGCTGGCCGGCGTCAAGGTTGACGACTATGTGCTGGGCGTCATCGTCATGGCCATGAACTCGTCCGCCTACCTGTGCGAGATCTTCCGCGCCGGTATTCAGTCGATCCCCAAGGGCCAGAACGAGGCCGCGCGCTCGCTGGGCATGAACGCCTTCCAGACGCTGCTCTACGTTATGATTCCGCAGACGTTCCGCAATGTCCTGCCTACGCTGACCAGTGAGTTCATCCTGCTTTACAAGGATACGTCGCTGCTCGCGGCCGTGGGCGTGGTCGAGATCGTCATGAACGCCCGTACCATCGTGGCCACGACGGGTTCCATTACGCCGTATGTGGTTGCCGCGCTGTTCTACCTGGTCATCACCCTGCCGCTTGCTCGCTTGGTGAGCGGTCTTGAGGCGAGGCTTCTGGGGACGGCCGAAACCAAGAAGAAGCGTCCCGCCAAGAGCGCTGGACAGGTTGTCGCGACGCCCGCCGACCACATCGCCGGTCTGTAAGGAGGTCCTATCATGAGCGAAACCAATAACTCGAACGAGGTCGTCGTCAGCATCAAGAACCTCCAGAAGGCCTTCGGCGATAACGTGGTCCTGCGCGATATCGATCTGGATGTGCACAAGGGCGAGGTCGTCGTAGTCCTGGGTCCTTCGGGCTCGGGCAAGTCGACGATGCTTCGCTGCATCAATCGTCTGGAGCATCCCACGAGCGGCTCGATCGTCGTTGAGGGCGTGGACGTTTGCGCCAAGGGCGTCGACCTTAACAAGGTACGTACGCATCTGGGTATGGTGTTCCAGCAGTTCAATTTGTTCCCGCACCTGTCAGTCAAAAAGAACGTCATGCTCGCACAGCAAAAGGTACTCAAGCGCAGCAAGGAAGAGGCCGAGAAAATCGCTATCGAGGAGCTGACCAAGGTCGGTCTTGCCGAGCGCATCGACTTTATGCCGAGCCAGCTCTCGGGTGGCCAGCAGCAGCGCGTTGCCATCGCCCGCGCCCTGTCGATGAACCCTCACGTCATGCTCTTTGACGAGGCCACGTCGGCGCTCGACCCCGAGCTGGTTCGCGACGTTCTTGGCGTTATGCGCGATCTTGCACGTGACGGTATGACCATGATCGTCGTGACGCATGAGATGGGCTTTGCCCGCGACGTCGCCGACCGCGTCGTCTTTATGGACGGCGGCGTTATCGTGGAAGAGGGTACGCCGAGCGAGGTCTTCGACCACCCCAAGAGCGAGCGCACCAAGGCGTTCTTGGGAAATATCTCGTAGCCGCTTTATATGACTGACATAACAGAAAACGGGAGCCGGATGTGATCCGGCTCCCGTTTTTGTTGGGATGCGAATGTGTTTTGGTGCAGAGCGCGTTATGGGCGGAGCTCATTGCCGCTAGGCGAGCTCGGCTCCAAGGGCGCGGCAGGCCGCCTCGCCCTCATCGTCGGGAGCGTCGGAGCAGATGACGGAATCGACGACGTTGACACCTGCCTCGTCGGC
>CALLSU010000102.1:0-10152 GCA_938011935.1 uncultured Collinsella sp.
GAAAGCACTTAATGTGCTTTCCGTCTTGCGCAGGACTGTAGAGCAGCAAACTTAAACAGCGGGCCGCCCGGGCCGGGGATCCGCCAGCGCGCACAGGAGGGGATTCCTTTTGTGTAGGCTTTGCGGAAATGTGCCAATTTTGGGATACGCCCGGCGGCGTGGTCTGTTGACGGCACAGCTAACGCCACGTATCCTATCGAACTGCGTGTTTCGTAGGGGGATGCTGACCCCTCGATTCAAGCCGTTGCACTTTACAGAAAGCTGGAATCATTCGAGAAGGAGTACGCTTTGCCTACTATTAACCAGCTGGTTCGCCAGGGCCGTCGTTCCGTGCCCAAGAAGTCCAAGAACGCTGCTCTGCAGCACAACTCTCAGAAGCGCGGCGTGTGCACCCGCGTCTTCACCACGAGCCCCAAGAAGCCGAACTCGGCTCTTCGTAAGGTTGCCCGTGTTCGCCTCGTCAACGGCATCGAAGTTACTGCTTACATCCCGGGTGAGGGCCACAACCTGCAGGAGCACTCCATCGTGCTCGTCCGCGGCGGTCGTGTCCGTGACCTCCCTGGTGTCCGTTATCACGTCATCCGTGGCGCCTACGACGCTGCTCCGGTCCAGAACCGTATGCAGGCCCGTTCCAAGTACGGTGCTAAGCGCCCCAAGGCTAAATAAGCCAGATAACGTTTTGATACTTTCGCCGTGTGCCGCCTAAGCGCCGCACGGTAGACACTTAAGGAGATTTCACATGCCGCGTCGTGCAGCAGCTAATCGTCGTGAGGTTCAGCCTGACGCCGTTTACAACAACCGCCTGGTGACTCAGCTCATCAACAAGGTCCTTCTTGACGGCAAGAAGGCCACCGCTGAGCGCATCGTTTACACCGCTTTCGAGATCGTTGCCGAGAAGTCCGAGGGTGGCGACGCTCTCGCTACCTTCAAGAAGGCTATGGACAACGTCAAGCCCACGCTCGAGGTTAAGCCCAAGCGTGTCGGTGGCGCTACCTATCAGGTCCCGATGGAGGTCAACTCCCGTCGTTCCACCGCTCTGGGTATCCGTTGGATCGTCAACTTCTCCCGCGCTCGCAAGGAGAAGACCATGGCCGAGCGTCTCGCCAACGAGATCCTCGACGCCTCCAACGGCCTGGGCGCTTCCGTCAAGAAGCGTGAGGACGTCTTCAAGATGGCCGAGGCCAACCGCGCGTTCTCTCACTATCGTTGGTAAGTTAAGGTAAGGAACTAACATGGCTAAGCCTAAGTACAAGCTTTCCGATACCCGTAACATCGGCATCATGGCCCACATCGATGCCGGTAAGACCACCACGACCGAGCGTATTCTTTACTACACCGGTAAGACCCACAAGATCGGTGAGGTCCATGAGGGCGCTGCCACCATGGACTGGATGGTTCAGGAGCAGGAGCGCGGCGTAACCATTACCTCCGCTGCTACCACCTGCTTCTGGAACAAGGACGGTAAGGACTACCGCATCCAGATCATCGACACCCCGGGCCACGTTGACTTCACCGCCGAGGTCGAGCGCTGTCTGCGCGTCCTCGATGGCGCTGTCGCCGTCTTCGACGCCGTTGCCGGCGTCCAGCCCCAGTCTGAGACCGTTTGGCGTCAGGCTTCTACCTTCAACGTCCCCCGCATCGCCTTCATCAACAAGTATGACCGCGTGGGCGCTGACTTCTTCAACGCTATCGAGACCATGAAGGATCGTCTCGACGCTAACGCCGTGGCCGCTCAAGTCCCGATGGGCGCCGAGGATAACTTCTGGGGCGTCATCGACCTGGTCACCATGACTGCTTGGGACTTCAAGGCCGACGAGAAGGGCATGACCTACCCCGAGCCGATGGACGAGATCCCGGCTGAGTTCGCTGACATCGCTGCTACCAAGCGCGAGGAGCTCCTTGACGCTGCTGCCAGCTTTGATGACGAGCTCATGGAGAAGATCCTCATGGAGGAGGACTTCACCGTCGAGGAGCTCAAGGCTGCTCTGCGCAAGGGCGTCCTGGCCAACGAGCTCAACCTCGTTTTCGTGGGTTCCGCCTACAAGAACAAGGGCGTCCAGGAGCTGCTCGACGCTGTCGTCGACTACCTGCCCAGCCCGCTCGACGTCGAGGCCGTCACCGGTACCGATCCGGACACCGGCGAGGAGATCCAGCGTCATCCTTCCTTCGACGAGCCCTTCTCCGGCCTGGTCTTCAAGATCATGACCGACCCGTTCGTCGGTAAGCTCACCTACGTCCGCGTTTACTCCGGCCGCGCCGAGTCCGGCTCCTACGTGGTCAACGCTTCCAACGGTCAGCGCGAGCGCCTCGGCCGCATCCTCGAGATGAACGCCGCCGAGCGTATCGACCGTGACGACGCTGCCGCCGGCGACATCGTCGCTTGCGTCGGCTTCAAGAACTCCACCACTGGTGACACCCTGTGCGCCGAGGGCAAGGAGATCGTCCTCGAGAAGATCGAGTTTGCTAAGCCCGTTATCGACGTTGCCATCGAGCCCAAGACCAAGGCCGAGCAGGACAAGATGTCCCTGGCTCTGACCAAGCTCGCCGAGGAGGACCCGACCTTCCAGGTGTCCACCAACCACGAGACCGGCCAGACCATCATCGCCGGCATGGGCGAGCTGCACCTCGAGATCATCGTCGACCGTCTGCTCCGCGAGTTCAAGGTTGACGCTAACGTTGGTAAGCCTCAGGTTGCCTACCGCGAGACCGCTGGTCACGACGTCGAGAAGGCTGAGGGCAAGTTCGTCCGTCAGTCCGGCGGTCGCGGTCAGTACGGCCACGCCGTCATCAAGCTCGAGAAGATGGAGGAGGGCTTCGGCTACGAGTTCGTCAACGCTATCGTCGGCGGCGTCGTGCCCAAGGAGTACATCCCGTCCATCGATAAGGGCATCCAGGAGGCCCTGAACACCGGTGTTATCGCCGGCTTCCCGGTCCTCGACGTCAAGGTCACCCTGTTCGACGGTTCTTACCACGAGGTCGACTCCTCCGAGGCCGCCTTTAAGATCGCCGGTTCCATGGCTATCAAGGACGCCCTCAAGAAGTCCGATCCGCAGCTGCTCGAGCCGATCATGGCTGTCGAAGTCGAGACCCCCGAGCAGTACATGGGCGACGTTATGGGCAACCTCTCCGGTCGCCGCGGCAAGATCGAGGGCATGGAGGATCGCAAGAACAGCAAGCTCATCCGTGCCAAGGTGCCGCTGGGCGAGATGTTCGGTTACGCTACCGACCTTCGCTCCCAGACCCAGGGCCGTGCATCCTACACGATGCAGTTCGACTCTTATGAGCCCGCGCCCAAGTCCATCGTGGACGAGGTCATGAGCAAGAACGCCTAAGTTCGAGCTCCCTGTTACGTAATCCGCGAGAACATCTCTCGCACTCTTTGGAGGTTTAAGTTGGCTACCCAGAAGATCCGCATTCGCCTCAAGGGCTATGATCACGAGGTCGTCGATCAGTCCGCGAAGCTCATCGTCGAGACCGCTCAGAAGACCGGCGCTCGCGTTTCCGGTCCTGTCCCCCTGCCCACCGAGCGCAACCTGTACACGGTTATCCGCTCGCCGCACGTGAACAAGGACTCCCGTGAGCAGTTCGAGATGCGCACCCACAAGCGCCTCATCGACATCCTCGACCCCACCTCGGGCACCGTTGATTCGCTTATGCGTCTTGACCTTCCCGCTGGCGTCGACATCGACATCAAGCTCTAAGCGATATTCCTCATAGCTTAAAGGGCCCCGCTGCCATTACGGTAGCGGGGCTCTTTTGTTTTGCATGATGGGTTTGGATCGCCGGGTAAGGCTGCCGAGCGGCTGGCTGTGGCGACCTACTCACTCAAGGGGCGCAATGACGCCTCCTCAAAATGGAAGGATCGCAAGCCGTCTTCTGTTTCGATGCGCGCACGACCAAAGCCATCGACCGTTATAAAGATGCCTCGCGCCAGCTCGTCACCGGCAGGGGAGCGGGCGATAACGTGCTTTCCAATCCAATTGAGGTGAGCGACATATTCGCCGTGGACGGGCGCGAGCGGTCCGGTGTTTTCTTCCATGGCGTTGAGGCGTCCTGCCCAGGCATCTACAGCGTCTATAACTGCGTGATAGACCTCATCGAGGAGCATGTCGACAGCAGGAACGTTCTCGTTAAGGTCCGAGAGACCGATTGCCGGCAGGCCGCCATCGGGCACCTCTTGGGGCGCATAGTTCACATTGACACCAATGCCGCAGACGGCGAAAGGTTTGCCTTCGTTATCGCGTGCGGCCTCGACCAGAATGCCGCCGAGTTTGCGTCCACGCGCGACCAGGTCGTTGGGCCATTTGAGGCCAATCTCGTTTGCAAGACCCTGTTTTTCGAGCGCCTCGAGCACCGCTAGGCCGCTGACGGCAGCAAGACCAGAGTACTTCGCAGGATTAACGCATGGACGCAGGACAATCGAAAGCAATAGGTTGCCGGCGGTTGAATCCCACTTGTGGCCGCGCCGGCCGCGTCCTGCTGTCTGAGCCCGGGCGGCAAGTCCTGTGCCGTGCGGCGCTCCCTGTTTTCCTGCTTCGAGCAGGTCATCGTTGGTCGATCCGGTTACGTCGACTATCGTTAATTTGGCATCCATAACGGCTGCTACCTCCTTAATGAATAAGTGAATAACGCAATGGTGTCGAGAGATAGACACAATGTGAAGCCTGTGTCGCATTTGGGCAATTTAATGTTAACACGTCAACAACGACTGAAATGCGCTATCCTCTCTTGGTCGATGTAAACACGTCAACAACTCAAAGGAGGTTAGTGATGGGTTTCACGATTCTTGGAACGGGCTCGGCGCTTCCTAAGCGCAGTGTTTCCAATGACGAGCTGTCCGAGTTCCTCGATACCTCGGATGAGTGGATTTTTACCCGCACAGGTATTAAGAGTCGTCACGTCTGCACCACCGAGTCACTTGACGACCTTGCCGTAGCGGCGAGCGAGCGGGCACTCCAGGTGTCCGGAATCGACGCGAGCCAGTTGGATTTGATCGTCTGTTCGACGACGACGGGTGACCATCTTGTTCCCGCTGAGGCGTGTGCCGTTGCTGAGCGACTAGGCGCGACGTGCCCTGCCTTCGATGTCTCGGCGGCCTGCGCCGGCTTCGTATTTGCGCTCGATGTTGCCGAGGGCTATATCGCCCGAGGACGAGCCAAGCATGTGCTTGTCGTTGCCGCCGAGCAGATGACGCGCGCGCTCGACTGGACCGACCGCGCCACCTGTGTGCTCTTTGGCGATGGAGCAGGCGCCGCGGTGATTGAGGCTGGGGAAGACAGCCCCCTTGCCGTTGAGCTTTCGACGGCGCCCGACGTCGAGACGTTGTGCGTTCCCGGTCTGGTCGGCACCTCGCCGTTTAAGGCCTCCGCAGATAGCGAGAGCGTGCTGTCCATGAATGGCCGCCGCGTGTTCAAGTTCGGCGTCAACGCGATTTGCGACACGGTCCATAAGCTTGCGAGCGATGCGGGCATTTCGGTCGAGGACATCGACCATTTTGTATTCCATCAGGCTAACGAACGAATCCTGAGTCAGGCGGTCAAGCGCCTCGGTGTGCCAGACAAGCGCGTGGTTCGAACGCTGCGCGAGACCGGCAACATTTCGAGCGCATGCATTCCGCTTGCCCTCGACCGGCTGGCAAACGCCGGTGCACTTCACACGGGCGACACCATCGCCCTCGTTGGATTTGGCGCCGGTCTGGATATAGGTGGCTATCTACTTCGTTGGAAGTAGTCGCACATAGGAAATAAAAACGCCCCTAGGGCACAAACAAAGGAGAACTACCATGGCAGATCAGAAGACCTTCGAGCGCGTTTGCGATGTTATCCGCGAGACCGCCGGTCTTGACGACGTCGAGATGAAGCCCGAGTCCACGCTCGAGGAGATTGGTCTCGACAGTCTGGGCACCGTCGAGATCCTCGTCGCCGTTGAGGACGAGTTTGGCATCCAGCTCGATACCGAGGAGAACCCCAAGACGGTCGGCGAGTTCGCCGATACGGTCGAGGCGGCATTGGAGAAGTAGAGATGCTCAAGACTCCTCTCTGCGATCTGCTCGGCATCGAAAAGCCCGTGTTCCAGGGCGGTATGGCCTGGATCGCCGACGCCTCGCTGGCGTCCGCAGTGTCCGAGGCGGGCGGCTTAGGGATTATCGCGGCCATGAACGCCGACGCCAACTGGCTGCGCGACCAGATTCATGAGCTGCGCGCCAGGACGGATAAGCCCTTTGGCGTCAACGTCATGCTCATGAGCCCGTTTGCCGACGAGGTCGCGCGGGTCGTGATTGACGAGCGGGTGCCGGTCGTCGTGACGGGTGCCGGCAATCCCACCAAGTACATGAAGGCGTGGAACGAGGCGGGCATCAAGGTCATCCCGGTCGTTGCCTCGGTGGCGCTGGCGCGTCTCGTGGCGCGTCGTGGAGCCACGGCGGTTGTTGCCGAGGGCACCGAATCGGGCGGCCATATTGGCGAGACCTCGACGATGGCACTGGTGCCGCAGGTCGTCGATGCGGTCGACATTCCCGTCGTGGCTGCCGGCGGTATTGCCGACGGCCGCGGCGTGGCGGCCGCCTTTATGCTGGGCGCCGCCGGCGTGCAGGTGGGTACGCGCTTTCTGGTCGCAGACGAGTGCACCGTATCGGAGCAGTACAAGGAGATGGTCCTGAAGGCCAACGACACCTCGACGCGTGCGACTGGCCGCTCGACGGGACACCCGGTGCGTGCCCTCAAGAGCCCCTTCACCAACGCGTATGCCAAGAACGAGGCGGCGGGCGCAAGCCCCGAGGAGCTTGGGACCATGGGCACGGGCGCTCTTCGCAAGGCCGCAAAGGACGGTAATTACGAAGAGGGTTCGTATCTGTGCGGACAGATTGCCGGCATGGTCAACGAGCGCCAGAGCGCGCGTGAAATCGTTGACGACCTGGTCGATGGCGCCGAGCATGTTCTGAAGGGTGCGTGCGCATGGGTAGCGTAGCGTTTCTGTTCGCCGGTCAGGGTGCCCAGCATCCCGCGATGGGCGTCGACATCATCGAAGTATCGCCGGCGGCTGCCGAGGTGTTCGCCATTGCCGACGAGGTGCGCCCGGGGACCAGCGAGCAGTGCCGGAGCGCCTCCAAGGAGGAGCTCTCGCAGACCGAGAACACGCAGCCTTGCGTGTTCGTTCACGACCTGGCAGCGGCTGTCGCCCTGCGCGAGCGCGGCGTGGTGCCTGCCGCCTGTGCGGGATTCTCGCTGGGCGAGGTCGCAGCACTCACCTTTGCGGGGGCATTCGATACGCGAACAGGCTTTGAGCTCGTGTGCGAGCGCGCGGCGCTGATGGCCGCGGCTGCCGAGCGCCATCCGGGCGGCATGCGCGCCGTCATCAAGCTCGATGCGGCGCAAGTCGAGAACCTGGCTGCGCAGGCCGGCGAGGACTGCTGGCCGGTCAACTACAACAGCCCGCAGCAGACGGTTGTTGCCGGAGCGCCCGAGGCGCTGCAGGAGCTCGACGTCCTAGTAAAAGAGGCTGGCGGCCGCGCTATGAAAGTCGCGGTGTCGGGTGCATTTCATAGCCCCTATATGGCCGAGGCGACTGAGGGGCTGGCGACGTATATCCAAGCCGGCCACGCGCCGTCTCCGCTGCTGATTCCGGTCATGGCAAACATGACGGCAGCGCCCTATCCGGCGGACCCGCGAGCAGCATCGGATGTTATGGCCAACCAGGTGAGTCATGCCGTTCGCTGGGTCGACACGCTGCATGCGTTGCAGACACAGGGTATCGACACGTTTATCGAGGTTGGTCCAGGCAAAACGCTGTCGGGCCTGGTCAAGCGTACGCTGAGCGACGTTCGCGTGTATTCGTGCGAAACGGCCGAACAGGTCGCAGCTATTGCCGACGAGCTCGCATAGCCCACAGGACTGTAACCCGAAAGGAATGACATGGGCAACTTGAACAACGGCGCGCTCGAGCGCAACGACTCACGTCGCGTGGCACTGGTCACGGGCGGCTCGCGGGGTATCGGCCGCGCTTGTGCCGTGGGCCTGGCGGAGGACGGCTTTGATATCGCCGTCGTCTATGCCGGCAGCGTCGATGCGGCGCGCGAGACGTGCAAAGCCTGCGAGGCGGCTGGCGCCACGGCGCGCGCATATCAATGCGACGTGGCCGACCCCGATGCCGTCAGCGCATGCGTGGAGGCGGTCCTGAGCGACTTTGGCTCCATTTGGGTGCTCGTCAACAACGCCGGCATCACCCGCGATGGCCTGCTCATGCGCATGGGCGATGACGCATTCGATCGCGTGCTCGATGTCAATCTCAAGGGAACATTCAATATGACGCGCGCACTCACCAAGACCTTTATGCACCAGCGCGGCGGCTGCGTCGTCAACATGAGCTCGGTCGTGGGCCTGATGGGCAATGCCGGGCAAGCCAACTACGCTGCCTCCAAGGCGGGTGTGATAGGGCTTACCAAGGCGGTGGCGCGCGAGCTTGCGCCCCGCGGCGTACGAGTGAACGCGGTCGCCCCCGGGTTTGTCGAGACAGATATGACGGCAAAGCTCTCGGAGAAGGTGCGTGCGGCAACCGAGGAACAGATTCCCCTTAAGCGTATGGCGTGTCCCGAGGAAGTGGCCGGCGTGGTGCGCTTTTTGGCGAGCGATGCGGCGGCCTACATTACGGGCGAGGTCGTACGCATTGACGGTGGAATGGCGATGTAGAAACCAGGGCCGAAGAACGGCTTGGATGAGGAGACCATGATGGAACAGAGAGTTGCAATCACCGGCATCGGTGCCGTATCGCCGCTCGGCAACACCGCGCTTGCCACCTGGGCGGCCATGTGTGCCGGCACGTGCGGCATCGGCCCGATCACGCACTTCGATACCGATGCGTTTACCGTCAAGGTGGCGGGCGAGGTCAAGGGTTTTGACGGCAACGAGTACTTTGGCAAGCGTGACGCCAAGCATCTCGACCCCTGCGTTCAGTTTGCGATGGCGGCTTCGGACGAGGCAATGCACGATGCGGGCTTTGATGTCGAAGGCGCCATCGATCGCGAGCGCCTGGGCGTCTACGTGGGGTCGGGCGTGGGCGGCATGCAGACGCTCGTCGACAACGTCCACACGATTGCCGACCGTGGGCCCCGCCGCGCATCGCCTTACATGATCGCGATGATGATCCCCAACATGGCTTCGGGCAATATCGCGATCCGCCACAAGGCAAAGGGACCGACCCTGCCAGTCGTGACTGCTTGCGCGACCTCGGCCCATGCGGTGGGCGAGGCGTTCCGCGCCATCAAGCACGGCTATGCCGACGCGATCCTCGCGGGCGGCGCCGAGGCGGCCATTATCCCCGATGCCGTTGCAGGCTTTACGTCCTGCCGCGCATTGACCACCAACCCCGATCCTGCGACGGCTTGCCGCCCGTTCGATGCAGACCGCGACGGCTTTGTGATGGGCGAGGGCGCTTGCGTGCTGGTACTCGAGAGCATGGAACATGCGCAGGCGCGCGGTGCGCACATTTATGCCGAGGTCGTGGGCTACGGCAACACCGATGATGCTTATCACATCACGAGTCCCGATCCCGAGGCTGCCGGCATTGCCCGCGCGATATCGCTGGCGGTGGCCGAGGGCGACGTCAAGCCTTCCGAGGGTCTCTACATCAATGCCCACGGCACCTCGACCAAGCTTAATGATTCGTCCGAGACGGCGGGCATTAAGCGGGCGCTCGGCGAGGACGCGGCACGCGCCGCGCACGTCTCGTCGACCAAGTCGATGACCGGGCACATGATCGGTGCCACGGGTGCCATCGAGGTCATGGCCTGTGCCATGGCGCTCGAGCAGGGCGTGGTGCCCCCGACCATTAACTACCACACGCCCGATCCCGCCTGCGATCTTGATTACACGCCTAATCGAGCGGTTCGCGCCGACCTTACCTGGGCGCTTTCGACCAACCTGGGCTTTGGCGGGCACAACGCCGCCATCGCGCTGCGTAGATATACGAGGAGCTAGAGCATGGATTCCAAAAGACTTGCCGAGATAGCCGATGTGATGGAGGACCGCGGCCTTACGCGCGTACGTGTTGAGGAGCCCGATGGCACCGCGGTCGAACTCGAGCGCGCGAGTGCCGCGCAGCCGGTTGCCGTGCCCATGCCTATGCCGGGTGCCGTGGCCGCTCCGGCGGTGGCTCCTG
>CALLSU010000103.1:0-2925 GCA_938011935.1 uncultured Collinsella sp.
TTGACTACTTGGGGGTGGAAAGTAGTCAAAATAGCCCCGTCCCAAATTAGCTACCCTTGCACCAAGATAAAGCCCCGTTCTGGAGTGTTTCGGAACGGGGCCTTGGTGGTTGGGGACTATTGGGTTTTGTTCGCTAGCCTACTTTTTGTCCGCACGTGGGGCAGAACTGGGCTTCGGGCACGAGCGGGGTTCCGCAGTGACGGCAGAAGCGGGCGGGCTCGGCCGGAGCTGCCGGTGCCGCGGTGTTCTGCTGGGCGCGCTTCTGGCGACGGCGCTGCTTGCGCTGGGGCTTGGGCGTTGCGGCTGCCATGCCGTTTGCTGTCCTCGTGCGCTTCTTGTGGATGCAAAGGATAACGATCGCGCCACCGATGATGAGGACGATCGTCACGCCACCGCCAATAACAAACGGCAGGTGGGTCTGGACAAAGTACAGCACATCCTCGGGCAGCGAGTGGGGGATATTGGACTTATAGATGTTTACGTGGCCCGTCGCAGGGTCGTTTTCATCGTTATAGGTTTCCAAAATCCTACGATCACCGTCCATGAACCAAAGATCGGACCAATGAGAGCCAAACTCGCTCTTTGCTCCGGTTTTTGCATCAGCTAGGCATGCCGAGCGTTTGTCACCATCTGTGCTTACTCCGAGCAGGGCCTTACCGTCATGTGAGATGTCTTTGAGGTATCCACCGCCGAAGGGGAAGGCGGTCGAGCTAATAATCTCTTCTTTTCCCAAATCATAGACGCCAACGTTTGCATCATAATCGTTTAGGTCGTAATGACCTTCATCCTCTTCAAATAGCTCGTTTGACCCTCTTTTTATATAAATTGGGTAGAACTTGACTGATTCCGAGTAGAAATTATGAGGAGCATGCTCATCGTCATTGAGAAGAACGCTCATGTTTCCGTCGCGGTCAGCTTTTATTAGTGCAATGTCGCTCTGAAGATAAATGTCGTCCGAGTTAGAACTGAGGGTAATGCGGTCGACATCCGAAGACCTATCATCTTTTTTTACGTTGACGGTCTTTAATTCTGTCGACCCTGTATCACAGTTGAAAACCCTAAGTGCAACGACGCCGTCCTCGGTATTGTCCTGTAAGGCATATAGGCGGCTCATGTCTTTTGAGTAACTGCAGTACCACCAAGAGTCATCTTTATCTGGTTGGTATGTCTGGACCAGTTTGTCGGATTCAAGATCATAGATTTCGACCAGTTTGGGATCGCCTTCATTGTCATAGTGCTCCACAGCAGCTCTATTGCCATCATCGGAGACGGTTACATTGGTGTAGTCATATTTGGTCGAAGTGATGGGATGGACTGTTTGGGTCTGGTTGTCTGGTGAGAATACGAATAAATTATTACCGTCTTCCCAGTAGAGCTGATCGCTATCGGTGAGATATGCGTAATCAAGGCATTCATCTGATATATCGATGGGGCTCATGCTGCCATCATTGAAATTGATAAGGGATATTGTCTTTCGGTTGAAATCGTCATCGCAGTCGTACAGATAGCCGAACTTTGTATGGCCGTTCGTGCGGATATCCGAGTATTCACTACTTACCTTAAAGTTATACGACTTCTCAAGTTCAGGCGTCGGTACGCTGCCGCCGGCTAATGCTGCGGGAGGGGCTGCGAGCGGAGACAAGGCCGCGACCAGGCCGATGGCGACTGCTGCGATCCTTCCGCTCTTTTGGATGCTCTTAAACATGGCAATCCTTTCCTCTAAATACGAATGCGATACTGCCATGGTTAATCGGGATTCGAAAATCTTGTTGCGCAACATTCGCCATCGGCAACATTTTTCGGCCAGCCGTCATGATTCGTTTTCTTCCGTCCCCGAGGGATTATTTGAGTTGCGGTGAAATAGGGACTAAATGAAGGCTCTAGACGCCAAAACAGTCCCTATTCCACCGCAACTTCATGGGGATGTGTGACAATGCCCGTCGGAAAACATTTGCTGTCTTTGGGGGCCTATCTATGCTGTACGAGTTTTGTGCCGAGAACTTTGAGCGAGTGCCGGCGGCCATCGAGGCTGGTGCGAGGCGCATTGAGCTGTGTGACAACCTCGCCGTCGGTGGCACCACGCCTTCCGCCGGCGTTATTAGCGCTACAGTCAGTTACGCTCACGAGCATGACGCGCGAGTGATGTGCATGATTCGTCCGCGTGGTGGCGACTTTCATTACAACCAGGACGAGCTGCGTATGATGGAGATGGACCTGGGCCTTGCCGTGAGCGCCGGCGTTGACGGCCTGGTCTTTGGCTGCTGCAAGCCCTGTGCCAGCGGCTGGGCGCTCGACGAGCTCACCCTTGACATCACCTTCCACATGGCGTTTGACCAGCTCTCGCCCGAAGCTCAGCTGGACGCCATTGACACGCTCGCCGACTGCGGCGTCACGCGCATTCTGACGCACGGTGGTGCTGCCGGTACGCCGATTGAGGACAACTTCGAAAAGCTGGCTCGTTTAATCGAGTATGCGGGCGATCGTTTGACCATCCTTCCCGGCGGCGGCATCACTACGGCAAATCGCGATGCGGTCGCGGCGGCGCTAGGCGTCTCCGAGCTCCATGGCACCAAGATTGTGCCGCTGGAGGTATAACCCGTGGCGCTGGTATTTGACGTTCAACAGGCGAGCGGCAAGCCCGACGATAATCGTCGCCCTGGCACCGCGTGCCCTTTTTGCGACACGGAGGGGCTCGCTAACATCATCCAGCGCGATGGTGACTGCATCTGGCTCGAGAATAAGTTCAAGACCTTGCGGGCCACCCGTCAGACCGTATTGATGGAGTCGGCCAATCACGACGCCGACCTGGTGACCTATGAACCGGATGAGCTGCACCATGTGATGAGGTTTGCCCTGGGCTGTTGGCAGCAGATGATCGATTCTCAACAGTACCGCAGTGTGCTCATGTACAAGAACAAAGGCCCG
>CALLSU010000104.1:0-10212 GCA_938011935.1 uncultured Collinsella sp.
CGCAAGGCCCGCCAGCGTGAGCATGCCGTCCGCCGTGAGCGCCCCGCCGAGCGCCATGTCCGCCGCGAGCGGCTCGCCGCTCGGCAGCACGGGAATGAAGCTCGTGGGGATGACCATGCTCGCCGACGGCGGAAAGAGCTGCGGCAGCGGCATCAGCGACCAGGCGAACCCACCCACGAGCTGCGCGGCGAGCGGGCAGAAGATGCCCGCGAGCATGCCGAGCCGCGCCGTGAGGAAGAGCCCTGCGGGGATCATCCACGCCGCGGTCACCGTGTTGGCGAGCGCGCAGAGGAGCATCGTGAGCGTGCCCGCGGCCGTGAGGCCCTGCGAGGAGAACGCCGATCCCGCGAGGTAGATGCCGAAGACCACGAGGTTCGAGAGCGTGCAGAGCGCGAGGCACCAGAGCGCCTTGGCCCACCAGGCGCGCCCGAGCGGGAAGCCCAGGCCCAGAAGCCCCCGCATCCGCGTGCGAGCGTCCGCACGCGCGACGCACGCCACCACGAGCGAGAGACACACGGGCAGGAAGAGCGCGTACCAGTAGTTCCACGCGCTGAAGATCTGCACGCCCCGGTAGGGCATCGCGCCGAGCAGCGGCATCGGCAGCGCCATGAGCACGGCCAGGCGAACCGGTGCCGCGTGGCGCGACTTCAGGGCCTCGGCGCGCAGGGCCGCGAGCAGGCCGCCTTTCTCGCCCGTCATGCCGCCACCTCCCCGCGCGCTCGTCGCCCCTCCCGGCAGAAGCTCATGAAGAGTTCCTCGAGGTCCTGCCCGGGCCGAAGCGCATCCTCGTAGGCGAGGCGCCCCCCGCAGATGATGCCGATGGTGTCCGCCATCTGCTGCACCTCGGAGAGGATGTGGCTCGAGACGATCACCGTCGTACCCGCCGCCGCGAAGCCGCGGATCTGGTCGCGCAGCTCCTCGATGCCGATGGGGTCGAGGCCGTTGGTGGGCTCGTCGAGCACGAGCAGGCGTGGCCGGGCGATCAGCGCCAGCGCGAGCCCCAGGCGCTGCCGCATGCCCATCGAGAAGCGCCCGGCGCGCTTCTTCCCGGTGTCCGCGAGGTCCACGGCGGCGAGCACCTCATCTATGCGGCTCTCGGGAAGGCCCAGCAGCGTGGTGCGCACGCGCAGGTTCTCGCGCGCGGTGAGGTTGGGGTAGAGCGGCGCCTCCTCGATGAGGCTGCCGATTGCGTAGAGGTCCTCGCGGCGCCAGGCGTGCCCGGCAAAGAGGATCTCCCCGGCCGTCGGCCGCAGCATCCCGCAGATCATCTTGAGCGTTGTCGACTTGCCGGCGCCGTTGGGACCGAGCAGCCCGTACACCTCGCCCTCGCGGATATGAAGGCTCACATCGGCCACGGCGTCCTGCGCCTGGTCGCCGCGGCCGAAGCGCTTGGTGAGCCCACGCGTCTCGAGCATGTAACCCATGGGTTTATCCTTTCTCTTCCGGGAGCGCGGGCCGAGTCACCGTGCCCGTGCGCCTTACCTTTCGGGTTCACCATCCATGGTGGGACGCGTTTCTAACGAAGCCATAACGGCCGTTGGGTTCTTTTGGCGCCAACCCTTCTCGACCCGCACATCATGATTAATTTGCTTAAGGCAACAACTTTCCCGATCGATGTAATCACCGAATCAAAACGTGTACATCACCCTCCAAAACCGACTTTTATCGGCATGTTTGGAGGCTGATGTACACGAATGTGAAATCCACCGCCGCCCAAAAGCGCCTTCCTCATGTCTGGACTCTCTATGCTTACGCTGGATAGACATCGCCGGAACGGGTATAGTATCGAAAGTTTTGTCGTTAACCAGCGGGGGAGTCCTGTGGGCATCAAAAAGAAGATCAAAAAGGAGCTTATCGGCACTTCCGATTACCCGTCGAATAAGATCTTTACGATCTCCAATTTCATCACCTTTACGCGCCTGATCCTCACCCTGGTATTTCTGTACCTGTTTGTGACGGATAACAACCGCGTCATCGCCATCGTTATCTACGCCGTTGCCGCCTCTACCGACTGGATGGACGGTCAGATCGCCCGCATGACCAAGACGGTCTCGTGGCTCGGCAAGGTCATGGATCCCATCTGCGACCGTGCGCTGCTGTTCACCGGCGTACTTGGGCTGGTGGTCCGCGGAGAGCTGCCCATCTGGGTCTGCGTGCTCATTATTGGCCGCGACATCTATCTGGGCATCGGCACGCTTATCGTTCGTCATTATCACCGTCGCCCCATCGATGTCGTCTTTCCCGGAAAGATTGCCACTGCACTGCTCATGACCGGCTTCTCGCTCATGCTGCTCGGGTTCCCCGTTATTGACGGCCTGCATCTTTTACCTTCAACCCTTACGGCCTTCCCGGGCCTCAACGGAAGCTCGGTGCCCCTCGGCATCTTCTTTGTGTACGGCGGCGTGATCTTCTCCATGCTCACGGCTGTCATCTATTCCATTAAGGGCGGAGTGGCCATTAAACAGGCTCTCGCGCATCCCGAGGACGAGGACATCGACTTTCTGAACCCTGAAATCGAAGACTGATTCGTTGGGGTATGATTACGTACGGTTCATTATTTGCGGCACGTCCGCGATAAGTTAGGGGTTGTCATGGACAACATGGTTAACAATATGCCTCAGAATGATAAGACTGCTGACGCTACCTGCGTATTCCGCGTGCCTTCAAGCGACGTCACCGTTCCCGACCTCATGGCCAACGTGCGCATCACCGCCCCCGTTCTGTCCATCGTCAAGGGTCCGCAGACTGGTGCCGCCTTTGAGCTCGAGGACGACGTGACCACCATCGGCCGCGATCCTGCGAACGGCATCTTCCTCAATGACATGACCGTATCGCGCAGCCACGCGCGCATTATCCGCGAGGGCCTCGGCGCTCGCATCGAGGACTTGGGCTCGCTCAATGGCACCTGGGTCGACGGTGCCATCGTCAATGCAGCCCCGCTGCACGACGGTTCTTCCGTCCAGATCGGTACGTTTACGCTCATCTACCACGAGAGCACGCCGGAGCGCATCGAAACCGGTGAGTAGGGCATGGCCGAACGCAACTATCTGAGTATCGGCCAAGTCGTCAACCTACTTCGAGGCGCATACCCCGATCTTTCGAACTCAAAAATTAGATTTCTAGAAGATGAGGGGCTCATTACCCCTCATCGTACGCCTAAGGGATACCGTCAGTACTCTAAGGAGGACGTTGATCGCCTGGAGGTCATCCTGCATTTGCAGAAGACCCGCTACATGCCGCTCAACGTGATTAAGCAGCGCTTGGAAAACGCCACGGACCTGTCAACGCTCGCTTACGAGGTGGGCTTGCTGTCCGATGTTCCGCTCAAGACGGAGCCCAAGGAGACTAAGCAAAAGCTGCATCCCATTGAGACCATTCCCGATATGCTGGGCGTCGAGATTTCGTTTATCCGCTCGCTCGCCGAGAACGACCTCATTCGCATCATCAAGAGTCCGCAGAATCGTGAGCTCGTCGATGGTCGCGATTTTCCAATCATCCGCTACTGCTCCGAGCTGTCACGCTTCCATATCGAGCCCCGCAACCTGCGTCAGTACGTGTCTTCCGCCAACCGCGAGTCCTCGATGTTTGAGCAGGTGCTCGTGAGCATGCTCGGAATGGATACCTCCGATGACGAGCGCGACGCCAAGCTCGAGCGTGCGTTTAAGAAGCTTCACGACCTGACCGAGGGTGTGCACACTGCGCTGCTCAAGAACCGCGTTTTTGAGTCGCTCAACGCCGTGGTCGAGGACGCCGACATCGATGCACTCGATGAGGAAATCACTCGCTCCGAGTCCACCAAAGCCAAAAATGAAGAGATAGCCACGCCGGCTTCGCACGAGGATTCTCTCGTAAAGCCGCTCAAGGTCGTCGCCCCTTCGCACTCCGGCACCGCCACGGCGGGCAAATAACCGCTGCCGCTTCTCCGGCAACCCATTGAAAGGTCATGCAATGTACGACTTCGAATCTCAAATCGTCGACATCCCCGACTATCCCGAGCCCGGAGTCGTCTTTAAAGACATCACGCCGCTCTTTGGCAATCCCGAGGCGCTCAAAGCCATGACCGATGCCCTCGCCGAGCACTTTGCCGGCATGGGGATCACCAAGGTCGTGGGTCCCGAGGCTCGCGGCTTTATGGTTGGCGTACCGGTGGCTGTAGCCCTTGGCGCCGGCTTTGTTCCCGCACGTAAACCGGGCAAGCTGCCGCGCGAGACCGTAAGCCAGAGCTACGAGCTCGAGTACGGCACCGATTCAATTGAGATCCATGCCGACGCTATCAGCTCTAAAGATACCGTGTTGATTCTGGACGACTTGGTCGCGACGGGCGGAACCGTCGAGGCAACAGGTAAACTGGTGCGAGATATGGGCGCAAAGCTTATCGGTTACGGTTGTATACTTGAGCTTGCGTTTCTCAACCCGCGCGAGAAGCTCACGCCGTCTGATGACGATGTGGAGCTCTTTAGCCTGGTGACGGTAGGCTAGCCGTTACCCTTAGTTACTGGAAAGGAAGCTACATGCGCACAGCAAACACGCACAAAAATATGGCACGCTGCGCTGCTACGGCAACCCTCGCTTGTGTTTTGGGCTTGGGCCTCGCGGCTCCTGCCTACGCCGATACCGCATCCGACCTTGCCGCTGCTCGTACGAAACTCGAGCAGATCGGCACCCAAACCCAGCAGATTTACGATGAGCTTGCCACGCAGACGCAGGCGCTCGATCAGACTGCCGGCGAGATCACGCAAAAGCAGCAGGAGATCGCCGATGGTCAGGCCAAGCTCTCGACCTATGTCGCCGGCGAGTACAAAACCGGCGGTCTGAGCCTGCTTCAGGTTTTGACGGGTGTCGATGATCTGAGCGATATGCTCAACCGTCTGTTCTACTACGGCAAAGTTTCCGATAAGCAAGCTCAGACCATTCAAGAGGTCAAGGAGCTTAAGCAGCAGCTCACCGATAAGCAGGCCGAGCAGGAGAAGAACGTCGCCGCGACGCAAAAGAAGGTCGACGAGCTCAATGCCCAGCAGGCTGAGGCTCAGAGTGTCGTGAACTCCCTGGATTCGCAGCTGCAGGCCGAGCTCGCTGCCGAGGCCGAGGCCAACGCTGCGCTGCAGGCTGGCATTAATGCTAGCACCGCCGAAAAGGCCACGGTGAGCAACGACACCGCCGGTACGACCGAGAACACCAACAATGGCGGCCAGACCAACAATAACAACAACCAGGGCGGCAACACGCCGGCTCCCGCACCGCAGCCTGCCCCCACGCCCGCTCCGGCTCCCACGCCTTCGGCACCGAGTCAGTCTGTTGATGGTGGCTCCGTTGTTTCGCGCGCCTACAGCAAGCTCGGCTATGCGTATTCTTGGGGCGGCATTGGACCGAACAGCTTTGACTGCTCCGGTTTTGTAAGCTATTGCCTCACGGGACGCTACTGCCGTCTGGGCACCACGGTCGACTTCATGGGTTGGACCCGTGTGTCCGATCCGCAACCCGGCGATGTTGTGGTTAACTCCTACCATACCGGCATTTATATCGGTAATGGTCAGATGATCCATGCTTCCGACTACAAAACGGGCGTCATCATCAGCTCCGTTGCCGCCGGCATGAACAACAATTATATTTTCGTTCGCTACTAAGTGGTTTAGCTCAGCAAGCAAAGATGGACCTCGTATCCTTGGGGAGCGAGGTCCATTGTTTTATCTCGAGCGCCCGTTTTGCATGTAAGCAACAATCTAGTTTTGAATACTAGATATGCGCAGCATCTGTCCAAAAGATAGCTATAATTGTTGAGGAACAACTAGAAAGGACCCTCAATGAGCTGGGCACTTATCTCAGATTCGAGCTGCAATCTTCGCGATTGGCAACCGACTGCACCCCGTACCACTTTTGCATTCGCTCCTCTCAAAATTCGAGTAGGGGAGCGCGAATTTGTCGACGACCTTTTGCTCGATGTTCACGAGCTTAATGTTGCCATTCAGTCGGAAGCCAGCGCATCATCGAGCGCCTGCCCAAGCGTGGGGGAGTGGGTTGAGCTCTTTAAGCTCGCCGACAAGACGATCTGCATGCCAATCTCGGAGGGTGTCTCTGGAAGCTATAACGCTGCCGCTACGGCACGCGATATGGTACTTGCCGAGGAGCCCAATCGTCAGATTCACCTGGTCAATTCGCGGGCAGCAGGCGGCAAGATGGATCTGATCTTCTTGCTGTTTGATCGTTATCTTGCAAGTAACCCGGACGTTTCCTTTGAGGACGCCTGCGCTTACTTCGACAGTCTCGAGCAAAACAGCAAGATTCTCTTTAGCCTGTGTAATTACGAGAACCTTGCAAAGGCCGGACGCATTCCTAAGGCAGCCGGCGTCATTGCCAACAAGCTCAATATCCGCATTTTGGGAACGGCGAGCGAGGAAGGCGAGATTAAACTCGTCGGCCACACGCGTGGCGAGAAAAAGATGCTCGCCAAGATTGTCGACACCATGGAGGCAGAGGGCTTTACAGGTGGCGAGGTCGTTATCGACCATGTTGAGAATGAGGCGGGTGCCCAGGCGCTTGCCGACCGCATTGTCGAGCACTGGCCCAGCTCCAAGACGATTATCATGCCCTGCAACGGCCTGGATTCATACTATGCCGAGATGCACGGGCTCATTATCGGCTACGGCATGGGCGTGGCTTCGGGCCGATAATGTCCAACTAGATAAACGCACGGGCGGGATAAGGGGCCAATGACTCTTATCCCGCCCGTCTTATACCTCGGTTAACTATTAAACCCGTTGAACTTAAGATAGCTCATCAGATACGCCTTCGAAACAAAGGACGAAACCGCGCTGCGCACGAGCAGCGACTCGCGCGTAGCCTGACGCGCCGTATCGGGAACCGGCGTCTGCTCGACGGAAAATGCCGCTCGAATCGATGCCTCGAGCTGGTCGACCACATAATCGAAGGCAGTCGGGGCATCGTAGCTCAAACGCTGAATGTTGAAGAGTGCCTGCACCGCAGCAATAGGCAGCACCTGCTTAAAGATGCAAATAGCGATCAGACGGGCAATCTGCTCGCGGCCATATTGCTTTTTGACCGGAGCAGGCACCAGGCCGACCTTCACGTAGTTATTGATCATCGATGGCGTAATGACAGGGTGCTCAACGCAAATGGACAGCGGCTCCATCCACAGCGCAACATATTCAATAACCTGATCGCGATAGAGCGTTACGTTGGGCAGCTGATCATAGCGTGGCAGGCTCAACGCGTTGAGTTTACGCACCATATCGGACTGAATAAATGCATCCGGAAGCACCGTCGGCTGAATATCCTCCGGCTTAATGCTGACCGATGTATCGGACATCGGAATAACGTGTTTAACGTGGTTCATAAAGGTCCTCCGTTCATTTTCTATATTGTATTCTAGGTTATCTAGTTTTGCATACCACATAGCTGGCAAGTAAAAGTGGTTGGACAACACATTGATGCATCGTCCAACCACTTTGTTTAAAGATAGCAACCTTACATAAGATATATTATCGTACTTATCCACGGAGAAACGCGTATGCGCTCGTTGCCGCTATGGCTCCGTCCGAAACAGCGGTCACAACCTGGCGTAAACGTTTGGAACGGATATCGCCAGCGGCAAATAGACCTGGCGTGCGGGTCGCCATGGATTCATCAGTCAGAATGCCGCCATCAGGCGCCAGATCGACTAGATGCTCAACAAGCTCGGTATGGGGCTGCGTTCCGGTAAAAACAAAGATGCCAAACGAGCCGGGCTCAAATGACTCGGTATGAGTCTCGCCGGATGCATTGTCCTTAAAGGTAATCGTCGTTGGCATGGCTTCGCCCGATAGCTCCACAATACTAGTTTGGTACCTAACTGTAATATTGTCCTTTGCGAGTACTTTCTGAACAACACCATCGGGCGCACGGAACTGGTCGCGGCGCAGCACGATGGTCACACTGTTGGCAATGTCGGACAGGAACAGAGCCTCTTCGCATGCCGAATTGCCACCACCGATTACAAAAACCTGCTTGCCGCGGAAAAACATGCCGTCACATGTTGCGCAATATGAAACGCCACGACCGCGATACGTATCCTCGCCTGCGAAACCTGCCGGACGCGGCGTGGCACCCATGCAAGCGATAACGCTCGGGGCCAGCGTATCGCCCATATCGTGATGCACCGTAAACAACGCTGCATCGGCATCGTAATCGACACCCGTAACCATGCTCCATGCAACCTGTGCTCCCAGGCCCTCTGCATGCTGCTGAAAACGCTCGCCGAGTTCGGCGCCACTCAGGAGCGAGATACCCGGATAGTTCTCGACCTCATTGGTTGTGGCGATCTGCCCTCCCGACATGCCCTGCTCAATCACGGTCGTCGTCAGGTTAGCACGCGCAGCATAAATGGCGGCAGCATAGCCCGCGGGGCCGCCACCGATAATCGCAACATCGATCGGCTTATCGGTAGTCATGAAGCGTCCTTTCGTCGAAACGTTGTCGTTCTTTGCGCTCATACCCAAATTTACGTGAACGTGACACTCATGCACTACAATGATAAATCCGTATTACAAAGCTGAAGGGGAGTTATCGATGGACCAGGCGCAGACGAGTGACGACGCTCCCCTGCTCACGCACAGCACTCCCCAATCGGAGCAAACCACGCTCCTGGCTCAGCAAAAACCTCTCGTGACCATCGTGCACGCCTCCGTTGGCTCGGGCCACAAGGCCGCCGCAAATGCGATTGCGCAGGCATTCGACCTCATCCGCGGCACCAATGGCATCCCCGAGGATATTGAGATTGAAGTGCTCGATATCCTTGATTTTGGACGTATTAAATTCGACGGCAATAAGACCGCGGCTTCTTTTACGGGAGCCACGCGCCCCATTTACGACCTGACCTGGCGATATACGCTTACGGGACATCTTCTCTGGGGTGGCGGAACGGCATGGTCGCGAATTATGTTCCCCGCCTTCAACGAATATATTCGTAGCCGCAGGCCCATAGCCGTGGTTGCAACGCACATCACAGCAGCCAATGTTGCCGTGGGCGCCCGCGTAATTACGGGTATCGATTATCCGGTCATCTGCGTACCGACCGACTACGAAGTCGAGGGATGGTGGCCCCACAAGGACACCGATTTATTCTGTGTTGCCAACGAATTTATGGCCGAAACGCTGCGTCCGCGCAAGGTGCTCGAGACAAAGATTCGCATTACCGGCATTCCTATTCGCGCCGGATTCGACACGGATTATGATCGCGAAGAAGAGCTAGCTAAGTTCAACCTCCCCACCGACAAGACCGTCGTGCTGGTAATGGCCGGTGCCAGCTTGCCTCAACCGTACGTTCGCTTTCGCGCGGAGATGGACCGCACCCTCCCCTTCCTACGCAGCTTCGAAGACATGCACTTTGTCTTTTTGCCGGGCAAGGATAAGGAATACGCCGCCCGCCTCAAGACACTCTTCGATGCCATGAAGCTCGAAAATGTCACGGTGCTGGACTATGTCGACGACATGGCGGCCCTCATGCACGGCTGCGACCTGGCAATTCTCAAATCGGGCGGACTCACGGTCACCGAGTGCCTATGCGCACATCTGCCGATGATCCTGCTGGGCAAATCATACGGCCAGGAAAAGGCCAACACCACGATGCTCACCGGCATGGGAGCCAGCATGCACGTCACCACGGCACGAGAACTCATCGTTACCCTACGTCACTTGCACGACCATCCCGAATCACTCAAAGCGCTACTCATCAACGGCGAAGTACTACGCCGCCCCCACGCAGCCGAAGACATCGCCATCGCCACCATAGAGCTCGTAGGCAAACCCCAAAAGCGCAAACGAGCCTTCTGCCGCTTCTACTGGGGCGGAAAACCCGCGCATATCCGCTAGCGTCTTAATTTCCGCTTGCCTGTGGGAGGCCCCTATATATCATCCCGTGCTCAAACATTCTCGCTTCGCTGCGAAACTGCGCGCGGGACGATATATAGGGGCCTCCCACAGGCAAGCTGCGTTTACGTACTAGCAGCTTTACCAGATTCCCCACCACTAGAACCTGCAAAGGCGAAATCGGAAAATCTAAATACAGTAAGCCAATGCGACAAAGGGATTGTTCCTTTGTCGCATTGGCTTACTAGAATGTAAATATTTTTCAAGCGAGTAGCCGCCCGCCCGCCTCTCACACATATCGTTCCACGCGCAGTTTCGCAGCGAGCGAAGCGACGCGAGAATGTTTGAGCA
>CALLSU010000105.1:0-2498 GCA_938011935.1 uncultured Collinsella sp.
ATATGGAGCGCGACGGCTCGGTGGATAACGCCACGCTGGAGCAATATGCTGACCAGTTCAACGTGAGCGCGCTGATCGTGACGGACGCATCGGGCAACCTGGTGTCCGAGTCCTCGACGGATAGCGTGGGCTACGAGTCGCTTGCTGCATATCTCAAAAAAGCGCCCGTGCTGGAGGTGGCAACCCATCCGCTTAAGTCCTATACCACTCGTATTACGCTTGCGGATGATTCGGTTGCAGACATTGGCTGCGTTACTCGGCAAGATGGCGAGGGTATCGTTATCGCGGTAAGGCATCAGAGCGCGAAGGCGGTTGCGAGCAATACGCTCAAACTGCAGAGTCTGCTCGAAGGCTATGAGACCATCGATAGCGGCAATATCGTGATCGAAAACGATGGCAAGGTCGTTGCGACCAACGCCGTTGAACCCACCATCTTGGGCGTGTTCGACCTGCCTGCGACGGACGCCATCATTGTCGACGAAATTAAGGATCGATGCCTGCCCGGCAAAGTCCGACTGGTCAACGTCAACGGCGAGTGGTATTTGGGCACATACGGCAAAGCGCAAAAATTCTACGTGTACACCTATGCCTCGGCGCGGCGCTACTTTGAGGTCGTCGCCGCTGTTGCTGCCGGCGTGCTGGTGCTCTACAGCGGTGTTATAGCCGTTGTTGTGATGGCGCGTCGCCGCGCTGATCGTCGACGTTTGACGGACTTGCTGCAGCAGGAGCGCGACTATGGCGACAGGCTAGCAAAGGCGGCACGTGAGGCCTCGTCTGCCAACTCGGCAAAGACGGAATTTTTGCGTCGCATGAGCCACGATCTGCGCACGCCCATCAACGGCATTCGCGGTATGGTTGAGGTCGGCGATGCCAATGCGGATGATCTGCAAAAGCAGACCGAGTGCCGCTCAAAGATCTGGACGGCATCGGGACTGCTGCTCGATCTTGCCAACGAGGCCCTGGATATGAGTCGTCTGGAGAGCGGGCAGATCGAACTGGAGCTTGTTCCCACAAACTTGGTGACCCTCAACCACGAGGTGCGCGATATTCTGGAGCGCCAGGCCGAGGAGCGTCTGGTGACAATTATCTGCGACCAGCAGACGCTTAATCATCCCTATGCGCGGGTGAGCGTGACGCACCTCAAGCGCTTGTTGCTCAATATTGCCGGTAATGCCGTCAAGTACAACCGCCGGGGCGGCTATGTTCGCCTGACATGCCGCGAGGTGGAGCCAGTGGATGGCGCCCCCGTCTATGAATACACGATCGCCGACAACGGTATTGGCATGAGCGAGGAGTTTCAACAGCACCTCTACGAGCCGTTTTGTCGCGAGGAGCAACAGGTGGAAGGCGCTTCATCGGGAACTGGCCTGGGTGCGCCTATTGCCAAACAGTTGGTCGAGCTTATGGGCGGAACCATGAGCTTTACGAGTATCTTGGGGCAGGGGACGACGTTTACCATCCGTCTGCCGTTTGAGAAGTGCAAGCGCTCCGAGATTCCTCAGGCTGTGCGCGTGGACGCGGGTGACGGCGATGCGCTCCAGGGCTTGCGCGTTTTGCTCGTAGAGGATAACGACCTGAATGCCGAGATTGCACAGTTTACGCTCGCCCGCGCCGGCGCCGTCGTGACGCATGCTAAGGATGGTGAGTCTGCCGTCGAGATGTTTGCCGCGAGCGCGCCGCACGAGTACGACGTGGTGTTGATGGACATCATGATGCCCGGTATCGATGGCCTTGAGGCCACGCGTCGGATTCGAGCGCTCGATCGCGAGGATGCCGCGCTCACGCCGATTATCGCCGTGAGCGCCAACGCCTTTGCCGACGACCGCAGGCTTTCGCGCGAGGCGGGCATGAACGCGCACCTGAGCAAGCCTGTGAGCTCGCAGGAGCTCGTTGAGGCGCTTGCACACATAGCCGCCGACGCTTCATAAGCATATGGCTCGGTTCCAAGGTGGGTTGGAACCGAGCCATATTGCTATTGATGAGGCCTGATGAGGGGCTTACTTTTCTTGAATCTGCTTGCCGCAGAGATGCTCAATCGTAATCTCGTAGAGTTGGACGCCCTTAATGTCCTTGGCGATTTCCCCTTCGACTTCTTCGACAGAAGGGTAGTACTTAAGCGCGAGCTGGCGGACTTTATCCTCGATAAACGCGGGAGTGTCATTTGCCAGGCGACAGCGGTCAAAGACCACGGTACTCATAACGTAGGGAGCCCAGTCGCCGTCCTGGTGCCACTCGTTGCCGTAAACGGTAAAGCAGACCTTGTCATCGCGCTTAAGTGCGTCGACCTTGTGGCCAGCCTTGGCGCCATGGAAATAAATCTTGTCGTGCTCGGCGTCAAAGAAGTAGTTGACGGGAATGGCGTACGGGTAGCCATCGTCGCCGTTGACGGCAAAGACGCCGCGCTTGCAGGTGGCGAGCAGTTTGCGCGCTTCCTCGTCGGTGATGGCGCGTTTCTTTCGACGTAAGGGCCTAAACATCGTTGGCTTCCTTTCTGGTCG
>CALLSU010000106.1:0-1875 GCA_938011935.1 uncultured Collinsella sp.
TCGTAAAAAAATACCCTCGGGAACGAGGGTATTTGGCTCTACAAGGCCACCAGATGCGATTTAAGGCTCTTTTTTGCCCTGCACGCCCTTGGTCCACTCGGCACTGGCTCTCATGGCGTTCTCGAGGGCCTCGCGCAGTTTTTGGTCCTCGATGGGTGCCACTTGGTGCTCGATCTCGGCACGCTCGGCATCGCTGAGGTCGGCATGCGGAGCCGGCGGACGCTCGGCCACGGCCGGGCGCAGGCGCTCTTTTGCAGCGGGCGGTGTGTGGCCGGGGGCGGTCGTCTTGAACACCAGGCCGTCGACGTGCGCGCCGGCGCGCTCCATGCGCGCGCGGATAATCTCGCGCAAAAGTGTCATCTCCTGCGTCCATGAGGGCGAATCGAGGTACACCAGCAGTTCGTTGGACTCGGGCAGGTAGCGTAACCCCGTCACATGGCGTCCCTCGCGCGTGCCCGAGCACACTGCATTCCAGGCGTGATAGACCGCACGAGACTCCTCCGCAGCCTCCATTTGCGCGCGGCGCTCAGGTGTCGCGGCCGCCAGGATGCGCTGCCGCTCGGCATCCAAAAAGCCGCCAAAGGCAACCATTCCGTTCTCGCGCTCGTAATTAGCACGTCTCACCCATGCTCACCACCTTGGCTCGATCAAGCAGGTCATCGGTAAAATACCCCAGATTGGTGGTGGTTATGACCGTCTGGATATCATCGCCGATCAGCTGCAGAAAAGCGCCTCGGCGCCCGGCGTCGAGCTCGCTCATCACGTCGTCCAAGAGCAGCAGTGGCGCAGTGCCCAGGATATCGCGCGCCACGGCCACTTCTGCCACCTTCCAGGCAAGCACTAGCGTTCGCTGCTGGCCCTGGCTAGCAAATGAACGGGCCGATCGGCCCGCGACGGAAAACTCAATCTCGTCGCGATGCGGACCCACGAGCGTCACGCCGCGGCGAATCTCCTCGTCGGCGCGCTCATCGAGCGCCGAGAGCATGTGCTCATACGCCCAGCCCCTGAGCTCGTCGCGATCCTCGGTGCGAGGCAGGTCGCCAAGCGTGGACACATAGGACACGCCGGCGGGCTCGCCGGATGCCACGCGGCCATAGGCGTCACGCACATGGCCCGACAGCCGGTCGAGCAGAGCCAGACGATGCACGAGCAGGGCCGAACCGGCGCGGGCGATAGATTCGTTCCAGGCGCCGAGCATCTCGCGGCAGCACCAGGTCTCCTTGAGCAGGGCGTTACGCTGGGTCACGCAGCGCCCGTAGGCACTAGCCAGATCGGCATAGCGCGCACTCAGCTGAACGCCAAAGTCATCAAGTGCGGTACGGCGCACGCTGGCACCCCGCTTGACCATATCCAGGTGGTCCGGGCAAAACAGAACGCTCGGCAGTACCCCGCGCACACCGGACGCAGCGCAGCGCTTGCCGTTGCGACTAAACGAACGCTTGCCATCTTCCACACTCAGTCCCATGTCCAGCACACGCCCATCACCTTCGAGCCTCAGCTCGACCTTGCATGGGCCCACGCCGTCGTGCACGAGCTCGGCTGCGGTCGGATGCCTAAACGAGGCGCCGCTCGTCAGCAGCTGCAGCGCCTCTATGAGGTTGGTCTTTCCCGCCGCGTTGGGACCTGCGAGCACTGTCACACCGTCGCTCAGGGCAAGGCGGTAACTCTCGAAGCTGCGATAGCGCGCAACGGAAAGATCGCGTGCGAACATGGTCATGGGCAGCGCTAGATGCGTACCGGCATGACCAGGTACAGGTAGTTGATCTTGTCGTAGGACTTGAAGATGCCAGCCTGCGAATAGCTCTTGAGCTCCAGCGTGATCTCCTTCTCCTTGGACAGGGCATTGAGGCAGCCGAAGATGTAGTGGTAGTTGAA
>CALLSU010000107.1:0-57420 GCA_938011935.1 uncultured Collinsella sp.
GGCGCCACACATGGTCGAGGACGTTCTGAAAACTAAGCCCGGCCCCCGCCGGACAGGTCCACCGCTACTCGCAGAGCAGCTTGGCGATCTGGACGGCGTTGGTTGCCGCGCCCTTACGGATTTGGTCGCCGCAGCACCAGAAGGTGATGCCGCGCGCAGCCTCGGGGTTCGAGATGTCGCGGCGCACGCGACCGACCCAGATCAGGTCCTGGTCGGACGTATCCATCGGCATGGGGAAGCGATCGTGCGCATCCTCGGCGCTCATGTCGTCAACCAGCTTCACGCCCGGAGCGGCAGCCAGCGCAGCACGGGCCTCCTCGACCGTAATATCGCGCTCAAACTCGAGCGTAATGCTCTCGGAGTGCGAACGCAGCACGGGCACGCGCACGCAGGTGCAGTTCACGCGCAGCTCGGGCAGGTGCATAATCTTGCGGCCCTCGTTTTGCAACTTCATCTCCTCGGAGGTAAAGCCCTCCTCCTTGACGCCGCCGATCTGCGGAATCAGGTTGCTCGCCAGCTGGGCGGCAAACGCGCGCGGCTCGGGAATCTCCTCGCCGCAGCCCAGGGCGGCCAGCTGAGCCTCGAGCTCGGCCATACCGGGAGCGCCGGCACCCGAAGCCGCCTGATACGTCGAGACGATCATGCGCTTCACGCCGGCGAGCTGATGCAGCGGCCACGTGGGAACCAGGCCGATGATGGTCGCGCAGTTGGGGTTGGCGATAAGGCCGTGATGCCACTTGATATCGTCGGCATTGATCTCAGGCACGACCAGTGGCACCTCGGGATCCATGCGGAAGGCATGGCTGTTGTCGACCACGACGGCGCCGCGCTTGACGGCCTCGGGTAGCAGCTCCTTCGCGATGTCGTCGCCGGCGGCGCCGAGTACGATGTCGCAGCCCTCAAAGGCCTCGGGGCAAGCCTCTTCGATTACGATCTGCTCGCCGCGGAACTCAACGGTCTTGCCCGCGGAACGCGCACTCGCCAGCAGCTTGAGCTTGCCGACCGGAAACTCCTGCTCGTTGAGGCACTCAAGCATCTGGGTGCCCACGGCTCCCGTCGCGCCCAAAATAGCAACCGTGTACTGTTTCATGCTTCCCCCTTTAAAGGTTGTGGCTTTTGCCCGCACGCCGAGCAGGCCGATTATTGTTGCCAGTGTATACAAGAACGGGGCAGGCACGAAACCCGCCCCGTCGAAACGAAACCGAAACGAAACGCCCCGCCGTAGATTTTTGAGGCGAGTCCCAAAAATCTAGCGAGATAGCAGCTACTTGTGGAGCGCAGCCAGAGCGGGATCGACCGGCGCGGAAGCCTCCAAGTCGGAGACCTTCACAATGCCGTTCTCATCGGAGAAGGCACGGTAAATGGTCCGAATCGCCAGGTCGAAGTCCTTCTCCTCGACACCGATAATGATGTTGATCTCGTCGCAGCTCTGCGAAATCATACGCACGCTCACGCCGGCCTGGCCAAGCATACCAAACAGATGGCCCGAGATACCTGCGCGGCCACGCAGGTTACGGCCGACGGTCGCGATGAGCGCCAGGCCTTCGACAACCTCGATCTCGAGCGGCTCGACCTCCTGCTGGATGTCGCCCACGAGTGAGTACAGCGAATCGTGAACGTCCTGCTCCTGCACCACGGCGCCAAAGCGGTCAACGCCGGTGGGCATATGCTCGACGGAAACGTCATAGCGCTCGAAGACCGAAAGCGCGCGGCGCATAAAGCCAACACGGGGCTTGGTGCGGTCGCGGGCAACGTTGATGGCGACAAAGCCGCGCTTGCCGGTCACGCCGGTAATGATGGGCTCCGCCTCGCCCTCATCAGCCGTCTCGCTAATGATGGTGCCGGGGTCCTGCGGCGCATTGGTGTTCTTAATGACCAGCGGAATACCCGCCTCGCGCACGGGAAACACGGCTTCCTCGTGCAGGACGCTTGCACCCATGTACGAAAGCTCGCGCAGCTCCTCGTAGGTAACGCGCGCAATGGGTTGGGCTTCGGGAACAATACGCGGATCGGCAGAATAGAAACCCGAAACGTCGGTCCAGTTCTCGTACAGGTCGGCGCCCAGGCACTTGGCCAGGATCGAGCCCGAGATATCGCCGCCACCACGGTCGAGCAGCTTGATCTGGCCCTCACGCGTCGCGCCGTAGAAGCCAGGCATAACAAAGCCGCCCTGCTGGCCGTACTCCTGCACCAGCTCGGAGGTGCGGTTCATGCTGAGCGTACCGTCATGATGGAACGCCACAACCGTCGCGGCGTCCAGGAACGGCAGGCCCAGGTACTCGGCCATCAGGCGAGCGGTGAAGTACTCGCCGCGGCTCACGAGCTCCTCGGTAGAGTAGCCGCCCGAGCGGGCGCGCTCGGCAAAGGCCGCGAACTCCTCGCGGATGGGATAGGTGAGCTCCAGCTCGTCAGCGATATCAAAATAGCGCTGGCCGATGTCCTCGAGTAGTTCCTCGCACGACACGTGATACTTAACGTGCGCGTTAACCAGGTAGAGCAGGTCGGTTACCTTAGTGTCGCCCTTAAAGCGGCGGCCGCAGGCGGAAACCACCACAAAACGGCGAGCAGGGTCGGCATCGACGATGGCCTTGATCTTCTTGAAGTGTTCGGCGTCGGCGACCGACGAGCCGCCAAACTTGGCAATCTTAATCATGGGCTTGAGGTTACCTTTCTAAAAGCCTCTGCAAACCTGTTTTGCGCGCTCTGATACCATGGTTTCACCGATTGGGACCAAGGCATCCGAGGAGCAGTGTTATATGGGAACTTATCATAGTACACGAGGACGCACTTTATCGTGCTCAAGTAAGGTGGCAATCCGCACCGGCATCGCTCCCGACGGGGGTTTGTTTGTCTCGGACGAGCTCGGCACCCAGCAGGTCGATATCAGCTCGCTTGCAGATAAATCGTACTTTGAAATCGCTCAAGATGTGTTGGGAATGTTACTGAATGATTACACGGCCGAAGAAATTTCGGCGTGTGTCGACGAGGCATACCGCGGCACGTTTGCGAGTGAAGAGGTTACGCCGCTCGTCAAACTCGACGCTGCGCCGGGCGCTGATGCCCCTCAGACCTATGTGATGGAGCTCTTTGGCGGCCCCACGAGCGCCTTCAAGGACGTCGCCCTGCAGATGCTCCCCCGTCTGATGGCCCGCACTTCCGCCAAGGACGGCGGCGCCGAGCGCATCATGATCGTCACCGCCACGTCGGGCGACACGGGCAAGGCCGCGCTCGCCGGTTTTGCCGACGCTCCGGGCACGGGCATCACCGTTTTTTATCCCGAGGGCAAAGTCAGCCGCGTGCAGAATCTGCAGATGTCCACGCAGGAGGGCGATAACGTCGCCGTCTGCGGCATCCGCGGCAACTTTGACGACGCCCAGAGCGCCGTCAAGCGCATCTTTGCCGATAAGGAGCTTGCCGAGCGCCTGGAGGCTGCCGGCACCGTGCTTTCGAGCGCCAACTCCATCAACGTCGGCCGCCTGGTGCCGCAGGTCGTCTACTACTTTGCCGCCTATGCGCAGCTGCTGCGCGCCGGCGCCATCGAGGCCGGCGACGCCGTTGAGTTCTGCGTGCCGACTGGCAACTTTGGCGATATCCTGGCCGGCTACTATGCCAAGCGCATGGGTCTGCCCGTCGCCAAGCTCATCGTCGCGAGCGACAAGAACAACGTGCTTGCCGACTTCCTGACCACCGGCGTTTACGACCGCAACCGTCCGTTCTTCACGACCATCTCGCCGTCGATGGACATCCTCATCAGCTCCAACCTGGAGCGCATGCTCTACTTCCTGTCCGACGGCGACTGCGAACTCGTTGCCGGCCTTATGGAGCAGCTTGCCCAGACGGGTCGCTACGAGGTGCCCGCTGAGCTACTGGCCAAGATCCAGAGTGTGTTTGGCTGCGGTTGGGCCAGCGAGGACGAGGTCCGCGCTGCCATCAAGAGCTGCTGGGACGCAAATGGCTACGTGATCGACCCGCACACCGCTTGCGGCTATCACGTCTTTGAGCAGGTCGCCCCCGCCGAGGACGCCAAGGCCCGCGTGCTGCTTTCGACCGCCAGCCCCTACAAGTTCCCGCGCGCCTGCTGCGACGCCCTGGGCCTCGACGTTCCCGAGGATGATTTTGAGGCTATGCGTGTACTCGAGCAGGCCACCAACACGGTCGCCCCGACCCAGCTCGCCGAACTCGAATCCAAACCCGTCCGCTTCGAAGACGTCTGCGACGTCGATGAGATGGCAAACTACGTCGAGTCCGCAGCAAAACGAATGAGCACCAACTAGATCCCTTATTAAGCGCCGGTGAAAGCCGGCGCACCTTCTTTTTATTTAGCTTTCGGGATGATGACGAGCATGCGAGCGGGTCTGGCCGTTTAGTTCGTCGCGAGTTCCGCACGAGCCGGAAAGCACTTAATGTGCTTTCCGAGCGAGCCAGGACTGCCCGAGCAGCGAACTAAACGGCCAGACCCGCCCAGGAGGACCCACATGATCAAAATCACCGTCCCAGCAACCAGCGCCAACCTAGGCATCGGCTACGACACCCTCGGCATGGCCGTCAGCCTCTACTCGCACTTCACCTTCGAGCGCGCCGACAAGCTCACCATCACGGGCTGCCCCGAGGAGTTCCAAAACGAGAATAACCTGGTCTATGTGAGCTTTGTCGATGCTCTGGCCGCGTGGGGCGAGCCGGCTTTCCCCGTTGCCATCGACATTCAAACCGACGTGCCCGTCGCTCGCGGCCTGGGTTCCAGCTCCACCTGCGTCGTCGCCGGCATTATGGCGGCCGCCGCGCTGACGGGCCACACCGTCGACCGTGCCGAGCTCGTCCGCATTGCCACCGAGGTCGAGGGCCATCCCGATAACGTCGCCCCCGCCATCCTGGGCGGTGCCGTTTGCTCCTTTACGCCGAGTGATTCGCTCCCCCAGTGCCTGCGCTACGAGGTGAGCGATCGCCTGCGTTTTATTACCGTGATTCCACCTTACGAGGTGCACACGAGTGAGGCGCGCAAGGTCGTGCCACAGGAGATTCCGCTCTCCACCGCCGTGTGGCAGATGGGCCGCATCGCGGGCATGACGCGCGGCCTGGAGACCGGCGACCTTGACCTGATTGCCGCCGCCAACGACGACCGCATCCAGGAGCCCTATCGCCGCCGCCTCATCCCCGACTACAACGCCGTGCGCGACACCTGCCTTAACGGAGGCGCCAAGACCATCTGGATCAGCGGCTCCGGCTCGACCCTCATGGCCGTGACTGACGACACCATCGTGGCGAAGTTCCTGCAGGTCAAGCTGCGCGAGCAGTTCCCCAAGTGCGACACGCACATTCTGACGTGCGACACGGAAGGCGCTCAAATCGAGTACCTGTAGACATCCTTCCCATTACCTGTCCGGGGCGGTCGGGGTGTTCCCTCAAAATCGTCCTCGCGCATGAAGGCCCCTTGCCCTGCTCCTACGGAGCGACGGACAAGGGGCCTTCGCGCTGCGGAATGATTTTGAGGGAACACCCCGACCGTCCCTGCGCCTACCTTGCTGAGGATGTCTATAGGGACCCACGCTTTGAAGGGGCGCCGGGCTGATAGCCTGCTTTTTATTGGTAGGGGCTCTTGCTAGGTTGGGGCACTTATTAGAGGCAGGCCTCGGCGATGCGGCGCTTGAGTTCGTCGATGCCGGTGCCAGTCTGAGAGCTTGTGATGATCACGTTCTCGGCCGGGACGTTGAGCTGCTTTTTGATGGCTGCTGCCTGGCGGGCCTGCTGGGTGCGGCTGAGCTTGTCGGCCTTGGTGAGGCAGACGATAAAGTTGAACTCGTTGCCCTGCAGGTAGTCGATCATGTCATGGTCGAGCTTACTGGGATCGTGGCGAATGTCCACCAGCGATACAACCAGGTTAAAGCTGCGCTCGGAGTCGAAGAAGTCGCCGATGAGCTCGGCCCAGCGGTCACGCTCGGCCTTGGAACGACGGGCGAAACCATAACCCGGCAGGTCGACGAAGTGCACGTCGTCAGCCTCAAAGAAGTTGATGTTGCTCGTCTTGCCCGGTGTGCTCGAAACCTTGACGAGGTTTTTGCGGCCAAAAAGCTTGTTCATGATCGACGACTTGCCCACGTTGGAGCGGCCGACGAAGCTCACCTCGGGGCAAGTGGACTCGGGAATCTGCGAAACCTTGCCATAGCTGGCAACGAACTTGGCAAGCTGGTAGTTAATGGAATCGGCCATGGACACTCCTTGGTCGTAGGTTCTTACAAAAAAAAGCGCGCTAATAGATAGCAGCGATACGGCGAACGATATCGAGCGTAATGCCACTCGCGGTGCGGGCATACTCGAACAGGTCGAACTCGCGGTCGCAAATCGCATCGTACGCCTCGTCACAATTATCGCTGATAGCGCGCAGCACCAGGCAATCGACACCATTTTTGGTTGCGACGTGGGCAATTGCCGCGCCCTCCATGCCGACACAATCGGCATGCGTCGCCTCGATAGCGTCGTTGCGCATGGCGGCGCCCGTCACAAAGCGGTTACCCGTGGCAATCGTGCCGACCAGGAACTGCTTTGCGCCCTCGTTCGAAGCTGCTGCATTTGTCGAAGCATCAACAAACCCACGCTCAGCAAGCACATCGGCAGCAATATCGACCAGCGCAGGCGTCGAGCCAAACTCCTCGAGCCCCGGTGCAGACTCGGCGATAAGCGCAGTATCGGTATCCAGATAGCGCAGGCATTTGCCGATGACCACGTCGTCGATATGGAGCTTGGGGTTCAAACCGCCCGCGATACCCGAAAGCACAACTGCCTGTGGAGCATACTTGCTAATGAGGTGCTGTGTTGCGGCGGCAGCGTTTACCGTGCCCATACCCGCCGTCGTGGCGACAATCGACAGGCCGTCGAGCCCGCCGGTCACAACGTTCAAGCCCGCCTCCTGTACCATGCAAACGTTACTCAACTCTTCCTTAATCTGCATGATCTCTTTTTCGAGTGCACCGATAATCGCGATGGTAGCCATGCCATTCCCCAAACCTATACGAAATTCTCAACCACGGTATGGTACCAGCATTTTGTTTGCCAACGCCAAACGAACACGCTAGGCCAGCGTAGCTCGCGTATCAAAGAACACCTTAGCAATCGCGGCCACAGCCTCGCTCGAGTGGTCGCTCCACGGCATCGATGTCATGATGCTCATGACATAGGTACGGCCATCGATGTCGATAAGGCCCGCATCGCATGTCGAATAGCAACCATCCTCGCTAATCCAGCCTGCCTTGTTGCGCACCAAGGCTTGGTCGTCCGCAATCCCATCACGGATAAATGAGCGCGATGTTGATGACAGCAGTTCAGATAACCACTGGGAGGCCTCACTGCCACAGCTCAAATACTCGCTCATCTCGCGCCACAACTTGGCCGAGGTACGCGCGCAGTAGGTTGGGAAATCGCTCATTGGATCGAGCGCGACCTCGTCTTCGACGCCGAGTGCGGCAATCCAATCCTCGTAATCGACACGGTCAAACGCCGCGCGTAACGCAATAAACGAATCGTTGTCCGAATTAACGACCGCGGCCTCGATTAGGTCGCGCACCGTCTGCCAGCCCATGTTATAGCCACCATAGGTGCCAAGGGAATCATCAAGTGAGACCTGGCCCGTCTCGACCAGAGATTCGCAGATGTACAACGCATAGAGCGCCTTGTAGCTACTCGCGCCGTAAACCTCGACATCGGCGTTATACGTCACGCCCTTGCCGCTCGACAAATCGTAAAACACCACGCCCACATCGCCCAATTCCTGGGCCTGATCAAGGGCATCTTGGAGTGCGGCGAGGCTCTCATCCTCCAGGGCGGGGATCTGGTCATCAACCAATGAGAAGGTCCGCACGGTATCGCCTGAGGGAATATCGTTAAAGTCCGCCTTCGAAAGCCTCGTCTTAAGGCTCGCTGTCGACAGGGTTTGACTTGCGGTGGCTTTAGATTCAGAGACCTTTTTGTTTTGCGTCTGTACCGTTGACGCATCTGAGTGTGCCATTCGCTCCGACGCGTAGGTTTTGGCGGTAATTCCGAGGATAATAACCGCCAACGTTAGCATCCCAACGGCGGCAATCTTCGTCACGCGGATGCGAACGTCAGCGAGGCCACGCGAAGGCGTGCCCTTCGTCTCATATCTGCTGCCATGCTGCGGCACATACTCGTCCCGCGATGCGTTGCTTCGCACGTGGTCTCCTGACTGCTACCGTTTATATACGAGCAGCATAATACCGAGCAGGCATTTCTTTCCAAAGATATTCAGCGGCGTTTAAGGTGTCTTTAAAGAAACCACAAGCGTATTTATCCAAATGGCACGATTCTGTTGCGCATCTCTGTCCAAAACGCAGTTGCGGTGGAATAGTTCCTGTTTGGGCGGCATAAGCCGAAAAACAAGAACTATTCCACCGCAACTTGACAGGGCTCTTTGGCAATCAACTTGGTGCCCAGGGGCACTCATTTAAGTCTGTCCCCAATGAGTGCCCTTGGGGGCGAAAATGGCTCGCTAGCCGATGGCGTTTTTGAGTTCCGCGCGGCGCTTTTTCATACCCGTCATGACGGCGTTGCGCAGCTCGGGCATGCGCGCGGTATCCATCTGTGGAACGCCCTCGAGCTTATAGGGAATGCCCAATTGCTCGTACTTGACGACACCCATCGTGTGATACGGCAGCATTTCCAGACCGACCACGTTATGCCACGGGGCGATTAGACGACCGAGTGCCTCGCACTCCTCAACCGTATCGGTAATGCCCGGCACCACCACGTGGCGGATAACGACCTTAATCTTGCGACGCGCGAGCTCATCACCAAACGCCAGAATGCGTGCGGGATCGCAACCGGTCAGCTTTTTATGCTCGACGGGATCGGCGTGTTTAATGTCGAGCAGCACCATATCGGTCTCGTTGAGTACGGCATCGAACTTCTCGGGATGCGCGGGGTCGAACGCATAGCCGCAGCTATCCAAGCAGGTATGCACGCGACCATCGGGGTTGTTGTGCATTGCGCGGAACAGGTCGGCCAAAAACGCGGGCTGCAGGAGCGGCTCGCCGCCGGATACCGTAATACCACCGCTGCGGTAAAACTCATGGTTGCTCTGGAACTCGTCCATCAGGTGCTCGACGGTCACCATGGTGCCGCCGTTCACCGACCAGGTATCGGGGTTGTGGCAATACGCACAGCGCATGGGGCAGCCCTGAACAAACACCACAAAGCGGATGCCGGGTCCATCGACCGTTCCCATCGTCTCAATCGAATGCACGCGGCCCAGGACAAACGCAGAGTCCTCAGGACGAGCGTCCACACCCTCGAGCGTCATCTCAGCCATTCCCGCTACCTTGCCTCTCATTGGTTTTAGCTACATAAATGCCAGAGTCATTCTAGCCCATATGCATGATGGCGAAACGGTTTAGCCGTCAATTGGGTTGTTCTATTTGACCCCACGCAAGAGCGGCGGGTAGGTTGTCGCAACCCGCCCGCCGCCGAGGCAATAGAAATCGATAGACGCCAGGCCTTACGCCTTGAGCGTGAGCACCGCGCCGAAGGCGGTCGGGCCGCAATGGCTCGAGATGACGCCGCCGACCTGAGTCCAGGTAATGTCCTTAAAGCCCAGGTCGTGCGCATAGACTTCCATGTCGTCGCGCAGCTCCTGGGAAAGGCCTACCGAATACGCCAGGCCAATGTGCGAGTAGTCAATCTCGCCCTTCGCAACCATGTGGTCAATAAAGGCACGGGCGCACTTGAGCATAGAGCCGCGGAACTTCTTGGTCGCCACAAACTTACCGCCCGTTACCTCAATGCAGGGCTTAATCTTGAGCAGGTGGGCGCCAAGGAATGCCACGTTGGACAGACGACCGCCTGCCTTAAGGAAGGCTAGGTCGGTAGGAACAAAGCCCAGCAGCACACGGTCCATGACGGAATTCGTAAAAGCAAAGATCTCGTCGACGGTGGCATCGGGGTGAGCCTCGATGTATTTGGCGGTCTCGACGACAACGAGCGACTGGCCCACCGAGACAAAGCGCGTGTCCATGGAGTAGACGTAGTCGCGACCCTTGGCGGCGATCTTCGATGATTGATGCGAGCAGGTCGTGGCCTCGGAGTACGCAAGATGCAGAATGGTCGCATCGGGCTGCTCGGCATGGATACGGTCATATACGTGCGCAAAATCCGCAGGCGCACAGCCACTGGTCTTGGGCATTACGCCAAACTCGTTGCAGCGTGAATAAATCTCGAGCGGATCGATCGAACCGTCCTCGACGGTCTCGTCACCAATCGTGACATGCATGGGCACGCGCACGATGCCGTAGCGCTCGCAAAGCTCCGGCGTCACATCCGACCCAGACTCAACCACGATTACGTACTTGTCCATTATTATCACGACCCATCTCAACATTGGCTTTTCAATACATGGCACGCGCCGCCGCACTGTTGCACAACAGCATCCAAGCACCAAAGAGACGCCGCCCCTTGCACACAACAAAGGACAGCGTCTCCCTGGAAAACTCCGTGCTTATTTAGGATTCTACACGGTTTGCAACAATGTGTTACTTACTCCGCAAACGGTAGCTATACACGATAAACGGTAGTTCGCTGCGGCAACTGCGACACATTCCGCCCGGCAAGTCAAATCGTGCTCCACGCACGGTTAATGCGCGAGGCGGTAGAAATCCATCGATGCCGCACCCTCGGCGTGCAGCTCCATCGCCGGAACCGCCGGCGAATAGGTACGGCTCGTAAGTGCCGTCTCGCCGCCATTTGCAAAAATCTCGACCATCGTAGTGTCCGAAAGCACGCGTAGGTCGCGAAGCTCGCCGAGCTCAATCGACCTCTGGTCGCGCCCATAGCCTTCGTCACCCATATCGAGGGTAAGCATCCCGTCCGTATAACGCACAAAGACACCCTTGCGGATTTCGAACTCGACCATCTTGGCGCCCTCGCAGGAAACCACAAGATCAAACAGGCGGCCCGGCTCCTCAACGGTTTCACCGCCTGTCGCGCGAACGCAGTCGCCGCGCATCCTCCCAATCTCGTGCGCCGGCTGCTGGCAGAGCTTACCATCGCGCATGCTCAGCTCTCGCGGCACCGTCAACGCGCACTGCCACCCGCGCGCCACCGTCGGGTTTTCCGCCGTCGCATCGGGGCAACCCGACCATCCGATCATCAAACGCCGGCCTGCAGCATCCTCAAAGGACTGCGGAGCATAGAAATCAAAACCGGCATCGACCATCGGGGGCATGCCCTGCCCGGTGATCTTAAAACTCGGCGCCTCCCAATCGGCCTCGATAGGGAACCACACGCACTGATGCGGATTGCGGTAACGCCAACCATCGGCAGGCACACCCTGCGGACAGCAAACGAGAACAAGCTCGCCATCAAGCTCAAACAGATCAGGGCACTCCCACATAAAGCCAAACTTCTCGCCCAGCTCAATGCGCGTCGCATAGCTCCAGACCCCTAAATCACGCGAAGTATAGACAAGCACGCAGCCACGGTCGTCTTTCGTACGAGCGCCCAGAACCATGTAGTAGATACCATCGTGCTCAAGGATCTTGGGGTCGCGCACGTGCGTACCGATATCGTCGGGGTAATCGACTGGTCCAACAGCCATGCGCTTCTCGCCCAATTCGTCGGGATTCTCGGCAACCATATGAATCTGGTTTTGCTCACGGCCCGTCAACACGTAGTCGTAATCATCGCGGTCAAAATGCTTGACGTTGCCGGTATAGAAGTAGTGAATCTTGCCATCACGTACAAAGGCAGAACCAGAATACGCTCCGCTCGAATCCAAATCGGAATCGGGGAACAGCACGGGGCCGTGATTCTCGTACGTCACAAAATCCTTTGTCGTCAGATGGTTCCAAAGCACTGGACCGCCATGCGCAGCATCGAACGGATCGTATTGATGATAGATGTGATACGTATCACCAATCTGAACCAAACCGTTGGGGTCGTTGAGCCAGCCAAGCTCAGGCTCCACATGGAACAGAAGCCTATCGGGGTCGGACGCGATGCGAGCCGCCGTCTCATCCTGTCCGACACGCCACTGCTCATAGTCCGCGCGTGTCACCTTGTTTTTTTGATTTAACATCGCCGTTGACTTTCTCGTCTATGGGGAAGGACGCTCGACTCACACGAGTCGAACGCCCTTCCTCAAATGGACTTATCCTCAGATTACACTGAACGGCTCAACTAGAAGCTAACGTCGAAGCCAGCGCCAGCGCCCTCTTCATCGGTGGTCGGCACGCCCTTTGCCTTGTTGTAGGCAAAGATCAAGACGATCGGCACGATAAAGGCGATGAGATTGCCAGCCACATACCACACGAGGGTCTCGGGCGTGACGATGAGCAGGCCAAGCACGCCGGTCAGACCCTGACCGATAGCGCGCACCTCAAAGAGCTTGACGAAGGCACCGCCGCAGCCTGCACCGATGCATGCGCAGATGAACGGAATGATCGAATAGCGCATGTTTGCAGCAAAGATAGCGGGCTCGGAGATTCCGACCAGCGTCGGGATAAAGGACGACATGCAGATGTTGCGCTCTTTGGAGTGCTTCTTGTGAATGAGGTACATACCGATGGCGCCGCCGCCCTGGGCGATGATGGAAACCGACCAGATGGCCTGGATGTAGTTGAAGCCAGTCGTGGCAACAAGGTTTGCCTCGATACCCTGGATGAACTGATGCGTACCGGTAACGACGAGCGGCTGCAGGAACGCGGCGAAGACAAAGGCACCAAAGACGCCCATCCTGTTGTACAGGATATCGATTACGCCGGCGAGGACGTCACCGATCAGGTTGCCGAGCGGGCCGAACACGGTGAACAGGGCGACGTTAGCAAGAATCAGGGTAACGGTCGGGACAAAGACGAACGAAACGACCTCGGGGATGTACTTCTGGGCAATCTTTTCGACCTTGGCCATAAACCAGGCAGTCAGGATTGCAGGGAATACGCCGCCCTGGAAAGCAACCATGGGAATGGATAGCGGACCGAAGTTCCAGTACTCAGCACCCGTCGGGTCCATAACGAACGTGTTGCGGTTCATAAGGCTCGGGTGAACCATGACGATACCGACGAGGATGCCCAGGATCGGGTTACCGCCAAAACGCTTGACCGCGCTGTACATAACCAGGACAGGCAGGTAGTCGAACGTGGTGGCGATAATGGCAAAGAAGCTTGCGAGGTTCTTGAGGAACTCGCTGTGATCGGCGAGGCTGCCTTCCATGCCAAAGAGGCCGTTGGCAACGATCAGCGACTTAAGGCCGATGATGATTGCAGCGCCGACGAAGGCGGGAATGATGGGGATAAAGATGTCCGAGAACACCTTGAGGACCGAGAAGAACTTGCCTTTCTTATCCGCCTCGGCACCCTTGACCTCGGAAGCGCTGATCTCCTTGACGCCAGTCAGAGCCATAAAGGCGTCGTAAACCTTGTTGACGGTACCGGTACCAAAGATGATCATGAGCTGGCCGCTGTTGTACAGCACGCCCTTGACGCCATCGATGTTCTCGAGCTCGGCCTTGTTGTATTTGCTCGTATCCTTGAGCACCAGACGCAGACGGGTCACGCAATGCGTGGCGCCCTCGATGTTCTCCAGTCCGCCGACGTTGTCGACGACTTGCTGGGACACTGCCTTGTAGTCCATGTTCCTCTCCATTCCTTTTCTAAATCATAAAACGGTTCGTTGCCGCTACAGAGACGCGATCGTTGCGTTTGCGCACTTGAGCGTACCGTCGGTAACCGTCAGCGCCACACCCTGGCCCTGCTTATTGCAGAAGCGAGCGTTAAGCGCAACATCATCGACAAAGATGGTCGCGATATCGTCGTCAACGACCAGGCGCACATGATGAGTGCCCTCGCCCTTAAAGAACAACGGACGCTCGAGGCCCATGTTGTTGACCTGGAACCACGGGTACTGGGGAGCCGGCGTGAACTCGAGCTTGCCCTCGCGCAGGTTGGCGCGGAACTCATAGGCAAGACCGGTCTCGGCGTCCTCGGCGAACTTGACCGAGAAGCCGGCAGCGTTACCGCCGAGCTCAATGTCGGTATCGAGCAAGTAGGTGGAGCCGGCGTCTGCAGACAAAACCTGCTCGACCTTGCCCGACTCGCAGGAAAGCTCAAAGGTCTCGACTGCCTTAGCCTCGCCAAAGGCGCCAAGCATGCTGTCGGGGAGCTTGGTGCCGAGCGTTCCGTCGGCACGCTGAACGATCTCGAGGGGCATAAAGGTGCCACCCCATAGGTAAGAGCTGGGGTCGCCGCCCTCGTCACGCGTAGGAACCCAACCAAAGAGAACGCGACGCTCGCCATCGAATGCGGTGCGAGCGGCGTAGTACGCGCGGCCGTCGAAGGAGTCGTCAGCGGGGGTAATCCAAGGACCGTTGATGGACTTGGACATGCGGTAACGGGTCTTGTTGCCGTCGCTGTACTCGGAAAAGACGAGGTACCACCAGTCGCCCATCTTAAAGAGATCAGGCATCTCAAACATGGTGTACAGGCCCGGGTTCCACCAGTCGCCCTGGAACTCCCAGTTGGTCAGATCCTTGGAGGTGAACTTGACCAGGCGGCCGGTCATCAGACGCTTGTCCTCGCCCACACGCGTGCCGAGGATGAGCATGTACTCTTCGTTCTCCTCATCCCAAAGCACAAAGGGATCGCGCCAGTTGCGGTCATCGTAACCCTCCTGGGGCGGAAGCAGCGTCTCGGCGATGTTCTTCTCCCACTTGACGGCGTCGTCGCTCGTTGCGTGAAGAAGAACCTGCTTCATCAAACGTGCGCGGACCTTATCGCGATTGCAACCAGTGTAGAGCGCATGGTACTTGTCGCCCACCTTAAACACCGTGCCGGCATAAATGTACTGGTCGACTTCCTCGTCGCCGCCACGCTCAAGGCTCTCGCCAAAGTCCTTGTAGTTGACGAAATCCTTGGTCGTAGCGAGTGCCCAGCCAAACGGCTCTCCGAAAGGTTCGGGGTTACGCGTGTCACGCTGATGATAGAGATAGAACGTGCCGTCCTCGCCGTACGGCATGATGTCGCCTACCCAAATTCCCTCAGGCTGGTAATACACCTTGTGCATCCGAGACTTCCTTTCCACGACATACTAACTCGGTACAATGGCAAGATATGTCAACCGTTTTCATATGTCAAACGTTTTCACACCAATACGTCTTTTCGCAGTTCCAGTCGTCGGCAAACGGTTGACATATGCCGGTGAACGGTCATCAGAGGCGTTTGAGGAATTCTTTTGGCACGGGATGAACTACGCGGTTTTGCCCTCGATAAGCTCAACGGGAAGCTTGATATTCGACTCGGGCTTTTCACCGTTAATAAGAGCAATGATGGATTGCGCCGCGAGCTCTCCGATGCGATCGATATCTTGACGTACGGTTGTTAAGTCAGGCATAAACGTCATAGTGCGGCGGGCACCATCCGCGCCCACGACCTTAATGTCGTCTGGAGCGCTCAAGCCGCGCTGCTTCATCACGTTGAGACAGATGGCCGCCATCGTATCGTCTCCCGCAAAGATGCCGTCAATATCGGGGTTCTCATCGAGGATCTTCGCAACGACCGCGCCCTTTTCGTCGTCGGGCTTAACGAACTCAACCTCACGGACAAGCGCGGACAAACCGGCCTGCTCAACAATATCGAGGTAGGCATCGGTACGCTTATTGGCAGGCATGCGCATGCGGCTATTGCTGCGCAGGCAAAGGATACGCCTGCAGCCGTCATCAATCAGACGGCGCGTGGCGAGCTCGCCAATGCCATAGCTGTCACTTGCAATCTGGACAGAGCCCTCGCCAAGATCGCAGTCGATGCCAACCAGGCTCAAGCCCATCTCGGCATATGCCTCGGCACCGATATTGAGGGAGTTGACGATGACGCCGTCGACCATATTGCGGCGGAGCATGTCAATATAGGAACGCTCAAGATCGGGTCGATTGGCGCTGTTGCACAGCAGCATCTTAAAGCCGTTTTCCGCCAACGTGCGCTCGACCGCCTGCACAACCTGAGCATGGAACGGGCTGCTCACAAAGGGAACGATCATACCGATAAGATTCAGGCGACCGTTGAGCATGGCACGGGCGATATCGTTGGGCGTATAGTTGATGCGCTCCATCGCCGCATGGACTTTATCGCGGGTTTCCTGGCTAATGTAGCCGCGATTATTAAGCACGCGAGATACCGTAGTAGGCGAAACCCCCGCCACCGCTGCAACTTCCTTGATGCCAGGCTTAGCAGAATCCTTAGAACGAGTGCCCTCGCGAGCCATAGCACCCTCCCCCATCAACATGTCATACGTTTACATACGAACAAAGCATACCCCAACAACAGCGGGAAGACGGTAACAGCACAAGTAAGTAAACGACTCATCCAAATAATTAGGAGAGTTCCGCCTAAAGGGTGACTCCGAAGAACCCCGCTTGGCCGTTTTTGGGTTATTTTCCAAAACATCCCGCAGGACGCAAAGAGGCCCCGCCGCGCAACGCGCGCAGCGGAGCCTCTTTGCATGTCCGAGGACGTTTTGGAAAATAACCCAAAACCGGCCCCAGTAATCCTACAGGAGTTAAATCCCTTTAGAACTTGTTGTGGAAGGTACGCGCAATGACCTCGTCCTGCTGCTCCTTGGTGAGCGTGTGGAAGTTCACGGCATAGCCGGAAACGCGGATGGTCAGCTGCGGGTACTTCTCGGGGTGAGCCTGAGCGTCGAGCAGCGTCTCACGGTTGAAGACGTTGATGTTCAGGTGGTGGCCACCCTTCTCGGCGTAAGCGTCGAGCATGTGGACCAGGTTATCGGCCTGAGTCTCAGAAACTTCAGAAACCTTCATAATGTGTCTCCTTCGATCGATAGGCGCCGGCCGAAACCGGCGCACTAATCAGTAATCGTTATTGTTAGTATAGCACTAACAATAGTTACTCGCCCAGCTGATCAAGGTCGATATCGCCAAAGAACACCTGGTCCTCCTTGCCGAGCGCACTCGGGATGATAGAGAAGGTGTTGGAGATGCCGTCCTGAGCATCGCGGAACGGGAGCTTGGAAACCGAAGACAGCGAAGCGATGGCGCCGTGGCTATCGCGCTTGTGCATGGGGTTAGCACCCGGGGCGAACGGCTGGCCAGCCTTGCGGCCGTCGGGCGTGGAGCCGGTCTTCTTACCGTACACGACGTTGGAGGTAATGGTCAGAACCGAGGTCGTGGGCACGGAGTTGCGGTAGGTGTCGTTCATGCGGATGTACTCCATGAACTGGTGCACAACGTCGTGAGCGATCTGGTCGACGCGGTCGTCGTCGTTACCGTACTTGGGGAACTCGCCCTCGGTCTCGAAGTCGACGATGATGCCGTTCTCGTCACGGACGGGGTGGACCTTGGCGTACTTGATAGCGGACAGGGAGTCAGCCACGACGGAAAGGCCAGCGATGCCCGTAGCGAACCAGCGGTGCACGTGCTTGTCGTGCAGAGCCATCTGGATGCGCTCGTAGCAATACTTGTCGTGCATGTAGTGAATGATGTTCAGCGAGTTGACGTACACGCCAGCAAGCCACTTCATCATGTCGTTGTACTTGGCCACAACGTCGTCGTAATCGAGCGTATCGCCCTCGACGGCGCGATACTTGGGGCCGACCTGCTTCTTGGAGACCTCGTCAACACCGCCGTTGAGTGCGTACAGCAGGCACTTGGCCAGGTTGGCGCGAGCGCCGAAGAACTGCATCTCCTTGCCGATGCGCATGGAGGACACGCAGCAGGCAATGCCGTAGTCGTCGCCGTGATAGACGCGCATGAGGTCGTCGTTCTCGTACTGGATCGAGGAGCTGGCGACGGAAGTCTTGGCGCAGAACTTCTTGAAGTTCTCGGGCAGACGGGTCGACCACAGAACGGTCATGTTGGGCTCGGGGCTGGTGCCCATGTTCTCGAGCGTGTGCAGGTAGCGGTAGCTCATCTTGGTAACGAGCGTACGGCCGTCAACACCCATGCCGCCGATGGACTCGGTGACCCACTGCGGGTCGCCGGTAAACAGGGCCTGGTACTCGGGGGTACGGGCAAACTTGACCATGCGGAGCTTCATGATGAAGTGATCCACGAACTCCTGGATCTGCTCCTCGGTGAAGGTACCGTTGGCAAGGTCGCGCTCAGCATAGATGTCGATGAACGTAGAGGTACGGCCGATGGACATGGCGGCGCCGTTCTGCTCCTTGACGGCAGCAAGGTAGGCGAAGTACATCCACTGGATGGCCTCCTGCGTGTTGGTAGCAGGGTTGGAAATATCGAAACCATAGGTCTCGGCCATCATCTTGAGCTCGCCGAGGGCGCGGATCTGCTCCTGCAGCTCCTCGCGATCGCGGATGTTGTCGGCGGTCATGACCGTCGGAGTGGAAGCCTTCTGGGCCTCCTTGTCCTTGATCAGGTAGTCGACGCCGTACAGGGCAACACGACGGTAGTCGCCGATGATGCGGCCGCGGCCATAGCCATCGGGCAGACCGGTGATGATGTGAGCCGAGCGGCAAGCACGCATCTCGGGGGTGTAGACATCGAAGACGCCAGCGTTGTGGGTCTTGCGCTCGAAGGTGTAGCGCTCGACAACGTTCTCGTCGACCTTGTAGCCGTGCTGGCTGGCAGCCTGGCAAGCGATGCGGATACCACCGTTGACGTGCAGCGCGCGCTTGAGCGGCTTGTCGGTCTGGAGGCCAACAATGGTCTCCTTGTCGCGATGGGCATTATCGATGTAGCCAGCGGGGTGGCTCACGATACCCGTGACGGTCTTGGTGTCCATATCGAGGACACCACCCTGCTCGCGCTCCTTAAGCAGCAGGTCGAGAACCTCGCCCCACAGCTCCTTGGTACGCTCGGTCGGACCTACGAGGAACGACTCGTCGCCCTCGTAGGGGGTGTAGTTCTTCTGGATGAAGTCTCGGACGTCAACCTCTCCCGTCCAAATGCCTTCCTTGAAGCCTTCCCATGCCTCCTGCATTGTGTAACCACGCTCCTAGTTACGTGTAATGCGGCGCTCTCTCACACCGCTGCTTATTGAATTCTTGAATGTTCGGCTTGCATTACCGGCTTCTTCCGTTCTTCGCCACACGTTGGTGCAGGAAAAACGTTTGTCCACCTTGGAACTACAACCCAAAACCCAAGATTTCACCCGTCTAAGAAGGATAACATAGCCACCCTCTCCATCTGGGCTGTTATATGTTTCTTTTTTTATATCATAAGGGCGTTTTTTACAAACCCGCAGGAAATGCGAGCGCGAACAACTACCGTTCACCGATTTGTTTGGTATTTTTCCTTGCCTTTGTACGACGTTCACTCTAGCTGTTATGCCAGCTTTAGCAGGGTAAAGTGCCTCTGAGTAGGCTTTAGGACATGCCTAACGATCTGCCCCTAACTTTGCTGGCACCGACGGTGTACGGAGGTCGCCTAAAGGTAGTTTTCTAGGCATGTCCCAAAATCTACCGCATAGGGTGCGCGTGCAAGGGTATCATCTTTCACCGAAAATAGTTTCTAGTGTTAGGGGTTTTCGGTGGAAGATACCGATTTCCGTGAACTTGGACGTCAGCTCCTTACCGAGTTCGGCAGCATGCATCAGCGCATTTCGCGTTTTGCGGACAAAGCCCTCGGCGGCGAGATGGCCGTCATGCGCGCCCTCATACTCGCCGGCGGTTCGCTCACGCCGAGCGAACTCGCTGATCGTGCCTGGGTCTCGAGCGCCCGTATCGCCAATATCTTACGCGCCCTCGAGGCCAAGGGCTGGGTCGAGCGCGAGCACTCAAAGACTGACCGTCGTCGCGTACACGTCATAGTGACCGACAAGGGATTCCAGGATCTAGAAATCAAACGTCGGGAATTCGAGAACCGCACTGCGGCTTTCCTCGAGCAGCTCGGCGAAACAGATACCCAAGAGATGGTGCGCCTTCTTAGACGTGCCAACGAAATTATCGACCGCAATCAAGAAAGGAGAGATGCCGAGTGAGGATTCTCAAGCTCTTTAAAAAGCATGTCCTGGCACTGTTCGCAGCTATCGTACTTATCGTAATCAGCTGCAACGCCGATCTGGCACTGCCTACCTATATGAGCGACATCGTCGACGTGGGCGTGCAGCAAGGCGGCATCGCCTCGCCCGTACCCGACACCATCCGCGCCGAATCGCTCGACGACCTTGAACTCTTTATGAGCACCAAGGACGCCAAAGCTGTGGAGGCCGTGTTTAGCAAGGCTGACAAAAATGGCATTCGAACGTATAAGGGTACCGAGGAAGAGCGTGCCGATGGAGGCAGGATTGCCGACATTATGAGCCTGCCCGAGACTGTCGTTCTTTCGCTCAACCAGGGCATTGACGCCAACTCTATGGGCGACATGATGGGTTCGTCCAGCGAGAAAGACAACAACGCTGCCCAGGCCATGCCCACCCCCGAGCAAATGGCAGCGATGACGCCCGAGCAGCTCGCCGAGATGCAGCAGAAGGCCGCGGCGGCGCAAAACATGCAAAAACAGATTGATGCCGACGGCGGCAAGATCACCATGAAGAGCCTGCGCCTGGGTGTCGAGGGCGGTCTGGTAGACCAAAGCAAGCTCGTCGAGGGCGCCAACGAAATGGCGGACAAAATGGGCTCCATGTCGGGCTCCATCGTCACCCAGCGCGCCGTGACCTACGTACAAGAAGAGTACAAAGCACAGGGCATCGACCCCGCCGACGTACAGAACGCCTACCTAAGCCGCATGGCGACCACGATGTTTGGCCTGTGCCTGGTGTCACTCGTCGCCACCATCCTGACCGGTGCCGTGGCTTCGCGCACCGCCTGCTCCATCGCCCGCGACCTGCGCCACGAGACCTTCAACAAGGTTATGCACTTCTCGCCGGCCGAGGTGGGCAAGTTTAGCCAGGCCTCGCTCATTACCCGCTGCACCAACGACATTCAGCAGATCCAGATGGCCGCAACCCTGTTTATCCGCATGTGCCTGATGGCCCCCGTCATGGGCATCGTCGCTGTCATGCGTGTCCTGGCCAACCACACCGGCCTGGAGTGGACCATCGCCGTGGCCATCATCGCGGTCTCGGCCGTTGTCGGCGTGCTCATGGGCCTCACCATGCCCAAGTTCAAAAAGATGCAGAGCTTTGTGGACCGCGTGAACCTTACCGCCCGCGAGCTGCTCGACGGCCTTATGCCCATCCGCTCGTTCAACCGCGAGGAACATGAGCTCGAGCGCTTTGACAAGGCTTCGCTCGACCTAATGACCACGCAGCTCTACACCAACCGCGCCATGAGCTTTATGATGCCGCTCATGATGCTGGTCATGAACTGCATCACCGTGCTTATCGTCTGGTTTGGCGCGCAGGGCGTGTCCGACGGCGTGATGCAGGTCGGCAACATGATGGCGTTTATCTCCTACACCATGCAGATCGTCATGGCGTTTATGATCCTCACCATGGTTTCGGTCATCCTGCCCCGTGCCGAGGTCGCAGCCGAGCGCGTGGAAGAGGTCATCACTTGCCCCACGAGCATCAACGACCCCGCCTCGCCCAAACTGCCCGCAGCCAGCGCGCCGCGCGGTGAGCTCACCTTCCGCGACGTGAGCTTCCAGTATCCCGATGCCCGCGCCGACGTCATCAGCGGCGTGAACTTCACCACGCACGCCGGCCAGATGCTCGGCATCATTGGCTCCACGGGCTCGGGCAAGTCCACGCTCGTGCAGCTGATTCCGCGCCTGTACGACGTCACGGGCGGCAGCATTTCGCTCGACGGCATCGACGTGCGCGACATGACCCTTTCCGAGCTGCGCCGCCGCATTGGTTACATCCCGCAGCAGGGGCGTCTGTTCTCGGGCACTGTCGAGAGCAACCTCAAGTTTGCCGGCGACATGGTAAGCGATGATGACATGCACCAGGCAGCGCGCATCGCCCAGGCCGAGGACTTTATCGCCGAACGTGAGGGCGGCTACGACTCCCCCATCAGCCAGGGCGGCTCCAATGTTTCGGGCGGTCAGCGCCAGCGCCTGGCCATCGCCCGCGCGTTGGCCAAAAAGCCCGAGGTCGTGGTGTTCGATGACTCGTTTAGCGCGCTTGACTACAAGACCGACGCGCGCCTGCGCGAGGAGCTGGCCAAAAACGTCACCGACGCCGCGCTCGTGGTCGTGGCACAACGCATCGCGACCATCATGCACGCCGACCAGATCATTGTACTCGACGACGGTCACGTAGTGGGCACCGGCACGCACGAGGAGCTGCTGCGCAGCTGCCCGGCGTACCTGGAGATCGCACAGTCGCAGCTTTCCGCCGAGGAGCTGGGGCTTACCCAAGAAGAAATTGCAGTCGTCATGGAAGGAGGCGAGCGCTAATGGCAGACGAGACCAAGACTCAGATTCCCAGGCCCACCCGCCAGCGTGGTCCCATGGGCCGCATGGGCGGCATGCGTCGCGGCGAAAAGGCCAAGGACTTTAAGGGCACCATGAGGCAGCTGCTCGGCTATATCGGCCAGCACAAGATTGCCGTGTTTGCCGCCGTCGCCTTTGCGGTGTGCTCGGTCATCTTTAACATTGTGGGGCCCAAGGTGCTCGGCCAGGTTACGACCAAGCTGTTTGAGGGCCTGGTTGCCAAAGTCAACGGTACCGGCGATGTCGACTTTAACTGGATCGCCAAGACGCTCGGCTTTTTGCTCTGCCTGTACCTGGCGAGCTCTATCTGCAGCCTCATCCAGGGCTGGCTCATGACCGGTGTCACGCAAAAGATTTGCTACCGCATGCGCAAGGAGATCGCCGCCAAGATTGCCGTCGTGCCGATGAGCTACTTCAACGGTCACAGCAAGGGCGATGTGCTCAGCCGCATCACCAACGACGTCGATACGCTCGGCCAGTCGCTCAACCAGAGCGTGACGCAGCTTATTACGTCCGTCACGCAGATTATCGGCGTGCTCGTCATGATGTTGTCGATCAGCCTGCCGCTCACCGGCGTCACCGTGCTCACGCTGCCGGCCGCCGCGATTATCTTGATGGTGATGATTCACTTCTCGCAGCCGTACTTCCGCGAACAGCAGCAGGTACTGGGCACCGTCAACGGCATTATCGAGGAGGATTTTGCCGGCCAGAACGTCATTCAGGTGTTCGACCGCGCCGAGGCTTCGATCGAGGAGTTCGACCGACAAAACGACCGCCTCTTTATTAGCGGCTGGCGCTCGCAGTTCCTGTCGGGCCTGATGATGCCGCTTATGAGCTTGGTGGGTAACATGGGCTACGTGGGCGTCGTCGTCGTGGGTGCGCAGCTCGCGCTGACCGGCAATGCCACGCCCGGCGACATCCAGAGCTTTATCCAGTACGTTCGCAACTTTACGCAGCCCGTGCAGCAGCTGGGCAACGTGAGCAACACGATGCAGTCGATGGCCGCTGCCACCGAGCGCGTCTTTGAGTTCCTGGCCGCGCCCGAGGAGGAGCAAAAGACCGACGCGCAGATCCCCGAGAAGCGCCCCGGTCACGTGGAGTTCGACCATGTCAAGTTTGGCTACACGCCCGACAAGACCATCATCCACGACTTTAGCTGCGAGGCGCAGCCCGGCCAGACCATCGCTATCGTCGGCCCCACCGGCGCCGGCAAGACCACGCTCATCAAGCTGCTGCAGCGCTTCTACGATGTGGACGACGGTTCGCTGCGTGTCGAGGGCGTCGACGTGCGCGACTGGGACCGCGCGGCGCTGCGCGGCGAGTTTGCCATGGTGCTGCAGGATACCTGGCTGTTTAACGGCACCATCCGCGAAAACATCCGCTACGGACGCCCCGATGCGAGCGATGCCGAAGTCGAGGCCGCCGCACGCGCCGCACGCTGCGACCACTTTATCCATACGCTCGCCGGCGGTTACGACTTTATGATCAACGAGGAGGGCACCAACCTGTCGCAGGGTCAGCGCCAGCTCGTGACCATCGCCCGTGCCATTTTGGCCGACCGTCCGGCGCTGATTTTGGACGAGGCGACCTCCAACGTTGACACTCGTACCGAGGAGCTTATTCAGCGTGCCATGGATGCGCTAATGCAGGGCCGCACGAGCTTTGTCATCGCGCACCGCCTGTCCACGATCCGCAACGCCGACGTGATCCTGGTGATCCGCGACGGCGACATCGTCGAGAAGGGCACGCACGACGAGTTGCTCGCCCAGGGCGGCTTCTACGCCGACCTGTACAACTCGCAGTTCGACGAGGCGGCGTAGATACGGCCGCAGAGAAATGATGACGCCCGAGAACGGGGGCGCAGAATGAACTGCGCCCCCGTTTTGTGTCCTTCGAGCCTCGAAACGCGCTCCCCGAGACCTCATTGACGGCGCTTTCCAGACCCCGTGGGCAAAAAAGGGCAAATATGAGTACTGTTACCTTTTTAGTAACAGCCAAAACCGCCTCAAACGACCTCTTTGCGGCCTCTATACGGGTAGCGCACAGAGATGTGGTGTAAGAGGCGGGGCATGCCCCGCCTCCGCCCTTTCTTGAAAGGGAGGGGACACCGCCTAGAATTCGTCGTTGGAGTAATGAAGGTGACGAATGGAAGGAAAGGCGATGCCCCAAGAAGAGAGTGTACTGCGCCTCGGTCGCGACGAGGCCCTCGAGGCGGCGAGGCTTTGGCAGGAGTGCGGCGACGCGCGCGAGTTCGCGTGCAGGGTGCTGGGCGGCGTGATGAACGCACTGATGGACTCCGAGGCCCAGCAGATGTGCGGCGCGAGCCGCAACGAGCGCAGCGACGGCAGGGAGAACAGCCGCAACGGCTACCGCCCCAGGTCGCTCAAGACCGCCGTGGGCGACGTGGAGCTCGAGATACCCAAGCTCAGGCACGGCACCTACTACCCCGAGGGCATGCTCGCGCGATGGTCGCGCGTCGACACCTCGGTGGCCGCCATCGTGCAGGAGATGTACGTGTGCGGCGTGTCCACCCGCAAGGTCGAGCGCGTGGCGTCCAAGCTGGGCATATCCTCGCTGTCGAGCTCGGAGGTCTCGAGCCTCTGCTCCGACCTCGACGCCGAGGTGGCGGAGTTCCGCCGCCGCGACCTTTCGGGCACGCCGTGCTGCTACCTGTGGCTCGACGCCACCTACATGAGCTGCAGGGTCGGCTCGTCGGTCGTCTCGCAGGGCGTCGTGACCGCGATCGGGCTGGGCGCCGACGGGCGCAAGCACTTCCTGGGCTGCGACGTGGTCGACACCGAGAGCGAGGACTCCTGGGCGGCATTCCTCGGCGGGCTGCGCGAGCGCGGGCTGGCCGGCGTTCGCCTCGTGGTCTCCGACAGCCACGCCGGGCTCGTGGCCGCCGTCTCGCGCCTGTTCCAGGGCTGCGCCTGGCAGCGCTGCGTGACGCACCTGCAGCGCAACCTCCAGAGCGCCTGCTCGGGCAGGCCCGAGGACTCCAAGGCGGCCGTCAGGGACCTCGTGCACGCCGCGGTCTACCAGGACGACCCCGACCTCGCGCGCTGCGTGTGGGCCGAGGCGGCGCCCTGGGTGGCGTCGGTGTCCGCCAGGGCCGGCGAGGTCTTCGAGCAGGCCGAGGACTCCGCGCTGGCGTTCACGGCCTTCCCCAGGGCGCACTGGGCCAAGCTCCGCACCAACAACGTCCAGGAGCGCGCCAACCGCGAGATCAAGCGCCGCTACAGGGTCGTGCAGTCCTTCCCCTCGAGGGAGTCGATGCTGCGCCTGACATGCGCGAGCCTCATGGAGACCGAGGGGCAGTGGTCCCAGCAGCGCGTGTTCTCCGAGGCCTCGGCCGCCGAGGGCTTCGCCGAGCCCGCGGACAGGCCGGCCCCGACAGAGGGGAGGCGCCGCGCGCTCGGGCGGCGCGCCAGGGAGATAGTGGACGAGATAGTCGAGAAGCGCGGCCTCAAGAAGGAGTAACATCGGGGCTTGCAGCGACGGACCTCAGGACACTCTTACACCACGTCTGCGCGCGCCACCTCTATACGCCTTCAAATTAATCAAAACGCCCGTTAGCAGGCTTCTGCGTGCCAACGTTAATGAACATATTTATCACTTTGTCTATTATCTCGCTAGACGGATATGTTACTGGGTTAGCAACATTACTCATATTTGGCATTTTTTGCCCGCAGGGTGTTTCCTGGGGAACCGACAATAGCCTTAGGGTCCCGCGCGACGCCACTCCCTCCCGGTATCCGCCGACGTTCCCCCATATAAAACCTGCCAAAATAAACCTGTCCCTTTTGGCAGGTTTCGGGGTGGCAAGGGCTTGCACTTTAGCGTGCGACAGCGGATAATGCCGAACACTCGACAATACGCTTATTGCTCTTTCTATAGATTGAGGAGGCCCCTATGGCCATGGAATTCAAACGCAGGCTGCCGATCCCCATGGAGATCCGCGAGGAAATGCCGCTTTCTGCCGAGCTTACCGCCAAAAAGCAGGCATTTGACGCCGAGGTCGCCAAAGTCTTTACCGGCGAGGACGCACGCAAGGTGCTCATCATCGGCCCGTGCTCTGCCGACCGCGAGGATTCGGTCCTCGAGTACATGAACCGACTGGCCAAGACCGCCGAGGAGGTCAAGGACAAGCTCATCATCATGCCGCGCGTCTACACCAATAAGCCGCGCACCAAGGGCACCGGCTACAAGGGCCTGCTGCACAACCCCAACCCCGAGGCTCCCGACGACCTGCTCGAGGGCGTCAAGGCCATCCGCCATATGCACCTGCGCGTTATTAAGGAAACAGGCTTCTTCACCGCCGACGAGATGCTCTATCCGTCCAACTACCAGTACCTCGTTGACCTGCTGAGCTATGTGGCCGTGGGCGCACGCTCGGTCGAAAACCAGGAGCATCGCCTGGTGTCGAGCGGCATTTCGGTACCCGTCGGCATGAAGAATCCCACTGCCGGTTCCACCACCGTTATGCTCAACTCCATTTACGCCGCGCAGGCGCACCAGAGCTTCATCTTCCGCAACTGGGAGGTCGAGTGCGACGGCAATCCGCTCGCGCACGCCGTTATGCGTGGCTACATCGGTCTCGACGGTCGTACCTACCCCAACTACCACTACGAGCACCTGGAGCGCCTGGCCGAACGCTACACCGAGCACGCCGGCTATGCCAATCCGGCAGCGGTCATCGACTGCAACCACGACAACTCGGGTAAGCGCCCGCTTGAGCAGTATCGCATTTGCAAGGAGGTGCTCGACAGCTGCCGCCGCAACGAGTCCATCTCCAAGCTGGTCAAGGGCTTTATGATCGAGTCCTACCTGGAGGACGGCAACCAGCCGGTCGACGGCGGCGTCTTTGGCAAGTCGATCACCGATCCGTGCCTGGGCTGGGAAAAGACCGACTACCTCATCCACGAGATCGCGGAACGTATTTAGTTACGCGGTTTTACCAAACCGCGTAACTACTCGACGCTGCAAGCCCGCCAGAGCGGCAATCTGCCTTTCAGCTTCGGCGGCATGACCAGAAAGTCAATGCCGCCTCGCTTCAAGGCACCTTGCTCGCTCTGGCGGGCTTTCGCTGACTTTTGCTCTACCTGCGGTGTTGGCGGGGTAGCTAATTTAGGATGGGGCTCTTTTAGCTGCCCGCAAAGTAGTCATTGGGGACGTTCTTGTTTGACTAGTCGTTTAAGAACGTCCCCAACGACTACCCGGGGGAGTTGCCAGAACGTCCCCAACGACTACCCGGGGGAGTTGCCTTCCCTCGCGGCGGTTTTCTAGCAGAAAAACCAAGTGAGTAGGCTTTTTTCAGGAAGCCAAGCACGCCCCAAAACATCACTGCCCTGACCTGCGGTTTTATTGAGCATTTGTCACGATGTGCTCGGCAAGTTCAAAAAAGTCTACTCACTTGCATCCGAGACACCCCCCAGATAGGCAAAAACCGCCGCGAAAGGGCCCCTGGTCCCTTCGCGGCGGTCATACGCCTCTGATTTTGCGACGGTTTTGTCCGCTTGTTACTCGCTGTAGCGGGTGGCGATGGCGGCTCGTACCATACCGGCGCTCATGAGGTAGGTCACCAGGAAGTAGCCGCCGTAGGCCGCCAGGAAGATTGCACAGGTGAGGCCCACGGTGCCGCCGATGCTCATATTTCCGAAAATGCTCACCAGCTCGATGATCACCTTAAGTGCCACAAAGGAGTGCGCCAGGCCCACTGCCAGCGGGAACAGGAAGAATACCGCTTGCTGCGCCATCACCGAATGGCGGATCTGGCGGTCGTCGCAGCCGATCTGTGCCAGCACACGATAGCTGCGGCTGCCGTCGGCCACGTTGGAGAGTTGCTGGATCGACAGAATCGCCGCACATGCAACGACCAATACAAAGCCGATGTAGATGGCTAGGTAGCTAATAAGACCGTTCATTTGCGCTGCTTGCGTGTACATCTCGGAGCGTGTGATGAAGATTCCCCACGACCCCGGCTCCTTGCCGTCAACGAGCAGATTGTCGAGCACAGTGTTTTTAATGCTCTCGTCTGCCTCAGTCGTATCCATCCCCTGTTTGTAGTTAACGAGCAGGCTACTGGAATACGGCTGCAGATTAAGTTGGGACAACAGCTCGTCGGCAACGACGACGGTACCCGGATTACTGCCCATCACCGAGTTGGCGATGGCCGCCGTATCTTCGTCCGACTTATCGCTTGCGGGCTTGAGCGTATGCCCGCCCAAGGTAAGGGCATGGCCGCCAGCCATATACTTGGTGTACAGGTCGACCAGCTCGCCGCCCATATCACACGTGAGCAGATACTGGTCGTGACCGATGTGCACCGGCTCCTCGCCCATCATCTGACGCAGTTTGTTGTACTGGCTTGCCGGCGTCACAAACAGACCCATCGTATCGGCATTGCTACCCCCGAACGCCTTGGGAAGCTTTTCGCCCATGATCTTGCACATCTCACTTGGGGTCACCGAAGGATTCGAGCCGCCAAATGGGTAACTCAGATACGAATCGATCTGCACATGCTCACCGGCAACATCGGCGATATTGACCTTCTTGCCGGTCTCGTCGTTGTTGTCCGCCGACTTGCCCTTAATACCGTCTGCAACGTTATCGTGATCGATACGATCGCCGTGCCATGCGGAGTACAAATCGACCGTACTATCGGCCAGCACCATGCGATCGGCTTCAGACGGATTGATGTACTCTTTGTAGTAGTCGAGCGTATCGGGCGTGTAATAGACATACGTCTGTGACACGTCAACAGGGTTATAGCGCTCCAGGTTTTCGTTCATCACATTGGCAATCGACATACCGCACGTCACCGAGGTGATGGCCAAAAACAGGAGCATCGCGATGACGCCCATCGAAAAGCACACCGTATTAACCTTGGCCGCAAGCTGGCGCACGGTAAACATATTGAGGCCGCGCCAATACACGCTGCGCAGGCTCTGCAGCAGCTTGATAAGCATGCCCGAGAGTCCCCAGAACAGCGCAAAGGTACCCACGGTAACCATAGCGGTTGTAATGCCAAACTGGCTCATGGCCTCTTGCAGCTTGCTGTCCGTCGCGGTTAGCGGGAACCCATCACGTAGCAGACGGTAATAGGCCACGCCCACAAGCACCACGCCCACGGCAAAGATGGCAATCGCGATCCAGGGGTTGCGTGTCTTGATGCTCTCGTTGCGACGCTCGGCACCCATAAGCTCGATGAGTTTGGTACGACGCACGGCGCGAAGGTTCAGCAGCAGCGTGAGCACAAACATTACGAGCATGCAGGCAAGGGTCAGGTTGAACGCATGCACCGAGAAAAAGAAGTGGAAATTGGCGATCTGTGTCTTAAAGAGCGAGGCCGTAAAGAACGTCATGAGCTGGGAGAGTCCCACACCCAGCACAATGCCGGCGACAAAGGCCACAACCGATACTATCACGGTCTCGAGCGCCATGATCGTGGCGACGCGCCCGCGCCCCATGCCGAGCACCTGGTACAGGCCAAACTCCTTCTTACGGCGTTTCATGATGAAGTTATTGGCATACACCATCAAAAAGGCCATGACACCGGCCAAAAAGTACGTCAGGTCGCCGAGCATGCTGCCCATTACCTGCGCCAAGCCCTCTTCATCGATGCCGGCGATGTCGACCTGCATCGAGATGGTGTTAAAGGCATAGAAGACCGTGACGCCCAGGGTGAGCGTCAAAAGGTAGACGAGGTAGTCGCGGCCGGCGCGGCGGACGTTACCCCAAGCGAGTTTACAGAGCATCGGAGCCCTCACCGCCCATCATGGCAACGACCTCCATAATGCGGTCGAAGAACTCGCGACGGTCGGTGTCGCCGCGGCGCAGCTCGGTGAAGATCTTGCCGTCGCGGATAAACAACACGCGGCTCGTGTAGCTGGCGGCAAAGCTGTCATGCGTGACCATGAGCACCGTGGCGCGCAGGCGGCGATTGAGGGCCTCCAGGCTCTCGAGCAGCAGGCGGGCGCTCTTGGAATCGAGGGCGCCGGTGGGCTCGTCGGCCATGATCATGGTGGGGTCGGTGACGAGCGCGCGAGCCGCGGCAACGCGCTGCTGCTGACCGCCGGACATCTGGTAGGGATACTTGTCGAGCACCTGACTGATAGACAGACGCGCGGCCACATCCTGCACGCGGGTCGAGATCTCTGCCGAATTTGTGCGGGCGATGGTGAGCGGCAGGGCGATGTTCTCGCGTGCCGTGAGCGTATCGAGCAGGTTGGAGTCCTGGAAGATAAAGCCCAGCTCCTCGCGGCGGAACTGCGAAAGCTTAGCCTGCTTCATGCGTGTTACATCCTGCCCGTTGATGCGGATCGTGCCACTTGTGGCGCTATCGATGGTCGACACGCAGTTGAGCAACGTCGACTTGCCCGAGCCCGAAGCGCCCATGATGCCAACAAATTCGCCGCGGTTAACGGTAAAGCTGACGTCGTTGAGCGCGCGGGTCACGTTGCCCAGCGCTCCATATACCTTTTCGAGATGCGCGACCTCCAGTACCGGGGTCGCCATGTGCGTGGTTTGCATACCGAGTCCTTTCTTGCGATTAGTCTACGGCATCTATAGTCGCAAGAAGACGAGTCGGCTACCATCGATATGGCTTACGCTTGCCTTACCGTTGTGTAAGGTACGCGTAGCTACCCTGCCACGTGTTGATGTTGAGAGAGGACTCCTGTTGAAGACTGTTCATGTTGCCGCTGGGATCATTCGCAAGGAAGGATCTGACGAGCTGCTTGCCGTGCAGCGCGGCTATGGCGACATGCTGGGACTTTGGGAGTTCCCCGGTGGCAAGCTCATGCGCGGCGAGACGCCCGAGGACGCCGTACGCCGCGAGCTCATGGAAGAGCTGCAGGTAAAAGTCACCAACCTGCGCGATTTCTATACCGTTGAGTATGACTACCCCGATTTCCATCTCTCCATGGAGTGCTACTACTGCTCGCTCGCCGATGAATCCGATGAACCCCAGAAGCACGACCGCCAGCTCGATATCCGCTGGATTCCGCGTACCTCGCTTGCCACGGTGGAATGGATGCCCGCCGACAAGGGGCTCATTGATGCCCTGATTGAGCCGAAGGAAGACCGGCTCGAGGCAAGCTCCGCCGATGACGCCACGCCCAACACAGCCGACAAACCCGCCACCAAGCCCAAGCGCACACCTAAGCGCCGTAGCAAAAAGCGCCCCAAACCAGGTCTGCTCGACGGCATCGATACCTCGGACCTCTCCGCTGACGAGCGCGAACTGGTCCGCCGTCGCGCCGCCATCAAAAAGTCCATGAAGGGCAACAAGCGCGCCAACACCAAGCCCGAGTTGCTCGTTCGCCAGCGCCTGCGCGCCGCGGGCCTTACGGGTTATCGTTTGGAATGGAAGGTTCCCGGCAAGCCCGACATCGCCTTCCCCGGACGCAAGATTGCCATCTTCGTCAACGGCTGTTTTTGGCACCGCTGCCCCAAGTGCAACCCTAGCCAGCCCAAGCGCAACGTTGAGTTTTGGGAGGCAAAGTTCCGTCGCAACGTCGAGCGCGACCGCACCGCCGTGGCAGCACTCACTCAAATGGGCTGGACGCCTATAACCATCTGGGAATGCGAGCTCAAAAAAGACCACATCGACGCCACGATGGAAAAGGTCATCGAGCAGGTGCGCGCCGCAGAGCCGCAGCGCTAGGAACGAGCCGTCCACACGCCCCACACGGGCGAGCCACATCCGCGCCACAAACCTTAGAAAGCCCTTAAGCTCAAAACCTTTCAAGAGTGTTACTCAATAGCCTTGACCTGCTGTTTCATCGTAACACCAAACCAGGTTAAGCCTTTCTTTAGCGCTTCCTTATCTGCACTCGCGGCATAATACTGCCAGCGCACGGGACCTAGCAGCATACCCCGAGCGCAATCTTTTGGTGGACATCGAGGAGGCCGCATAAGCATGCATTCTTCCAATGACGCAGCACAGCAGCCATCCCTAAAACATGCAAACCTTTTCTCCTTCCCCCCGACACAGAGAAACGGTCTCCTCGACTCCCCCACCACAAAAACCAAGCGCTCAGCCGATCAGAGCCTCAACTTACGAGCATCCTTCGAAAAGCTCCAAGCATCCCTAGACAAGGCGTTCCCCGAACAGGCAAGAGCAATCTAAGCCCATCGCGCTTTATACTGATGCCATGCGAAACATGGATCACATAGAATTGCACCGCGGAGGACGCGAGGAAGCGTTTCCCGAGACCGCCGAAGACTGGCCCTATATTGCCGAACGCGCAGAATTCGCTCGCTATCCGGGCAATTCTGTCCCCTGGCACTGGCATTCCGAAGTTGAGCTTTTCTACATGGAGCAGGGAGCGATTGACTATCGAACGCGCGCGGCTCATGAGCACGTACGCTTTGAGGAAGGGTCCGCCGGCTTTATCAACGGCGGCGTTTTGCACAGCACACTGCAATCGCCCAATTCGGCGCCAGCCATTCAAATGCTGCATATCTTTCAGCCGTCGATGCTCGGCGATCCCGCGGGACGCCTTCAAAAGCGCTATATCAATCCTTTGCTGCAATGTCGAGGCGTCGATGTGCTCAAATGGTCGCCCGCCAATCCCGACGATATGCCCTTTATCGATTTGCTGAAGAGCTCCTTTAGCCACGACCTTCAACAGCCGCAGAACGAGATGGCGCTTCGAAATAGTTTGTCAGAGCTCTGGATTCAGATTAACGCCAAGACCGAACCGCTCTTTTCTTCCGACGGCGCCTCTTGGATGACCAGCCGCGACGTACAGTTCAAGGCAATCCTGGACTTTATCCGCGCAAACTATGCAGCCGCTATAGATGTGCCCCAGATGGCATCTGCAGCCGGCGTAAGCGAAAGAGAGTGTTACCGCATTATCGAAACTTGTGCAGGAACGACCCCGGCGGCATATCTACGCGCATACCGCATAAACCGTGCTTGCGAACTTTTGGCACACACCACGCGAACGGTACAGACAGTCGCGCGCCAATGCGGATTTATAACAGCAAGCCATCTTGGCCAGGTATTTAAAGAACAAATGGGGTGCACTCCTTCGAGCTATCGAGCAGCGAGGCAGAATCTCGATAGCACCAGACAGAAATCCCGCTAGCCCTTCTTCTGTCACTGCATCAAACTTGCAGGCAAACAACAGAGAGGAGCAATCATATGAAGCACTTTGACCATATCGTATTTGACGTTGATGGGACATTGGCAGATACAGAAGAAAGCGTTCTGTCATCGCTTGTCCAGATTGTCCAAGAAGAGACCAGCAAAACGCTTCCCCGACACGAGCTTGACTTTGCCCTCGGCATACCCGGCAAGGATGCCCTTGAGAAACTTGGGATCTACTCGCAGGCAACGTTGGATCGCTGGTGCCAAGTTGCCGCCAGCTTTAAAAGCACCATCAGCGTGTTTCCAGGTTTGCTTGAAGTCATCGCAACACTCGCCGATAGCGGCTGCAAACTTGGCATCGTCTCCTCACGTGCGCGCGACGAATACGCAAAAGAAATTGCACCCCTTGGTTTCGATAAGTATTTTGAGCACATCATCCTTGTCGAAGACACAACCGAACATAAACCCGCACCCGCACCCATGCTCGAATATCTCCGACGTGCGGGCGCGAATCCTGGCAACGTCGTCTACGTTGGCGACACCGTCTACGACGAACAATGCGCAACTTCAGCAGGGGTCAGTTTTGCCCGAGCAGCATGGGGATCACACCAAGATATCCCAAACGCCACCTACAACCTCAAAACCCCCAACGACCTACTAACCCTAACAACCGAATAACCCACGCGTCCCACCCTTTCAGCCCCAACGCCACAAGGGCGATTGAGCAGGACGGCTTGGGCGGGTCCCCGTACTTAGTTTCCAAATCATTCCGCAGCGCGAAGGCTTCTTATTATTTTCAGACCTAACGCCACAAGGGCGACGACCTCGAGTAGGTCAACTTGGGAGGGATGAGGGCTTAGTTCCCCAATCTTTCCGCAGGGGGCAAAAAGCCTCGCCGCACGAAGTGCGCAGCGAGGCTTTTTGCATGCCCGAGGACGATTGGTGAACTAAGCCCTCATCCCTCCACGGGATCTATTTTGAGTCGGAGTACCCTTGCTGTTACTCTGCTTTGCCCACAGAGTTGAGGTTGGTCATGCGGATCTTAACCAGCTCGGTGATCTCACGCATGCCCTCCTTGGCCGGCTTCTTGGGATCGAAGCAGGCGGGGTTCTCGGCCATGTAGGCCATGAAGCCCTTGGTGTAGGCCTGACGCAGCTCGGTGGCGTAGTTAACCTTGCAGATGCCGTTCTTCACGGCCTCGGCAACCTGCTCATCGGGCACGCCGGAGGTGCCGTGCAGGACCAGCGGTACGTCGACGGCGTCGCGGATGGCCTTGACCACGGACTGCTCGATGTGCGGGTCGCTCGTGTACACGCCGTGGCTGGTGCCAACGCCAATGGCCAGCGAGGTGCAGCCGGTGCGCTCGACGAACTCCTTGGCCTCGGCCGGATCAGTGTAGGGGCTCTCGCCCTCAACCGCGGGACCATCGTCCTCCTTGCCGCCAACCTTACCGAGCTCGGCCTCGACGGGCACGCCCATGGCGCGGCCAGCGTCGGCGACGGACTTGGTCAGGGCGATGTTGTCCTCGAAGGACTCGTGCGAGCCGTCGATCATAACGGAGGTGTAGCCCGTGCGGAAAGCCTGCATGCAGCGGTCATAGCCATCGCCGTGATCGAGGTGCAGGGCGACGGGCACGGAAGCGCGCTCGGCGGCAGCCTTGACCATGCCGTAGAAGTAGTCCAGACCAGCGGTCTTGATGGTGCCCGGGGTAGTCTGCATGATGACGGGGGACTTGGTCTCCTCGGCAGCAGCCAGAACGGCCATAACGAACTCGAGGTTCTCGACGTTGAACGCGCCAACGGCGTAGTGGCCGGCCTGGGCGTCCTTGAGCATCTTTTCGGTGGTAACAAGTGCCATGAGCGTTTGCTCCTCTCCATCGCCCGCATCTGGACATCGGGCGTACGTGTCCGCAAGGCGTTTTACCTTGCGTTTTGCTGCGTTCATTGTATGAAATTCAGCGGGTATGCATGTGCGAGATATTGTCATCGCGCGAGGTCCAACCTTCATTTTTGAAAAGCAAACGGAAGGGGTCGAACCCGAGCGTGCGTGTTCGAAATTGAGTTTTGAGCCTTGATCATCTTTCTTTTATAGAAAAAGTAAGTAATCGAAAGGTGTTTTCTTACTCAAAAAGAAAATGAACGAAAATAGACTCAACACAATTCCTACAAATTTAGCCGAGAATGGAGCAGATATGGCCCACGCAACAACCCGAGCTTTCGCCGACGAGCGTCGTTCCGCCATCATGGAGATGCTCGAACATAACGCCTCTGTGCAGGTGGCAGAAATCGCCCAGACCTTTGGCGTATCCTCCGTCACCGCCCGCGCCGACCTAGATGCGCTCGCCGAGTCCGGCAAGTTGCGCCGCACGCACGGCGGCGCCGTGTCGCTCCAGAAGCGACTGACCGTATCCACCCAGGATCGCCGTATCAACGTCAATGTCGCCGCCAAGCAGGCCATCGCGCAAAGCGCCATCGAACTCGTCAGCGACGGTGACACCCTGCTCGTCGACTCGGGCACCACCGCGCTCGAATTTGTCCGCCTGCTCGACCAGCGCGACGGCATCACCGTCATCACGGCCGACATCACCATCGCCGATTATATCGACGAGAGCATGCCCTCGGTCGATGTCGTCATGCTGGGCGGAGCACTGCGCAAAGGTCATCGTTATTTGTACGGTCCGCTCACCATGCAGGCGCTCCAAATAATCCATGCCGATCTGGCCGTCATGTGCCCCGGCGCTTTTGTCCCCCGTTGCGGCTTTACGACCGACTTTCCCCAGATGGCCGAGACCAAAACGGCCATGATCGCCGCAGCCCATCAAAGCGTCGCCCTCATGGACGCCAGCAAGGTCAACGGACGTGGCATGTACCGCTTTGCCGAGCTGACCGACGTCAACGTCATCGTGATGGACCGTGACCCCGATCACGCCGTCGCCACCTCAATCACCGAAATCGTCGACAACGCCCGCCCAAATCTCCTCATCGCCGGCGCTTAAACAAAAACCACCACAAAGGTGCCTGTCCCCTTTGTGGTGGTTTGAGCGTTAAAAGTGAGCGTATCGCTACTTGGAGAGCTCGTCAGCGAGGGCCTCGATCTGAGCGCGCGAGGCGTCGTTGAGCGAACCCAGGACAGTCACCTTGTTCTCCGTCAGGGTGATGTCCTTCATGCCCTCGAGCTCCTTGGTCATAACCTTAGCGGCGGCAGGTGCCCAAGAGCCGGCCTCAACGAGCGCCACGGTACGGTTCTGGTAGGCATGCTCGGCGAGCGTATGGATAAAGGTGCTCATAAACGGGAAGATCTCGCCCTGATAGGTGATGGAAGCGAGCACCAGACGGTCATAGCGGAACGCGTCCTCAACGGCCTCGGCCATGTCGTCGCGAGCCAGGTCAAAGACGGAGACCTTCTGGCCGCGAGCCTCGAGCGCTGCGGCGAGCTCCTCGACGGCGGCCTTCAGGTGGCCATAGACGCTCGCGTAGGCAATGGTGATGCCCTCGTCCTCGGGCTGATAGCTCGACCAGATGTTGTAGGTGTCGAGGTAGTAGCCCAGGTTCTCGGTCAGCACGGGGCCGTGGAGCGGGCAGATGATCTGGATGTCCAGGTCGGCGGCCTTCTTGAGCACGGCCTGCACGAACTTGCCGAACTTGCCCACGATGCCAAAGTAGTAACGGCGCGCCTCGCAGGCCCACCCTTCCGGATCCTCGATGTCGTTGGCGCCAAACTTGCCAAAGCCGTCGGCGCTAAAGAGCACCTTGTCGGTGGACTCGTAGGAGAAAATCACCTCGGGCCAGTGAACGTTGGGAGCGCCGATAAAGGTCAGGCTGTGGCCGCCCAGATCGAGCACATCGCCCTCTTTGACGACCATCTTGCGCTCGGGGAAGTCGGTGCCAAAGTAGTTGACCATCATGCGGAAGGCGCCCATGCTTGCCACGATCTGCGCCTGGGGATAGCGCTCCATAAAGGCGGCAATGCCGGCGGAGTGATCGGGCTCCATGTGATGGACAACCAGGTAGTCGGGCGTACGGCCGTCGAGCGCGGCCTCGAGGTTGCCGAGCCACTCGTCAACAAAACCGCCGTCGACCGAATCGGCGACAGCGATTTTGTCGCCCAAGATAACATAGCTGTTGTATGCCATGCCGTTCTCGGACACGTCGTACTGGCCCTCGAACAGGTCGATGTCGTGATCGTCGACGCCAATGTAGCGGATATCCTTGGTGATCTCCATCAGGCAAAGCCTCCTAGATAGACAAAAGAGCCCGTCTATCATAACACTCGCCTTCATAGCCACGGCTATCTGTCAGCATCCTTACCGATTGTTTTTGAGGCGGAATATACCGCCGTTTACCTGCACAAACTATGCGTGCGGCTCTGCTGTGCTATGTCGAATGATGAGCTGGCCGGGAATACGAATGGCAACGGTTTTGCCCGCCGTACCCGCCTCGGGAACCGCATGCTCGAATACCTCGCGTCCGCGCTGATGTAGATCGAATCGCACGGTCGTGAGCTCGTTATGCGCGACAAAGTCGTCGAGCGAATCGTCGACGCCCACCACGCTTACGTCCTCGGGCACGCGTAGGCCGCTATCACGCAGTGCGGCAATCGCGCCATTTGCCATCTGATCGTTTGCCGCATAGATCGCCGTCATGGTGCGATCGTGCTCGGCCAGGTACCTGCCGGCTTCGTAACCGCTGTTGGCAGACCAGTCACCCTCGAGCGGCTCTACCGGCTCGATGTGTTTACGCTCGAGCGCATCCTGCCAACCGGCGCGACGAAATTGCTCGTCGACCGAGAACGACGGGCCGCCGATATAGCGAATCTGCTCGTGCCCCAGCTCAAACAGATGGTCCATAAGCAACAGCGAGCAGCCGTAGTGATCGGAGTCGACCGTGGTCACGCGCGGATGCGCGTACATGGTAACGATAACCGTGCCAATGCCTGGCAGTGGATCAAACGTCTCAAAATCGGGCGCCATACGGCTCATGCCGATAATGATGCCGTCCACGGGCAGCGCAGCCATACGACGCGTGGCCTCGGCAAGCGAAAACTCCTCGGTCTTGGACATCTCGACCAGCGTGATGGCGCAATTATGCTCGCGAGCAGCGCTGGCGATGCCGTCGATCATTGAGAGGTTGCCAAACTTGGTGACATCGTTGACGCACAGACCGACCGAATGGTAGCGGCCGTCGCGCAGCGAGCGACCGGCATAACTCGGACGAAAGCCGAGCTCTTGCATAGCGGCCTGCACGCGCTGGCGCGTCTGCTCGTTAACGTTGGGCAAGCCGTTGGCAACGCGCGAAACCGTCTGCTGCGAAACACCGGCAGCGCGGGCAACGTCAGCCATGGATACCGGACGCGTACCTGTATCGTTGGAAGGGCGCCTTGCCACAAAATCACCTTCACCCTTGCGAGATCTGAATAGCGTGAATGCCGGCCCGGGCAGAGATACACCCCGCGCCGAAGCTCGCTATCGTCGGACGCATGTTAACGTACTCTACTTTTTCAATCCGCAACTCTTCTGCTTTATAAGTCCATACGGCAGTACCGTTCACGGCTGTATTTCTACCGATTACCAGATTCTCAAAAAGTGACAAGAGTTGTGTTATGAGTACGTTAACATAGCCCGTAACGTGCGGCATCGTGAACACTTGGTTCATGCCGCTTCAAGTTGTTAACGTACTCATAACGGCGCAAAACTTACCCGTACGCGCCAAGGAAAGGACTCCGATGACCACCCCCGACGAAAAGACACTCGCCACGCTCACCAAGCTGTTTGAGGAGGAGTTTGGGCCCATCGGCGATCGCCAGGTGCTCTATGTGCACGCGCCCGGCCGCTCCGAGATCAGTGGCAACCACACCGACCACGAGGGCGGCCACGTCATCGCCGGCTCGCTCGATGTCGCTGTCGACGGCATCGCCGTGGCAACCGACTCCAACAAGGTCCGCGTCGCCGACGAGGGCTACCCCACCTTTGAGATCATGCTCGACACGCTGGATATTCAAGCGTCCGAGAAGGGCACGTCCGCGAGCCTCGTCCGCGGCATGGCCCACGAAATCGCTGCTCTGGGTGTTGAGCCCCACGGCTTCGACTTCGCCTTCACCTGCTCCGTCCCCTCGGGCGGCGGCCTTTCCAGCTCTGCCGCCGTCGAGGCCGCGTACGGTCGTGCCATGGAAACCCTCTGGGGCGCACCCGCCATCGAGCCCGTCGCACTCGCCCAGATGAGCCAGCGCACCGAGAACAACTACTATGGCAAGCCCTGCGGTCTGATGGACCAGGCCGCTGTGTGCCTGGGTGGCCTTGCCTACATGGACTTTGAGGACCAGGCTCAGCCTAAAACCCAGAAGCTCGAGCTCAATTTTGAGGATCACGGTTATGCGCTCGTGCTCGTTAAGGTTGGCGCCGACCATGTGGCAGCTACCGACGACTACGCCGCCGTTCCGCGCGAGATGCAGGACGTCGCTGCCGAGTTTGGCAAGGCACGCCTGTGCGAGGTAAACGTGGCGGACTTTGACGCCAAGCTCCCCGAGCTGCGCGCCAAGCTGGGCGACCGTGCCTGCCTGCGCGCCGTTCACTACTGGTACGAAAACGGCCTGGTCGACAAGCGCTGGGCAGCGCTCAACGCCGGCGACATCGACCAGTTCCTGGTCCTGACGCGCGAGTCCGGCGCCAGCTCTGCCATGTACCTGCAGAATGTCGTTGCCAAGCTGGGCTCCGAGCAGCCTTCCATGTACGCCCTGGCACTGGCCGAGCATGTCCTCGACGGCCGAGGCGCCGTCCGTATCCACGGTGGCGGCTTTGGTGGCACCATCCAGGCCTTCGTGCCGCTCGACCTGGTCGACACCTTCATCGCCAAGATGAACGGCTGGCTGGGCGAGGGCTCTGCCCGCCACTACGCAATTTCTGACAAGGGGGCTTACGCGGCATGGCTGTAATGACCGACGTGCGCGAGGCTGCCCAGGGCCTTATCGAATATGCCATCCACCGATCGATGATCGGACAGGACGACCGCATCTGGGCATACAACACCATTTTGGAGTGCATCGGCGCCACGGGCCCCGCGCTCGACATGACCTGGGCGCTGCAGAACGAGAAGCTCTCGCTCTTGCACCCCGATACCCTGCCCGACTTTGACCTGGAGGGCACGCTTGCCTCGCTTTCCGAGGCTGCCGTTGCCAACGGCGCCGCCGAGGACACGACGTCGGGCCGCGACCGCATCGCTATGCGCATCATGGGCGTGCTCATGCCGAGGCCTTCGGTTGTAAACGAGGAGTTCAACGGACGTATGGGCGTCAACGAGCCCCGCGCCGCGACCGACTGGTTCTACGGTCTGTGCTGCGACGCCGGCTACGTGCGCCGTGCCGCCATCGCGCGCAACATCAAATGGAGCACCCCCACCAACTGGGGCGACCTGGAGATCACCATCAACCTGTCGAAGCCCGAGAAGGACCCGCGCGATATTGCCGCGGCCGGCGCCGCCAAAAACACGGGCGAGAAGTATCCCGCCTGTCAGCTCTGCATCGAAAACGAGGGCTACCCCGGACGCTCCGCCGCAGCCGACGGCGGCGCCCACCCCGCTCGCCAGAATCTGCGCGTTATCCCCATCCAGCTCAACGGCGAGCGCTGGGGCTTCCAGTACAGCCCGTACGCATACTTTAACGAGCACTGCATTGCTATGAGCTCCGAGCATCGCCCGATGCACGTCGACCGCAAGGGGCTGACCTGCCTGCTCGATTTTGTGGACCTGTTCCCGCACTACTTTATTGGCTCCAACGCCGACCTGCCCATCGTGGGCGGCTCGATTCTGTCGCACGACCACTTCCAGGGCGGCGCGCACGAGTTCCCCATGATGCACGCCGCCGAGGTCTCGCAGTTTAGCGTGCCGGGCTTTGACCAGGTCATCGGTACCGTGTTACAGTGGCCGCTTTCGGTGCTGCGACTACGATCGCACGACCGCGCCCAGCTGCTCGACGCCGCCGAGAAGATTATCCTTGCCTGGCGCGAGTGGACCGATGAGTCGGTTGGCGTCATCGCACACACGGCCGACGGCGTGGCCCACAACACCGTGACGCCCGTCATCCGCCGCGTCGACTCCCGCGGCAACGCCGGCGGCGAAATCTACGAGGCCTACCTGGCGCTTCGCTGCAACATCACGACCGACGAGCATCCGCTGGGCGTATTCCATCCGCATGCTGAGTACCACCACATCAAAAAGGAGAACATCGGCCTGATCGAGGTCATGGGCCTGGCCATTTTGCCGCCGCGCTTGGTTCCCGAGCTCGGCGCTGTCCGCGAGCACCTGCTGGCGGCCAAGGCAGATGCCAGCTACGACCTTGCCGGCGCGCTCGAGGGCGACGACCTTTGCCGCAGCCACGCCGCATGGGCTGAGGACGTCTTTGCCCGCCGCGCCGACGAGCTTACGGCCGACAACGCCATCGACATCCTGCACGAAGAGGTCGGCGTGGTGTTTGGCCACGTGCTCGACAACGCCGGCGTCTTTAAGTGGGACGAGGCAGGACGCGCCGCCCAACAGCGCTTTATCGACTCGCTATAGCATGCGAGCTCGAACGCACGCACTCAACAAATAGCGTCTACACGACAACGGCGCCCGCCGGCAACATCACCGACGGGCGCCGTTTTTGAGTGTAGTCATTGGGGTCATTCTTAAGGGGCGTTCTTAAACGACTAGTCATTAAAGAGCGTCCCCAATGACTATTTGCGACCAAGGCAACGCCGGTGTCTTGGCAACGACAGCGAAAACGCCCCTAAGCGAGCAAGGTGACGTGAAAGAGGAGGGCATTGACCTTTTGGTCATGCCGACGATTGAACGTCAGATTGCCGCTTAGGGGCGTTTGCAGCGTCGCGCCGTTACGCGGTTTGGTAAAACCGCGTAACCCTACAGTTCAGTCACGACAACGCTGTTGTAGACCTCGTCCCAGCGGTCCATGACCAGGTGGCCGGTCTTGGGATCCATGGCGTTGAGCTTGCCGCAGGTATTGGCGGTCTTGAGCACCGTGACGTCGTCGGCACCAGCAGCAATGGCATGCGCAAAGCCGGCGATGGTCGAGTCGCCGGAACCCGTCGCGTTCACAGCCGCAATCGCGGGCGTCTTGGCGCGGAACGCGCGGCCCTCATGGAAGCCCACCGAACCGGCAGCGCCCATCGAAACGACAACCCAGGGGATACCGGCAAAACGGTCATCGGCGGCAAGCGCCTCGCGCAGAACATCGACATCATCGGTCGTAAAGGACGTACCCAGCAGGCCGTTGATCTCGGTCAGGTTGGGCTTTACGAGCTCAGGCTTAGCGTCGGACTCCAGCGCGGCCTCCAGCGATGCACCCGAGGTATCGAGCAGCACCTTGGCGCCCGCCTCCTCGGCGATCTTGACGAGCTCGGCATAGTAGCCGGCATCGACGCCACGCGGCAGCGAGCCCGAAAGCGTCACGACGTCCGCCTTCGCTGCAAGCTCGGCAAACTTGGCCGTAAAGGCCTCGAGCTCGGCCGGGGCGATCTGCGGGCCGCTCTCCAGCAGCTCGGTCTGATTGCCCTCGTGCAGAATATTCAAGCAAATGCGCGTCTCACCGGCGATGGGCACAAAGTCGTTCTTGACGCCGTCGGCATCCATAAGCTCGGCCATATAGGCACCCATGTGGCCGCCGAGCAGACCGGTCGCGAGCACATCGTCGCCCAACTGCAGCAGCACACGGCTCACGTTGAGGCCCTTGCCGCCAGCGGTCTTTTCGGGCGTCACACGGTTAACATCGTCGATGATCAGCTTGTCGAGCTGATAGCGCGTATCAATCGACGGGTTCATGGTAACGGTCAGAATCATGTTGAACTCCTGTTCCGGGGCGGCATGACCCGCCCCAAACATACGATAACTCGTTAAAGGATCTCGATCTCAAAGCCGCGGGTAACAGTCTCCCCCGGCTTGGCCACCAGGCAGCCACGCTTGTGCTCCAGGATATCGTCCTCGTCGGAGCAGGTGGACAGACCACCCCACGGTTCAACAGCCACAAAGTCGCCCTCTGGCTTGCTCCACACAATCAGGAACGACATATCGGGGAACGTCAGGCGCACGCCCTTGTCCTCGGTTTTCTTGGTCAGCGTAACCACGCGGCTCTCGAGCACGTCGAAGATGGTCTCCGCGAAGTCAAAGAGTTCATGGGTAAGCGGCAGGTTCTGGCCGATCATGGGGTTCTTGCTGCGATGCTCAACATCAATCAGGCCCGTCGAGGGAACGGCAGTACAGAGCTCGGTGGCCTCACGCTGTTCAAAACGAAGCTCGTAGTCGTCATAGGACTCGCCCTCGTCGAGCGGACACTTAAAGCCGGGGTGACCGCCCACAAAGAACGGCATGTCCTCGGTGCCCTCATTGGTCACCTCGTACGACACGGCCACCTTTTCCGAATCAATCGTGTAACGAGCAACGATCTTAAACGGATACGGGTACTGCTCGAGCAACTCGGCATGGTCGGTAGAGCTTAGGCTCAGCGCAACCATGTTGTCGCTCTGTTCCTCGAGCTTCCACTCCTGTTTGCGCGCAAAGCCGTGGCGGGCGAGCTTTACCTCGCGGCCACCCATGGTCGTTGCGTGACCGTCACGAAGGCCACCGCAGATCGGGAAACAAATGGGCGCCTGCCCCGACCAGACCGCCGGATCACCCTGCCACAAGTACTCACGGCCGTTGGCCGCAATAGAAGTGAACGACCCGCCCGCCGTGCTCAGTGCTACGCGGATAGAACCGTTATCAAGAACAAACTCCATAGGAGCCTTCCCTTTCTTACAACAGCCCGCCAAGTCAATAGGGCTGATAGAAAACCGGCCCGCGCCCCCTCACAGAAACGCGAGCCGTCAATTGAAAAGCTGCAGAATACCGGGTCCCGCCAAAACGAAGCCCACAAGCTCAGCAAGCAAACGTGTTATCGGAGCAGCTTGCTGAACCAGAAAGCTTCGCAACAACAGCGGTAACCCCACAGGTACCCCCAACGTCAGCGAGAAGTCAGCTGGCGAGGCAAGGTGCCGTGAAGCGAGGCGGCATTGACCTTCTGGTCATGCCGCCGAAGCTGAACGGCAGATTGCCCGCCAGATGGCTTCGCAGCGTCGACTGGTCTGGCGTTCGGTAGAACGCCGGAACCTCCTTAGTCGTGGTATTCGCCGCGGTCCCACTTCTCGAGGAACTCGTCAAAGAAGTGCGGGTCAGCCTGAGCCTCGGCGTCGGCCTTATTGCAGGCGTCGATCTTGGCGATCAGGGCGTCGTGCTCGGGAGTCTTCTCGTAGGGCTCCTCCAGGAAGGCAAGCATGATATCGGCCATCAGGAACTCGCCGGTGATCTTGCCACCAAAGCCCACGATGTTGGCGTTGAGCTCGCGACGGGCATACAGGGCAGAGGTCATGTCGCGGACCAGGGCGCAGCGGGCGCCGGGAACCTTGTTGACGGCGTTGGTGATGCCGATGCCGGTGCCGCACAGGGCCACGCCAAAGTCGGCCTTGCCGCTGGCAACAGCCTCGCCCACGGCCTTGCCATAGATGGGATAGTGCGTACGGGTGTGGCTGTAGGTGCCGCAGTCGAGCACCTTGTAGCCAGCCTGCTCCAGGCGGTCGGCCAGATAGATCTTCTCGTCCGTAACGATATGGTCGCAACCGATTGCGATGGTCTTCTTCATCAGAACGTCCTTTCGTCTGAATTCACAAGTTGAGGTAGAAGTTCGAGTTCTCGGTGGCTCTCGTTAGGCCATCTTGTTGAGCATGTCGACACGGATCTGGTGACGGCCGCCGGCGTACTGTGCACGCAGGAACTCGCGGGCGATCTTCTTGGCGACCTCGGTGCCCACAACGCCCGGGCCCATGGTGACCATGCGCGAGCCGTTGTGCTCGCGGGTCATGTAAGCGGAACGCTCGTCGGAAATGTTGGCGACGACCATGCCCTTGATCTTGACGGCGGCCATATAGGAGCCGACGCCGTACTTATCGAATGCAAAGCCCTGGGAGTCCTTGTGCTCCAGCAGGTCCTTGGCAACGGCGGTCGCGGAATCGACAAAGTCCGCGGCAGGGGTCTCGGAATAGTCGACGACCTCGTGACCGTCGGCGATGAGCATCTCCTTGATGGACTCCTTCATCGACATACCGTCGGCATCGGAAGCGATTACAACCCTCATGACATCCTCCTTGAGAGATACGCAGGTGCGTAGTTTCTGTTTGGAAGTGTTGAATCGCGTTCAGGTCCGGACATCTGAATGTGCGGTTCTTCACTGTTCGTGTTTATTTGAACACATTCGAACACCGACTGCAACAATAATTTGTTTATCTTTGTTCTTTTTTGAACAAACACCATTCACGGATGATTGCTGACCGTTTGAGCCCGGCGCGGACGTAGCGCCCACGTGTTCAACAAACAAAAGGGCGACCGAGAACGTGTCTCGGCCGCCCTTCAGCGGTATGTCCCGGTATTTACAGCTGTTTTAGCTACTCTGACTGCCCACCCTTTTTGGCGTGCTTGGACGGAACGCTCAGAAAGCGGCCCGTCAAATAGTTCGCCGGGCCGGAAATGTCAATTCCCAAAAGCGTGTGTCCCAGCCACAGGAACGCCACGAGCACCAGTAGAGGAATCACGCACGAGGTCACGATCATCACGATGACGCCTTCAATCAGATCGGTCACCTGCTGCACGATCTCGTTGGTCATCTGCTTGGCGCCGCTGGTCACCGACGTGACCAGGTTCGAGGCCCCATCAGTCAACTGCTCGAGCACGTTTTTGGACTCCGTGGCCGCGGATTTTTTCTTGTTCGATTTTGAGCTGGTCTCGGCTGACTTGTCCGTGGTGTCGGCCGCGTCCGCAGCGTCCGCAGCCTTTTGCTCAGCTTGCTCAATACTTACGCGATACGTTTCATCGACCTTCTGCGACACCCATACGCTCGCAGGCACAAGCGCCATACCGATCACGGCAACCACCAGCACGCGCGTCGCCACACGGCGCAGGACAGTGCTCGTGCTCCAGCGCCCGTGAATGCCGAGCGACACCGCAAAGAGCACCAACGCAAACGGGATTAAGATGCCCAGGCCAACCGACCACAAAATCGTGAGCAAATATTTCTCTAGGTATAGCACGGCAAGCACGATACCAAGGTTGCCCGAAAGCTGTGCGAGCTGCTCGGCAACCGGCGTTCCCGTATCACCCGGCAGCGCGGTAATACCCGCAGACAGAGCAACGCATGAAGCCGTGAGCGCCAAAACGTTGCCCTTCTTTTGGTCGATGACCTCGATGGTAGAGTCCCAAGTTTTGGTATCGGCGAAATGCGGACGAGCTACAAAGCCCGACAGCAGTGCCAGGACCACGAGCGCAACGATAAAGCCAATCTGCAGCTTTTTGTTTGTGCACACGACATCGGACAGACTGGGCTGCAGCTCGGTTACCGTCGTGTGCTCGGCTATCTGGACAGGACGCCCATGAGCCATCTCGTGCGCGTCTCTTTTTTGTATTGACCCGTTATCCGGCATTTGGATACCTCCTCAGTCCGGCGTTTAATGCGAAAGGAAGTATACCCACCGAGCAAAAATCGAACGGGAGGACGAACGGAGCGCACCAAGACTGCCCCCCAACGACTAGTCGTTTAAGAACGTCCCCAATGACTGTCTCGGGATGAGTTGCGGTGGAATAGGGATTGTTTTGCGCCCGCCGGCCCCTATTCAGTCCCCATTTCACCGCAACTTGGAGGAGGACAGAAAAAGCCCTGCCGCGGGTAGCGGCAGAGCTTTTGGAAGGGGACTTGGCTGTGAGGGCTCGTTAGGCGAGCTTGGCCTCGAGCTCGGCGATGCGCTTGTAGGCATCGATGGTAAAGCGGGTCTGCTTCTCCAGGATCATAGTGGTCATGAGAGTGTCCTGAGCGTGAGCCATGATGAAGGTCATCTCCATCTCGCCACCGCCGGCCTCCTGCGAAAGCAGTTTGGTCTGCGTGTCGTGGGCACCGATGAGCGCATCGCTGGCATCCTTGTGCAGCTGTTCGGCCTTCTCAAAGTCACCCTCGCGAGCAGCATCGAGCGCTGCAAGCAGATCGGTCTGGGCGTCACCTGCGTATGCGACGATCTCGAATCCAACCATCGAGATTTCTTCTTTGGTTGCCATATTGCGTTCCTTTCACATATGAACCAATGGAGAGCATCGCGTCCGGGCATACGCGCTGCGTTGTGTATGACAGAAACAATAACATTCAAACAAAAAAGAACAGCTCAAAACGTAATTTCGAACTATGAACGGTCACTTTTCGCCCGTGAACGGTTTATAAACCAATCTGAACAATATCGAACACAATTAGCGGCAACCCAAACAGGGCCGCACCCTAACGCAAATCGCGCACCGTATCGCCCTCTACGAGCACACCGGGAATCAGCATGTGCTCCACGCCAGACGCACCCCCATCGGCGCTGGCAATCTTGTCGACCGCCCACATGCCGACGCGCTTGTTGTCAAAGCGCACCGTGGTCAGGCGACGGTCGGGCACGATATCGCCCAGGCTGTCATCAACACCCACCACGCTCACGTCCTCGGGCACACGCCTTCCGCACGACTCGAGCCCGCGAATGCAGCCGTAGGCCATGGCATCGTTGGAAGCATAAATGGCCGTACAGGTCGGATCTTCCGCCAGAGCCTGACCGGCAGCATACCCGCTCTGTGCCGTCCAATCGCCGCGCACGAGCTGCGGGGGCTCAATGCCATGCGCACGCAATGTCTCGCGCCAGCCTTCCTCGCGCCGCATGCCCGAAAGCGAGCGCTCGGGACACGAGATAAAGTGCACGGTTTTGTGCCCCCGCCCCAGCAAGTACTCGACCACCTGGCGCGAACAATCGAACTGGTCGTTATCGACCGTTGAACAGAGCGGGTGCTCCAACATCGTAACGAGCACCGTCTGCATGCCGGGCAGCGGCTCAAAAGTGCCAAAGTCTGCCGGCATGCGGTTCATGATCACGACCATGCCGTCTACCGGCAGCGCGCTCATGCGTGACGATGCGCTCTCGAGGGTATACGGATGCCCGTCTACTTTAGTGAGGGTGATGGCATAGCCATGTTTGTCGGCCGCGGCGGCAAAGCCCTCCATACGGTCGAGGTTGCCGGTACCGGTAATGTTGAACATGGCGACGCCGACGGTCTTAAACTTGCCACGGCGCAGCGATCGACCGGCGAAATTGGGGCGATACCCCAGCTCGCGCATGGCGGCACGCACGCGTTCCTTGGTCTCGGGGCGCACGCTGGGCGAATCGTGCACGGTGCGTGAGACCGTCTGCTCCGAGACGCCCGCGAGGCGCGCTACGTCTTTGACGGATACCGATTTTTTAACAGCGGCCATAGGTCGATCTTTCTATGTCAACGATGCCATTGGTTGCACCCTGCGCATTCAAATGAAACGTCTTCAAGTATATCCAACGCCTCCCCCACCATACGCTCACCACTCAAAACCTACCGTTCACCGACATTTTTGCTTCCCCGAACGGCTTTTGTCGCCCAAATGTTAACGTTGCCATTGTGCAAACACAGAGCCACCGGGCGGCTCAAACGTTTACGCGTAAGGATTCGACGGTTCGCAGGCACAGGAACCATCGGTTCGCTTCTTTTTTTGTGTCACAAAATGGCAACGTCAACATTTTGGCAACCGAAAGTCAAAAACTACCATCGTTGCTAACCCACCGACTCTTAGGAGCATTGCATGGAGCAACTCATCGCCATCATCGAAAAGGGCCAGCCCTTTTTCAACGCGATCGCCCGCAACAAGTACCTCAAGGCGATCCGCGACGGCTTTATCTCCGTCATCCCCATCATCATCTTCTCGTCCATCTTCTGCCTGGTAGCCTCGGTCCCCAACATCTGGGGTTTCTACTGGCCCGATGACATCAACAACGCCCTGTGGAAGTGCTACAACTACTCCATGGGTATCCTGGCCATCGCCTGCGCTGCCACCACGGCCAAGCACTTCGCCGACGCTCAGAACCGCGACCTGCCCAAGAATAACCAGATTAACTTTATCTCATGCATGTGCGCGGCCATCATCGGCTTCTTGCTCCTTTCGAGCGACACGATCGCCACGGACGCCGCCAGCGGTTTCAACACCACCTACCTTGGTTCCAAGGGCCTGCTGACCGCTTTCATCGCTGCGTTTGTGACTGGCATCATCTACAAGTTCTTCATTAAGCGCAACATCACCGTCAAGATGCCCGAGCAGGTTCCGCCCAACATTTCGCAGACCTTTAAGGACATCATCCCCTTCTCCGTTTGCATCACCGTCTTTTGGGTCTTTGACATCGCCTTCCGCGCTGCTTTTGGCTTCTGCTTTGCCCAGGGCGTCATCCAGGTGTTCCAGCCCCTGTTCACCGCTGCCGATGGCTACATCGGCCTCGCTGTGATCTACGGCGCCATGAGCCTGTTCTGGTTCGTGGGCGTCCACGGCCCCTCGATCGTCGAGCCCGCCATCGCCGCCGCCCTCGTTGCCAACATGACCGACAACCTGGCTGCGTTCCAGGCTGGCCAGCACGCTTCCGCTGTCCTGACCCAGGGTGCCCAGTACTTCGTCGTCTGCATGGGCGGCACCGGCGCCACGCTCGTCCTGGTCTTTATGTTCTGCTTCCTGGCTAAGTCCCAGGAGATGCGCGCCGTCGGTAAGGCCGCCATCGTCCCCGTCTGCTTTGCCGTCAACGAGCCGCTGCTGTTCGCCGCGCCCATCGTGCTCAACCCCGTCTTCTTTGTCCCGTTTGTCTTTGCCCCGATCGCCAACATCTGGATCCTCAAGATCTTTATCGACTTCTTGGGCATGAACGGCTTTATGTACACGCTGCCTTGGACCGTCCCCGGCCCCATCGGCACCATCATGGGCCTGGGCTTCCAGCCGCTCGCCTTTGTGATGCTCGCCCTTATCCTGGTCGTCGACTTCGTTCTGTACTACCCGTTCTTCCGTGCCTACGACGCCCAGAAGTGCGCCGAGGAGGCCGAGATTTCCCAGGAGGAGCTCGCCGCCAAGAACGCCGAGAAGGCCGCCAAGCTCAACGATGCCTTCCAGGGCAAGGCTGACGCCAAGAGCGTTGCCGCCGGCGCTGCTGCCGAGGCCGTGAAGGCCGACGCCCCCGCCGCTCCCGCCGCTGTCGCCACTGAGGCAACAACCGCCAGCGACCTCAACGGCAAGCGCGTACTCGTGCTCTGCCAGGGTGGCGGAACCTCGGGCCTGCTCGCCAACGCGCTGGCCAAGGCCGCCAAGGAGCGCGGCATCAATCTTGAGACCGCTGCCGAGGCATATGGTAACCACGTCGACATGCTCCCCGACTTTGACCTGGTCGTCCTGGCCCCGCAGGCTGCCAGCTACTTGGCCGACCTGCAGAAGGACTGCGAGCGCGCGGGCAACAAGTGCGTCGCCTGTCGCGGTAAGCAGTACATCGAGCTCTCCCAGAACGGCGATAAGTCTCTCGCCTTCGTAAGCGAGCAACTTTCGAAGTAAGTAACGCCCAAGGCCAGCCGACCATCCACAGCCGGCTGGCCCTTCGATTTAGACGATTGGATCATCATGTCCGTTAACCCCGCTAGCGTCACCAACCCGCCTGCGCAGTTTCCCGAGGGCTTTGTCTTTGGCGGCGCCACTGCTGCTTACCAGGTAGAGGGCGAGACCCGCACGCACGGTAAGGGCAAAGTCGCCTGGGATGACTTCTTGGAGGCCCAGGGGCGCTTTTCCCCCGATCCCGCTTCGGACTTCTACAACCAGTACCCCGTCGACCTGGAGCTGTGCGAGGAGTTTGGCATCAACGGCATTCGCCTCTCCATCGCCTGGAGCCGCATCTTCCCCAACGGTACCGGCGAGATTAACCCCGAGGGCGTTCAGTTCTACCACGACCTTTTCGCCGAGTGCCATAAGCACCATGTTGAGCCGTTCGTCACGCTGCATCACTTCGATACACCGCTGCCCCTCTTTGAGAAGGGCGACTTCCTCAACCGTGAGACCATCGATGCCTTTGTGGACTTTGCCACCTTCTGCTTTAAGGAGTACGCCGACCAGGTGACCTATTGGTTCACCTTTAACGAGATCTGGGCCGACGCCTCCAACACCTACATCGAGGGCACCTTCCCCGGTGGTGTTAAGGCGCATCTGGCCGAGGCCTTCCAGTGCGAGCACAACATGATGCTCGCCCACGCCAAGGCAGTACTGGCCTTCCACAACGGCGGTTTTAAGGGCAAGATCGGCGTCATCCAGTCGCTGGAGTTTAAGTATCCGCTCAACGAGAACGACCCCGCCGACATCAAAGCCGCCAACAACGAGCACGTGCTGCAGAACCAGTTCTTGCTCGACGCCACCTTCCGCGGCGACTACGCGCCCGACACCCTCGAGTGCGCCAACCGCTTGGCTGCCGTCTCGGGCGGCACCATCGAGATCCTAGACGAGGATCTGGAAATCATGCGCGAGGCCGCGCTCTACAACGACTACCTGGGCGTTAACAACTACCAGTGCCGCTTCTTGAAGGCCTACGATGGCGAAAACGACCTGCACCACAACGGTACGGGCGAGAAGGGCACTGGCCGCTGGCGCGTTAAGGGCATTGGCGAGCATGTGAACAAGCCCGGCGTCCCCACCACCGACTGGGACTGGATCATCTATCCCGAGGGCCTGTTCGATCTGCTCGTCTACATTAAGCAGCGCTACCCCAACTACAAGCAGATCTTCATCACCGAGAACGGCATGGGCTACAAGGACCCCTACAAAGACGGCTTTGTGGACGACCAGCCGCGCATCGACTACATCGAGCAGCACCTGCGCTGGTTGCTCAAGGCCATGGAGGTGGGCGTCAACGTAGGCGGCTACTTCCTGTGGAGCCTGCAGGATCAGTTCTCCTGGACCAATGGCTACAACAAGCGCTATGGCTTCTTCTACGTTGACTTTGAAACCCAGAAGCGCACGCCCAAGGCAAGCGCATACTGGTATAAGCACGTGGCGCAGACCCGTCGTCTGAACTAGCGGCTGGCGGGGTCGCCCGCCCACATAACCTGTCCCCATTTCTCAGCCGGGGGCGGCACGTCACACGGCGCGCCGCCCCCGGCGTTTTTAGGCGGTTCGGGGGCCGCTTGTCTCAATCTGTAACATCTAGCCGAGTTTTTCGGTCCAAGCTGTTACAGATTTAGACGAACGGGCGGCCCGGGCCGAACAATCTCGATCTGTAACATGTAGACCACTTTTGACCGTCTAGTTGTTACAGATCGAGACAAACGGAATAAGCCGGACCGAATTGTCTAAATCTGTAACAACTAGCTGAGATTTTCGGCTCTACCTGTTACAGATTGAGATGAACGAGCCGAGCACGTCTACGCCCGCAGGTCCTTCACGCTAGAACGCTCGATCAGCACGCCCGAGACGAGCGTACGGCTTCTGGAGCTCGGGGCTTCCAGACCTGCGACGACCTCGTTAAGCGCACGGACGCCCAGCTCGCGGTGGCGAAACTTCACCGACGTCAGAATCGAGTTGGGAATCGTCTTATAGAGCTCATCGTCGAAGCCGATCACGGACACATCGTCGGGCACACTGAGCCCTTTGTCACGTAGAGCCATCATCACGCCGTTTGCCATGCAGTCGTTAGCGGCGAGGACCGCCGTGCAATCGGGCTTATCGGCAAGCACAAGGCCCGCGGCATAGCCACTATCCGCATTCCAATCGCCTTGCAGAGGCTCGGGCGGCTCAATGCCACGCGCCTCGAGCGCCGCTCGCCAACCTTTCATACGGCACTGGCTCGACAGCGCTTCTTTCTTACCAGAGACGAAGTACACGTTCTTGTGCCCACGATTTAAGAAGTACTCGCACGCCATGCGCGCACCACCCTCTTGATCGTCACTGACGGTGGAGCAGGTAGGATGTTCCATTGATGTGATAATCACCGTCTTGAGGTCTTTCGGCGCCTCAAAAGTATCAAAGTCATCGACCATCTGACGCAGGTTGAAGATCATGCCGTCAACGGGAAGCTGCGACATCCTGCGTGCCGCATCGGCAAGGGTCATCTTCTCCCCCGCCCGCTTTTTGATCATCGTGAGCGCAAAGCCTCGCTCTTCGGCGGCATCGGCGATACCGTCAATCATGTCCACGGCACCGCCTGACAAGTGAAACAGCACAACGCCGATGCACCCGTAACGGCCCAACTTGAGCGAACGAGCGGCAAAGTTGGCTCGAAACCCGAGCGCCTCCATTGCCGAATGGACCTTATCGCGTGTCGACTCTCGCACGCTATCGGGCTCGTTGATCACGCGCGACACCGTCTTGAGAGAAACGCCCGCGGCAACTGCCACATCATTCATTGAGACATTTTTCTTGTCCATCGTTGCCACTACTTCTCCAGTCGGTTTTGCATCGCTTGTTTTTTGCGTTCTAGCATACACTACCTGCCTGACTGATAAATCAACCGTTTACCGGACAATATCGACCGCTCACCCGTATATCCTTGTTGCTCTTCCAAAAATGTCTTACGTTGTCATTAACGAAATGACAACGTTGTCATTTCGCAATGCCTTCCTTATACAGGAAGGTTTCCGGGCAGTCCTGACCATCCATCGACGACCAGTTCCATCCACATGCATCGCGCATCGAGCAGCAAAGGAGCTCTATGGACGCCATCGTAAAGATGCTCGAAAAGCATCAACCGTTCTTTGAGAAGATCTCGAGGAACGTCTACCTCCAGGCCATTAAGGACGGATTCCTTGGGTGCATGCCCATCGTCCTCACCTCTTCGATCTTCCTGCTCATTGCCACCCTTCCTGGCGTAGTTGGCATCACGCTGCCCCAGCCGCTCATCGACTGGTGCAACAAGCTGTACAACTTCACCATGGGCGTCATGGGCATCATGGTTGCCGGCACCACTGCCAAGAACTTCACGGCTTCCATGAACCGTCGCATGCCCGCCGGCAAAGTGCTCAACGACGGCTCCACCATGGTGGCCGCCCAGTGCAGTATGCTTTTGCTCGCCGTTACGCAGTTCACCACCAAGTTCAACGGCTCCGAGCTTTCGGTCTTCGACTGCACCAGCATGGGCACGCGCGGTCTGTTCTCGGCCTATATCGCCGCGTTCATCACCGTGTGGGTCTACAAATTCTGCGTCTCTCGCGATCTGACCATTAAGCTGCCCAAGGAGGTCCCGGGCGCCATCGCTCAGAACTTCCGTGACATCATCCCCTTTGGCGGCGCCGTCATCATCTGCGGCATCATCGATGTCGTCGTGCGCAACCTCATGGGCGTTCCGTTCTCCGAGCTGCTCATCAAGCTGCTCTCCCCGCTCTTCACTGCAGCAGAGACCTACCCCGGACTCATCCTTATTCAGGCAGCCACCGCGTTCTTCTGGTTCATCGGCGTCCACGGCCCCTCGATCGTCCAGCCGGGCATCGACCCCATCCGTCTTGCCAACCAGGCCGAGAACCTGCAGGTTCTGCTGGCCGGTGGTCACCCCGCCCATTCCCTCACCTTCAACATGTCGCTCGTGGGTGAGTTCGGCGGCACCGGCGCCACGTTCATCGTGCCGCTTCTGCTGATTCTCTTTATGAAGTCCAAGCAGCTCAAAGCCGTCGGTAAGGCCTCGATTGTTCCTGTTGCCTTTGCTGTCAACGAGCCGCTGCTCTTTGGCGCGCCGATGATCCTTAATCCCTACATGCTCATCCCCTTTGTTGCCGCCGGCTGCGTCAACGTGAGTGTTGCCAAGTTCTTTATCGACAACGTGGGCATGAACGGCTTCTCCTTCGTGGTGCCTTGGGCTACCCCCGCTCCCATCGGCATCTTCATCACCACGAACTTCCAGCTTATCGCCTTGGTGTTTGTCGCGATCATCATCTTGCTGGACGCCATCATCTACCTGCCGTTCTTGAAGGCATACGATAAGCTGCTCTGCGACCAGGAGGCCGAGCGCGCCGCCGAGCTGGGTCTCGAGTCCGATGGTGCTGCCACCATCGCTGCCAACGCCCCTGCGCCCGCTGTCGAGCAGGTTACCGTTTCCGTCGAGCCGACCGCCGCTGCCGCCGACAGCAAGCCTGTCGCCGATCAGCCCGAGCCCGCCTCTGACGCATCCGCTAAGAAGGATGTCGATGGCCTGAAGGTCCTCGTCCTGTGCGCCGGCGCCGGCACCTCTGCCATGCTTGCCAACGCCATCAAGGAAGGTGCTGCGCAGACCGGAGAGAACATCGCTTCCTCCGCAGGCGCCTATGGCCAGCACACTGCCATCATGGATCAGTACGACGTTATCGTGCTTGCCCCGCAGGTCCGTAGCTACTACAACGACATGAAGGCCGACACCGATCGTCTGGGCATTAAGCTGCTCGCCCCGCGCGGCAAGGAATATATCGACCTTACCCGCGACCCCGCTGGCGCCATCAAGTGGCTCCGCGAGAACCTCGACTAGTTCCTCCCTCTGTTGGTGCCCGGATCCCCAGTTCGGGCACCTCTCCCTATTCGTATCCCACAGAAAGGATGACTCATGACCAACCCCATGCAGTTCCCCGACGGCTTTGTGTTTGGCGGCGCCACCGCTGCTTACCAGGTTGAGGGCGAGACCCGTACACACGGCAAGGGCAAAGTGCCCTGGGACGATTTCCTGGCTGCTCAGGGCCGTTTCTCCCCCGACCCCGCAAGCGATTTCTACAACAAGTACCCGGTCGATATCGACCTGTGCCAGCGCTTCGGCATCAACGGCATTCGTGTCTCCATCGCTTGGAGCCGTATCTTCCCCAGCGGCACTGGTGAGATTAACCCCGAGGGTGTTGCCTTCTATCACGAGCTCTTTGCCACCTGCAATAAAGCCGGCGTTATCCCCTATGTCACGCTCGATCACTTTGATACGCCCGAGGCCTTTTACCAGAACGGCGGCGAGGGCTTCCTGACGCGCACGACGATCGACGCCTTTGTCGAGTACGCCAAGTTCTGCTTTGCCGAGTTCACCGAGGTCAAGCACTGGTTTACCTTTAACGAGATCCCCGCGACCGCCGAGGGCAGCTTTATCGTCGGCAACTGGCCGCACGGCGAGAAGTATCGCCTGGACAAGGCCTTCCAGCTTATGCACAACATGATGGTGGCCCACGCCAAGGCTGTCGTCGCCTTCCATGAGGGCGGCTTTGAGGGCGAGATCGGCATTGTCCAGAACCTGGAGCCCAAGTATCCCCTCGATCCCAACAGCGCTGCCGACTGCGAGGCCGCCCGCATGGCCGACGTCATCAACAACCGCTGGGTGCTCGACGCCACCTTCCGCGGCCACTATGCAGCCGACACCATGGAAGCCGCAACCAAGCTGGCCCATATCGCCGGCGGCGAGCTCGACGTCCGCGACGAGGACATCGCCGCGCTGACCGCCGCGCTCCCCTACAACGATTGCCTGGGCGTCAACACCTACAAGTGCCAGTTCCTGCGTGCCGCCGAGGGCGAAAACGACATCAACCACAATGGCACCGGCGACAAGGGCTCCTCGCGCTGGTTCCTCAAGGGCGTGGGCGAGTCGTGCGTGCGCGAAGGCGTACCCACCACCGATTGGGACTGGATCATCTATCCCGAGGGCCTGTACGACCTGCTGCTCCGCATTAAGAACGATTACCCCAACTACAAGAAGATCTACATCACCGAGAACGGCATGGGCTATAAGGACGACTTCGAGGATGGCTTTATCGATGACGCCCCTCGTATCGACTACATGCGTCAGCATCTCGCGTGGATCCTCAAGGCAATCGACGGCGGCGTAAACGTCGACGGTTACTTTGTGTGGTCGCTGCAGGACCAGTTCTCCTGGACCAACGGCTATAACAAGCGCTATGGCCTGTTCTACATCGACTTTGAGACCCAGAAGCGCTATCCCAAGGCGAGCGCGTACTGGTACAAGAACGTCTCGGAGACCGGCCTGCTTATGGCCTAACTTTTGCCGCATACCCCCTGTCGGGGGGGGGGGGGGGGCGCCCCCCCGGGGGCGACGGGGGGGGGGGGGGGGGGGGAGGGAGAGATTGTTTTGAAAAGTGTA